>CAZMGX010000168.1:0-10190 GCA_964565915.1 uncultured Gemmatimonas sp.
CCGCCCGCGAGCTGACGATAGTACCAGATGTTGTTGTGCGTGAGCACGTCGCCCATCTGCACTTCGGGGACGATCGCGAAGCCGCTTTCGTTCACGGCACTGACACCCGAGTGCGTGTGCGGATCGATCAGCCCCGGCGTGACGTGCTTGCCGGTCGCATCGACCTCAACGGCGCCGGCGGGCGCCGTGAGCTTCTGCCCCACCCGCACCACCTTGCCGGCCTGCACCAGCAAGTCGGCGTTCTCGAGCCGACCCTGCGGACCTTGTGTCCACACCGTCGCATTGCGCACCACCAGCGACGCCGGCTGCACCGGCTGCGACGTGCGTCCGAACTCCATCGACGGCCGGATGAATGGCAAGTCGAGCTTCGGTACCTTCGACGCCACGGCACCGCGCGCCGGTCCTTCGTACGCTTCGGTGCGTGAACCGCGGTAGCGTGCATCCGTACCGTTGGGCAGCGACAGCCAACCAAAGAACGTCGTATCCACCACCGAACCGGCCAGCAGCATCGACCCTTCCTGGCCCAACGGCTCGCCGGCAAACGTCGCTTCCAGTCGGCCGGTCTCGGCGATGATGCGTACGCCCGAGAGATTCACCGGACGGCGCCCGGCCATCTCGATGGTGCCGCGAATTCGATTGAGGGGTCCATCAAGACGCAGCGTCGCGGTCTTGAACGTGCCCGCATCGTCCGACGTGATGGTCCACGTGCCGCGCGGGTCCACCTGCGGTGGGCGACCGACTCCATACCGTGCGCCTTGCACCCACACGTCGCGCACCGTCGCTTCTTCGGTAAACAGGTCGCCTTCACTGACGACGAGATTGGCCGCCTTACCGACGGCGATCGTGCCATGGGTCTTGTCGATACCGAGGTAGGTCGCGGGCACCGTGGTGAGTGCAGCGAGCGCCTTGTCTGGTGCAAGCCCGCGCGCCACGGCGGTGCGCAGGTTGGGCAGGAACTGCTGCAGCGACGAGAGCCCGTCGGCGGTGATCGCGAAACCCACCCCAGCGGCGGCCAGCTGCCCGGGATTGGTCGGCGCGAGATACCAGTGCCGCAGATCGGCGAGCGACGCGCCGAGCGACGCTTCCGGGCTGGACACGTTTGGTGCATCGGGGAACGACAGCGGCACGATCAGCGGCTGCGTGCGACCCTTGAGCACATCGATCAGCCGATATTCCTGTCCGCTGCCGCGGAACCACGGCGTAAGCTTGTACTCCTGCGCGAGCTTGTAGGCACGCAGGTATTCCTCTTCACTCGTGGTTTCGAAGTACACCGGCTGCTTGGCCTGCACGGCGTTGCGCAGCGCGGCAAGCGCTTCGCTCGTTTCCGGCGGCAGCAGCGAGCGGCCACTCGCCTCGTAGGCGCCCCACGCGCGCGTGTACCACTCCGCGTCCATGAAGGTCTGCTTCATGAGGGCGACGGTGCCCATGGCCGAGTTTGGATACATGCCGCCCAGCGCGAAGGAGCGCTGGAAGCCGATGGATTGGGCGAGGTCGGGGCGCAGCACCCGATCGCGCACACCTTCGTCACCGAGGTTGACCACCGACGCGGTGCCGCGGAAGATGCCCTGTCGCGGCACCGCGAGCGCCGTGCCAAAGCCGAGCGAGCGAAGCGCGGCGCGGCGGGTCGAATCGTCCTTGAAGCTTGAGGTCGTGCTGAACCAGGCGCGGACCTGCGGATTCCAGTGGGTTGGTCCCACATCGCCACCCTGCGGTGGCGCATCACCACCCAGATCCGCCGACGCATCAATGAATCCCGGATAGACGGTCAGGCCTTTCAGGTCCCAAACACGCGCGCCGGCCGGTGGGGCCATGCCGGCACCGACGGCGGTGATCAGCCCGTTCCGGACCACGATCGTGGCGTTGGTGAGCACCTGTCCCGGTGCCGTGACCACGCGGGCCCCCACCAGGGCGTGAAAGCCCGTGGAATTGTCGCGCAATCCGGTGACCGGCTGCGTTCGGGACGACTGCTGGGCCTCGAGCGATCCGGCGACCAGCGCCGTAATGCCGAGGATAGTGCGAAACGCTTTCACGAAGGGCTCCCTGGTGACGGCCGTGGAGGGGCCGTCGGTGGAGAAATGGATGGGGCAGATGCCGCCGAGCCGGGTCTACACGAGATATACTCGGGGCGGCTGGTATAACGTTGGCGCGCGGGTGGGGTCAGGGCAAATGCCCGAGAGCCCGAGGTGTGCGCCCCACCGACACGGTCGATGACGCGTCCTGTCGCGCAATCCTGCCCCCCGTCATCCCACTACTGCCGCGTCAACACGATCGTGAACCGTGCGCCGCCGACGGTTTGATCGGTCACGGAAAGGGTGTTCGTCCCAAGGGTCCACGTGAGATCGCGAACGAAGCTATCGGCGCTCTGCGCGAAATCCACGTTGCCACCGGTGCGTACGGCAGTCCCGGCCATGCTGGCCGTCAGCGGGGCGGCGCCGGTCACACTGGCCGGGAGGGTCAGCGTGCCGGTGGTTGTGTTGTTCGCGGCGATGACGATCGACAGCGCGCCGCCCTGCGACAGCGCGTCGATGGTTGATTGCCCGGTGGGCGTCACGCGAAAGGTGGTCGCCTGATAGGCGCCGGCGAGCGTGGGTCCCTCCGTGGGGCCATCGCTGCCGCACGCAGCGACGGTGGCGGCAGCGAAGAAGGTGACCGCCGCACGAGTGAGCGAGCGCAGTGAGAGCGTCATAAGGCAAGGGGTAAGGGGTGGCAAGATTCGGCAACCTGTCGCATGGCGCCACAGACGGCAAGACCATTCTGGCTGATGCGGTGTGGTCCGCCGGCGCGCGAGCACGTGTGGTCTCCAGACGCCGCAAAGGTTTCGTAAACCGTGAACACGGCCCGGCGACGTCTCTTGTCGTACGCCGGCACCCTCGCCAATGTCAGAGGTATCGCCGACGGCATCGTGTCGGGGCCCCATCTGATCCGTCTGTGAAGGAGAGTCCATGAGACTGCTGCGGGCTGCGTCCGCCCTTGTTCTGTCTGCCTGCTCAGGCTCCGTGGCGCCGGACGAGCCGCTCTACGGAGTTCGCCCGGGAACGCTCGCGTACTACCAGGCCGCACCGCGGATCGCCGTGCCCGACTCGGTGGCGGCGGGACTGCCTGTGATCATGACGGTCACGACCTGGGGCAATACCTCGTGTGTGCAGAACGCCGGCGTGGCGGTGTCGTTGCGCGATGGCGTGCTCGAGATCCGTCCGCAGGCCCGCGAGGCGGTGCGGCTGCCAGCGAACTGGGGATGCGCGGATGTGCTGTATCAGTGGACGGACACGGTTCGATACACCTTCACCAGTGCCGGATCGGCGCAGGTGCGGGTACACGGCATTGCCGAACCCGATCGTGCGCCCGTGATCATCGAGCGACAGGTCGTTGTACGGCCGCGCCCCTGACCGAATGAGCGCCTGGCCATGAGCGCTTCGCCATGAGCACCTCGGCACCGTTCCTCGAGGTCGCTGCGGTCCACAAACGCTTTGCTCGCGTCCACGCCGTCGACAACATCTCGTTCTCGGTCGCCACCGGAGAGATCTTCGCCCTGCTTGGTCCCAACGGCGCGGGCAAGTCGACCCTGCTGCGCATGATGGTCGGCATCACGCGACCCGATGACGGCACCGTCACGTGGACCTCCATGCCCGAACGGCGCCTGGCACCGACGGCATTGGGCTATCTCCCTGAAGATCGCGGGCTCTATCAGGACATGCCGTTGATCGCCGTCCTCACCTACTTCGGCACCCTGCGCGGGCTCGAACGCCACGACGCGCATGCCGCCGCGGAACGCTGGCTGGACCGGCTCGAGTTGCTGCCGCGCGCCAAAGACAAGGTGGGATCGTTGTCGAAGGGCAACCAGCAGAAGGTGCAGTTCGCGGCCGCGGTGCTGCACGCACCCGCCTGCGCCATTCTCGACGAACCCTTCAGCGGACTCGATCCACTCAATCAGGAACTGTTCCTGGGGCTCGTCGCCGAGTTGCGCACGCAAGGCACGACCGTGATTCTCAGCGCACATCAGATGTCGCTGGTCGAACGTCTCGCCGATCGGGTGTTCGTGATGCAGCACGGACGCGAGGTGCTGTCAGGCACCATGCCGCAGATTCGCGAACGCTGGGGCACCGGTGCGCGATTGATCCTCACGGTTGAGCACCAGCAGCCTGATGCCCTGGTTCCCATCCAGGCCCACCCCGCCGTGGTGAGCGTGAGCCGCGATGCCGATGGCGACATCGTGATCACCCTCGCGCGCGGGCATCACGTTGGAGATTTGCTCGCCCTCTGTGCCAGTCGACTCAACATCGTGCGCGTCCGCAACGAGGAGCCGTCGCTGCACGACGTCTACATCAACGTGGTCGGTGGCGCCGCCAGTGCCGAGGAGGCCGCATGACCCGTGCCCGTCACGTCGCCACCATCGCCCGCTGGGAGTTCAATCGATTCGTGAAGTGGCGTCAGCAGTTCATCGGCGTGGCGGTGATGCTGGTGTTGGGTGTGGTAGGCACCGGCGTATCGAAACTCGTGTCCGGCGCGCGGACCACGCAGGTGGACGTGGCGGTGGTTGGCGCTGAGACGCTGGGACATCCTCTCCCGGTGGTGGACGGTGTCACGTGGCTGACGAATCGCTACGCATCGGCCAGCGAAGCGCGAGATCGCTTCGTTGCCGACTCCGTCGACGGCGTCCTGCTGCTTCAGGGTCCCGAACGCGGTGAGATACTCACTCGGCGAAAGTCGGCGTGGACCACACGGGTCGCACCCGCACTGACACAGGCCGGCCAAGTCGCGGCCTATGCACGGCTCGACCTCACACCCGAACAACGTCGGGCGTTGTCGACGCCGTTTGCCGTCGCTGTCACGACGCTCGGCGAGGGTGGCGTCGGCTCCTCCTCGAGTCGCCTGTACGCCAACATTCTGCTGGGTTTCGGCCTGCTGATTCTGTTCAATGGCTTCGCGTCATTGTTCGCCGGCATCACCGGCGAAAAACAGCAACGCATCACCGAGCAGATGTTGTCGATGGTCACGCCGCAATCGTGGATCGACGGCAAGCTGATCGGGCTGGCAGGAGCGGCAGCAGTGGGGACGGTGATTCTGGCCGTGACCGGTGTACTGGCCATCACGCTGCTGCCGCGGCTCGTGGGGCGGCCCGCGCTACCGATTCCGCCGGCCCCAACCGAACTCGGACTCCTCGCCATCATCGCACTGACCACGGTACTTGGCACCGCGATGTGGTTTGCCTTCATGGCCGCCATCGCGGCCACGATCGACGATCCCAATTCATCGCCGCGCAGCGCGATGCTGATGATCCCCATCCTGCCCACGGCCTTGGCATTCACGCTCGTGTCGCGCGCGGAATCCACCGTCGCCCAGGTCCTCTCCATCTTCCCGTTGACGTCGATGGCAGTCCTGCCGGTGCGACTCCTGGCGACGAGTGTGCCGTGGTGGGAGCCGACACTGGCCGTGCTGTTGCTGGCCATCACCGCGTGGACATTCCGACGCGCCGCAGGAAAGATTTTCGCGGCCGGCGTGCTGCTGTACGGCAAGGAACCCACCATGGCCGAGACATTTCGCTGGGCCCGTCAGGCCTAGCGCCGCGATTCAATCCTTGAGCGACTTGGGCGCCACACAGCCCCAGGCATCGCGCAGCAGGCCGCGCAACTCCGGGACACGTACGGTCTCCAGTCGCAGCAGCACCGCCGGGTAGCCATCGTAGTGCGGCTCGGTGAAGAACTTGGCCGGCTCGGCGCGAATCATGAGGTCCTTCACCGCGAGGCTGCTTACGCGCAGTGCCAGCACCGAAGGGTTGGGGACACGCGCCTTCTTTGGTGCAATACGTTCCAGCCAGACCCAGGCATAGCCCTTGTTCTTGCCCTTCGCCGGAAGTGAGAACGCGAAGCGATCGGGCTCGGCCACCGTGCCGGGCAGAGTCATCGCGATGCGGCGGACATCCGCTTGTGTTGCCAGACCCCCTCCCCTTCGAAAGCCGTAGCCCGTGACGCTCGACAACTCGTGTGGCCGCGAATTTCCCTACATTTTTCGGAACGCGCAATCTCACGGACCTGAACACTCCACGGCCCTTGTCCACACATCGCATCTTTGCCACGGCGTTCGCCAGCGTCTATCCCCACTACGTCACGAAGGCCGAGCGGAAGCAGCGCACAAAGGCAGAGGTCGATGAGATCATCTGCTGGCTGACCGGCTACGACGCGGCCGGCCTCGCGCGTCAGCTGGAGCGGAGAGCGGACTTCACGACGTTCTTTGCTGAAGCACCCGCCATACATCCCAACACGGCCAAGATCACCGGCGTCGTGTGCGGCGTACGCGTGGAAGCGGTCGACGACCCGCTGATGCAGCAGATCCGCTGGCTCGACAAGCTCATCGACGAACTCGCCAGGGGGAAGGCGCTGGAGAAGATCCTGCGTTCCTGACGGCCCTACGAACCCTGCGACAGATAGAGCAACAGGAACACATCCCCGATAAATCCGACAGCCATGCCGAGGACGATTCCCGTCGTGCGTCCCGGGTTTCTGTTCAGCAGCTGCACCCTGGTGGACGAGTCGCGGACCACGCGGACCGCCTGCTGACCGCTGTACCGTTCGCGACCGCGCTGGCCGATGATCTCGGCCAATTCGAGCGACAGCGTGTCTCCGCTGGACGAAAGGACGCGCCCGAACACGGTGGTCACCTGCGGCACGGGGACCGTTTCGTTGCCCCCCGTCGCTGCCATCGTGATGTCGCGTGGCACGGAAAAGCGAACCGCCACCGCGGCACCAACGGTTGCATCGGTGCGGCTCGTGGCCCGATCACCCCGCTGACCAATCCACCCACCGACACCGCCCCCGAGCGCCGTGACGCACCCGGACAGACTGAGGGCGAAGACGCCGCTCATGAGAAGTTTACCCAAGGTCATTTCGAAATTACCCGGCAAGGCGCAAACCTTTCCGCGGCTAAGGCTGTCGAACACCCATCGCGATACCTAGAAACCTATGCATAGGGTGCCCGATGCCTCGAAACAGCCATCTCCGCGGGACCATCGAATTGTTGGTCCTCTCGACCCTCGCGTGGGGACCGCGCCACGGATATGCCATTGCCAGGTGGCTTGAGGAGAAGTCGCAGGAAGGGTTCCGCGCGGAGGAGGGGACCCTGTATCCGGCCCTGCACCGAATGGAGCAGCGCAAATTGATCGCCAGCGACTGGCGCACGTCCGAACTGGGACGACCCGCCAAGTTCTACCACCTCACCGCCGCCGGGAAGCGTGAGCTGACCCGGGAGCGGGACGAGTGGCGCGCCTTTGCCGCGTCGGTGACTCTGGTGCTGGAAGCGGTGCCATGAGGACGCCGCGCGAAGGGGACATCGAGCGCGAGATAGTACCGCGCGCCGTCGGTGAGAAGGTCGACTCGGAGATGGCGTTCCATGTCGAGATGCGCACGAAGGAGCTGATCGCGCGGGGGGTTCCGGCGGAGGCCGCGCGCGAACAGGCCCTCGCCGCGTTCGGTGACTTCGGCGGCGTGCGCGACGAGCTGACGCGCATCGGCCGCGCGACTGAGGGGTCGCGGCGGCGGACACGCCTTGTCACGGAAGCGCTGCAGGATGTGCGATTCGCGTGGCGCATGGTTGCCCGACGACGCGCCGCCACGATGCTGATGATTGGCGTCCTCGCGCTCGGTATCGGCGCGACCACGGCAATCTTTAGCGTGGTCGACGGCGTCTTGCTGCGGCCGTTGCCGTTCCCCGAGCCCGAACGACTGGCCGCGGTCTGGATTGGGCAACCGTCGCTGGCCGATGACGCGGTCCTCAGTTGGCTGGCCGAAGCCACGCCGGTGGGTGCAGGTGAGTACCACGCCATCCGGGACGCCTCGCCGGGCATTGCCTCGATGGGATTGTGGAACATGGGGACGGCGAACCTGATGACCGAGAGCGGCGCCGAACCCGTGTCGGTCGGCATCGCGACCCAGTCGGTCTTCGAGACACTGCGGATCGGCCCCCACTTGGGTCGGACGTTCACGCTCGGAGAAGACGTGCTGGGTGGACCCAACGTGGGCGTGTTGAGTTGGGAGGCGTGGCGCGGGCGCTACGGTGGTGATTCCGCCATTGTCGGGCGTACCGTCACGATGAACGGCGAGCCGTACACCATCATCGGGGTGATGCCCGCGGGCTTTCGCCTCGACCGTACGGCCGAGCCACCGCTCATGTGGACGCCCGCGCTGCGCGATTCGTCGGACTTGCCGGAACGGCGCAACCGGAATTACCGCGCCATCGCCCGACTGAGCGCATCCGCAACGTTCGACGGGGCCGCCTTGCAGGCGACCCCTGCCCTTCGCGCCGTCGCCGGGGACAGTTCCCTCGTGGTCCGCATCGCGATGTGGCAGCAGGACCAGGGCCGGCAGGCAAGCAGGCCAGTGCTACTGCTGCTCGCGGCGGCCGGTCTGCTGTTGCTGATCGCGTGCGTCAACGTGGCGCTGCTGCAGTTGGGCGAGGTGAGTGCGCGACGCAATGAGATCACCGTGCGTGTCGCGTTGGGCGCGGGACAGGGCCGACTCGTCAGGCAGCTGCTGGGCGAGAGTCTCGTCCTCGCATTGATCGCATCGGCACTCGGCGCAATGTTCGCGTGGATGATGCTGCGTGGCCTCGTGGCCATCGCGCCCGAACGGTTGCCCGGTCTCGATGCGGTCCGCATCGACGGTCGGGTGTTGGCCTTTGCGTTGCTGGTCGCCCTCGTGACGGGCCTGTCGTTCGGTATTGTGCCGGCGTGGCTGGTCGGACGGAGCGGCCCTGTCAACGTGGTGCGCGCGGGCACGGGACAGAGTGCCCGCGGAGCCGCCTTCCTGCAGCGCTCTCTGCTCGCCGCGCAGATCGCGATGTCGATGGTGCTGCTGGTGATGAGTGTGCTGTTGGGCCAGAGTCTGCAGCGCGTGTCCGAGGTGAACCCCGGCTTTCGCCCCGAGTCGTTGATCGCGGTGCGCGTGACCATGCCGTGGCAGTATGAGGAACAGCGTGTTCGCGACGTGGTCGAGCGCACCCGCCGCCGACTCGCCGAGATGCCCGGGGTACGTGCGGTGACCATCAGCAGTGCACCGCCTTTCGCCGGCGGCAGCAGCAGTTCGCCGGTGGCGCTGGACGCGTCGATCGCCGGCGATCGATCCCCGCAGCACACGTTGCAGCATTATGTAGCGACGGACTACTTCGAGACGATGGGCATCCGCGTCGTGGCCGGACGCGCCTTTCAGCCGGGTGACGGGTACGGCGGCGCGCCGGTGGCCGTCGTGAACGAAGCGATGGTTCGTCGGGATTTCGGGACCGTGCCGGTGATTGGCCAGCGCGTGCGGCACCAGTCGGTGTGGCGGACCGTGGTCGGGGTGGTGGCCGACGTGCACGGCAAGTCGCTGACCGAGGCGGATGGCGCGGGGATCTATGTCCCGTTCGATCAACATCCCAGCACCGCGCCCACGTTGCTCGCGCGCGCACCAATCGCCGCGTTGCACGCGCCGTCCGTGCGCGTGATGTTGCGGGACCTGGATGCGCAACTCGTCTTGCGATCGATCGCCCCGGTGCCGGAAGCCATTGCGAAATCTTACGGGGCGCAGCGGTATCGCACGATCCTGTTTTCAGCGTTCGGCGCACTCGCGACATTGCTGGCTGCCGTGGGTTTGTACGGCGTGAGTGCGCGCGCATCAGCACGTCGCGAACGGGAAATCGGCATCCGCATGGCGGTGGGTGGGACGCCGACGAGTATCGTGCGCTTGCTGGTCGGTGACGCGATGCGCGGTGTGATGGCGGGCATCGCCATCGGCGTGCCGGTGACGCTGCTCACCGCGCGCGCGTTGGGGGAATACCTGTACGAGGTGTCGCCGACCGAACCGATCGCGTACGTCACGGTCGCGGTGCTGCTCTCGGCGGCCACGTTGGCGGCCAGTGCGTGGCCGGCGTGGCGGGCGTCGCAGGGCGATCCGGTGCGCGCCTTGCGGGGGGAGTAGGCGGACGCGGTCATGCGAAGGACCGACGGGGACGGTAGGTTACAGTACCACAGCCAGAGAGGAATCGTGTCGGACTTTCGCAGACGGTTGCGCGGGACGATCGGGAACGTGGTTGTCTGGGGGATGGGCTGGACCGTATTGGGATTTGCCGCGACGATGGTGCTGCGAATGACCGGTCTCGTCGACGGGCCCGTGTCGCTGCGCGACGTCGCGACGATGGGCCTCAAGATCGGGGTGGGAGGCGGC
>CAZMGX010000169.1:0-9857 GCA_964565915.1 uncultured Gemmatimonas sp.
GTGATGCGGGGGCGGACCTCATCGACGTGTCAGCGGGTCAGGTCGTGAAGCAGGAACGCCCGGTGTTCGGACGCATGTGGCAGACGCCGTTCGCGGATCGCGTGCGGCAGGAAGCCGGGATTGCGACCATGGCCGTCGGCGCGATCACGGACGCCGATCAGGCCAACGGCATCATCGCGTCAGGACGTGCCGATCTGGTGGCGATTGGTCGGCCGCACCTCACCCACCCGGCCTGGACACTGACCGAAGCGGCGCGCTACGGCTATCAGGGCGCGCAGTGGCCGGTGCAGTATCTCTCAGGCAGGACCCAACTCGAGCGCTTGATCGAGCGCGAACGCGCGCTGGCCACCGGCACTGGCATGTCCTCGACCACCGCACCGCCGAAGGGAGAGTTGACGTGACGCCAACGACGACGGCACCGTTGCACGGTCAGCATGCGCTCGTCACGGGCGCCAGTCGCGGCATCGGCGCGGCCATCGCCCACACGCTTTCCGCAGCCGGGGCCAATGTTTCGTTGCTCGTCCGTGACGCCGAGCGGGCAGCGTCCGTCGCCCGCATCCTGACGGGCGCACACAGCGTCGTCGTCGCTGATATCACGGACCGCGTCGCGCTCCAGCGGGCGTGCCACGAGGCCATTGGGATGTTCGGACCCGTCGACATTCTGGTGAACAACGCCGGGTCCGCCGTTTCTGCGACGTTCCTCAAGAGCGACGCGGCCCTGTTCGAACGCATGATGGCGGAGCACCTGCTCGCCGTCGTTCACGCCGCGCATGTGGTGTTGCCCGGCATGATCGAGCGCGGGCACGGACACATCATCAACATCGCCAGCGTCGCCGGTCTCTGGGGCGCGCCGTATGTCACAGCCTACACGGCCGCCAAGCATGCGATGGTCGGCCTCACTCGCTCGCTGGCACAGGAGGTCGGGCCGCGGGGGATATCCGTCAACGCCGTCTGTCCGGGCTATACCGATACCGACCTGGTGGCCGACGCCGTGGCGCGTATCGTGGCACGGACCGGACGCAGCGCGGCAGAGGCAGAGGCCACCATTCTCGCGGACGCCGGGCAATCGCGTCTCGTCAGTGTGAGCGAGGTCGCCGAGGTGGTGCTGCACTTGTGCACCGCGCGCACGGACGCACCCAACGGCCAGGCCATTGTGCTCAACGGTGCCTCCACGTGACCGACGCGACCACAACCGATCATGAGTCATTGCGGCTCTGGCTGCGACTGTTCACGTGCACCACACTCGTTGAGCGCCAACTGGACAGCGCCCTCAAGCGGGAGTTCAGTTCGTCATTGCCGAGATTCGATCTCCTGGCGCAGTTGGATCGGGCCCCGGATGGCCTGCGCATGGGCGAGTTGTCGGAGCGGACGCTCACGACCGGCGGAAACGTGACCTGGCTGGTGCGTGCGCTGGAAACCGAAGGGTATGTGTCGAGACGCGTGGCGCGGGACGACAAACGCGCAGCCGTCGTGCGGCTGACGGCCGCCGGTCGTCGCCACTTTCAGGCCATGGCGAGTGCCCACGAGCAGTGGGTGGGGTCGCTGTTCAGTACGCTGAACGCCACGGAGCGCCGCGCCATGCATTCCATGCTTGGCCAGGTGAAATCGCAGTTTGCCAACCCAGGAGCAGCGGAATGAGCGAAGCCGATCCGATGACGGCCATGCGGCGACCGATGGCCGGGTTCGCCCCAACCCATTTTGCGTGGCGCACGGTTCACGGTGGCCGCGTTGGGGTGGTGACCTTGAACCGGCCGACCCGGAAGAACCCCCTGACGTTCGATGCCTATGCGGAGCTGCGCGATCTCTTTCGCTCCCTGACCTATGCCTCCGACGTCCGGGCCGTTGTACTCACCGGCGCCGAGCAGAACTTCTGCTCCGGTGGTGACGTGTTCGAGATCATCGAGCCGCTCACGCGCATGGCGGTCCCTGAGCTGCTGGCGTTCACGCGGATGACGGGTGATCTGGTGAAGGCCATGCGCACGTGTCCCCAACCGATCATCGCCGCCGTCGACGGTGTCTGCGCCGGCGCCGGGGCCATCCTCGCCATGGCCGCCGACATGCGACTGGCAACACCCGACGCGCGAACGGCCTTCCTGTTCACGAAGGTCGGTCTGGCGGGCTGTGACATGGGGGCGTGTGCGCTGCTGCCACGGATCATCGGACAGGGCCGTGCGTCCGAGCTACTGTATACCGGCCGGGTCATGGATGCCGCCGAAGGTGAGCGATGGGGGTTCTACAACAGCGTCGTGTCGCGAGAGACACTGCTGGACGACGCGATTGCGCGGGCGCAGCGGCTGGCCGACGGTCCCGCGTTTGCGCACGCGATGACGAAGACCATGCTGCAGCAGGAGTGGAACGTATCCATCGAGACCGCGATCGAGATGGAGGCTCAGGCGCAGGCGCTGTGTATGGGCACGCAGGATTTCCGGCGGGCGTTCGAGGCCTTCGCGGCCAAGACCACGCCGGTCTTCGAGGGCAATTGACGATGAACGGGGCAGCTCATCTCAATTGGCCCTTCTTCGAGGAGACCCATCGCGCGCTCGACCTTCGCCTGGCGGATTCTGTCGGCGCCTGGGCACAGCATGCGGTAGGTGACGAGGGCTCCGTCGATGATCGGTGCCGCGCGTGGGTGAGAGTGCTCGGCTCCGAGGGATATCTTCGCTACTGTGTCCCCCAAGCGTGGGGTGGCGCACTACCCGCGCTCGATTCGCGCGCGCTGTGTGTGCTGCGGGAGCGGTTGGCCATGCACCACGCCCTCGCCGACTTTGCGCTTGCCATGCAGGGCCTGGGTTCTGGTGCCATCACGTTGGGCGGTGATGAGGTCATGCGAGAATCGTGGCTGCCGCGGGTAGCATCGGGCGAGGCGATCGCGGCGTTCGCGATCTCAGAACCGGACGCCGGCTCCGACGCCGGCGCCATGCGCATGACGGCCCGTCGCACGGCGCGCGGATGGCGTCTGGATGGCGTGAAAACATGGATTTCGAACGGCGGCATAGCCGACTTCTATTGCGTCTTCGCGCGCAGCGTGGCAGAGAGTGTTGGCGCCAAGGGCATCAGTGGATTTCTGGTGCCCGCAGACACACCCGGTCTGTCGATCGGCGAACGGATTGATGTCATCTCACCGCATCCGCTGGCCACCCTACACTTCGATGCGTGCGAGATTCCGGAGCACGCACTGCTCGGCGTCGAGGGTGAGGGATTCGCCCTGGCCATGCGCACGCTGGACATCTTCCGCGTGTCGGTCGCGGCGGCGGCCACGGGGTTCGCACGACGCGCGCTGCAGGAAGCCCTGCGCTACGCCGATGGTCGCGCCATGTTCGGCACGGTGTTGGGTGATCAGCCCCTCGCTCAGGCGATCCTCGGCGACATGGCGACGGACGTCGACACGGCGGCGCTGCTGACGTATCGGGCCGCGTGGCATCGGGATACACAGGCCGACCGCAGCACGGGGGTCGCGGCGATGGCCAAGTTGTCGGCAACCGAGCTGGCGCAGCAGGTGGTAGACCGCGCCGTGCAACTGCACGGCGGACGCGGCGTCCGGGTCGGCGAAGTCGTGGAGCGACTGTATCGCGATGTGCGCGCGCTCCGCATCTACGAAGGCGCCAATGAAGTGCAGCGCCTGCTGATCGGGCGAGAGACCCTGAAGGCTTATCGGCGGAGGTAGCCATGACGCGCCCGTTTCACCCCAGTGCCCACGTTGATGCCTTCAGTCGTGAGCACTTGCCGCCGGAAGACCAATGGCCGGTGTTGCATCTCGACGGCGTCTACGACGCGCCGCCGCGGCTGAATGCCGCCGCCGAGTTGCTTGATGTCGCCTTGCGCGAGGGGCACGGCGAACGCGTAGCGCTGGTAACCCAGAAGCTGGACGGCACCTGGGAAGAGACGACGTATGCGCAGCTGTCCGAACAAGTGGATGCAGTGGCGCACGTGTTGGTCAGTGAGATGGGGTTGGTCCCGGGCAACCGCGTACTGCTGCGCGGGTTCAATGGCCGGTGGATGACCGTCGCCTGGTTGGCGGCCGTGAAAGCGGGCCTTGTGGTCGTGACGACGATGCCGATGTTGCGTGCGACCGAACTACGTATCGTGATCGAGCGAGCGCAGTGCACCGCGGCATTGTGCGACTCCCGGTTGATCGAGGACCTTGCCACGGCGGCCGCCCAGGCACCCGTGCTGCGCTCCATCCGCGTCTGGGGTGGCGACGCGGCTGACCGACTGGACGCGGCACTCGCCCGCCATGCGGCCCCGTTTGCCCCCTGCGATACCGCCAGTGACGACGTGGTATTGATTGCCTTTACGTCGGGCACCACCGGCGTGCCCAAAGGGTGCATGCACTTTCACCGCGATGTCATGGCGATGTGCCACGGGTTCAGCGCTCAGGTGCTGCAACTCGGCACCGCGGATCGATGCATCGGCACGCCGCCGATTGCGTTTACGTTCGGGTTGGGCGGCCTGCTCTGTTTTCCGCTGGCGGCGCGTGGCAGCGTCGTGTTGCTGGAGCGCGCGACACCCGAGGCGATGCTGGAGGCCATTGCGGCCACGCGGGCCACCGTGACGTTCACGGCGCCCAGTTTCTATCGCCACATGGCGCTGGCCATCGCGCGAGAACCCGGGCGTTTCGATACGGCTTCGCTGAGAGCCAGCGTGTCTGCGGGCGAAGCCTTGCCGGACGCGACGCGCAGCCTGTGGCGTGAGGCCACGCAGATCGAGATGCTCGATGGCATCGGCGCGACGGAGCTGATCCACATCTTCATCGCCGCTGCCGGTGACGCCGTACGACCCGGTGCCATCGGGCGAGCGGTGCCGGGGTACGAGGTGGCCATTCTCGACGACGCGCTTCGCCCGGTGCCGTCCGGTGTGGTTGGTCGATTGGCGGTCCGTGGCCCCACCGGCTGCCGATATCTCGCGGACCAGCGCCAGACGGTCTATGTGCAAGGCGGATGGAACTTGACCGGCGACGCGTGCACCATGGACGATGAGGGCTACGTGTACTTCCGCGCGCGCACTGACGACCTGATCATCTCGTCGGGCTACAACATCGGTGCCCCGGAGGTCGAGGCCGCGCTGCTGCAGCACGAGGGTGTGCTGGAGTGCGCGGTCGTGGGCGTCCCGGATATCGAGCGCGGACAGGCCGTCAAGGCATTTGTCGTTCTCAAGCCGGGGTATGCGGCCGACCGTCAGTTGGTCGGTCTCCTGCAGGACCACGTCAAAGCGACGATCGCGCCGTACAAATATCCACGCCACGTCGAATTTGTGTCCTCACTTCCCAAGACGGAAACCGGCAAGCTGCAACGCTTCCGGTTGAAGGAAAGCCCCACGGCGGATCACGCATGACGGACCACGCATGAACGGAGCACGCATGACACACCACACGTTGCAGCCGGAATCGTGGCCGCGCCCTCGCGGGTATGCCAACGGCATCTCGGCCCGAGGCCGACAGATCTTCGTGGCGGGTCAGATCGGCTGGAATGCGAACGAAGAACTGGTTGGCACCGACCTGGTTTCGCAGGCGCGTCAGGCGCTGCAAAACATCGTCACGATCCTGGCCTGTGATGGCGCGCGACCCGATCATCTCGTACGGCTCACGTGGTACGTGCTGGACCGCGAGGTCTACGTGGCCTCCGGCAAAGCGTTGGGTGAGGTGTACCGCGAGGTGATCGGGACGCACTATCCCGCCATGTCTGCCGTGCAGGTCGGTGCACTGATCGAACCGGGCGCGGTCGTCGAGATCGAGGCGACCGCGGTGGTTCCCGACGACGAACCGACTACGCCAGGAACGGCGTAATGATTGCGGTCACCTGCGCCTTCGTGAGCGGTTCGTCGAAGGCCTCCGTAGCCGCGTTCGTGCCGCCATTCGTACTGACGTTCGGCAACGAGGTGACCGTCACTCCGCCCTGCAACAGGGCATCCTCGCCGTCGTAAATGCCCTGCGTGAAGGCCGGGAGATCGTCGCGACTGTTGCCCGTCACCCACGCCTTTCGCCCACGCAAGCGGCGTACGACCGCCGCGTGGCGCGCCTCGACGGAGTGAATGGACAGCGCCGCCGTCAACGCGGCCTTGTTGTTGATCAGTCGTGCGGCTTGCCCCTTGTACGCCCGCACACCGGTGTCCTCGAAGGCCATTGCGAGCACCTTGAAGGTCTCATACTGGCCTGCCGCGAACGCGAAGCCGGCGACATTGCCTTTGGCGGTGAAGTCGAAGGCCGGCTTGGTGATCGGCACTGCTCCGGCGGCGACAATGAGGCCCTGCAACGTCGTCACGTGCACGGTCTCGTGCGCGCTGATGGTGGTGAAGATCGTGCGGTCCGCGGCATCGATGAGACCAGAGGCGGCCACGCCGCGCTGGTAGAACTCGGCCTCGAGATACTCCAGCAGCAAGGCGAATTGCAGGACATCCAGCACGTCCGACGGCGCTTGGCCGTACGCTTCGCGCGACAGTGCGCCGAGGGCGATAGGTATCGACCCGAGTGCCAGCAGCGCCGCCAGCTTGCCGTCGACACTGGCGCCCGCCTCGATATCGGCAGCGCGCGTCGACAGCGTGGCGGTGATGTCGGGATCGATCGAATCGAGCAAATGTGCAGTGGTCATGATGAGCCTCAGCCGTTGTTGTTCGGACCCTGCACGAACGCAGCGGGTGCGTTGGCGAAGGTCAGCTTGTCGACGATGAACCCTTGGGCGGAGGTCGCCACTTTCGAGGGCCGGAACGCGTCATCGAACGCCGTTGGCGCAAAGTCGGCCGAGCGCGGGTTGATCAGGTCCCGTATCGCTGATGCGTGGCGTGCTTCGACCGAGACGATCTTGCCGGCAAGGAGGAGCGTATCGGCGGTTGTGATGTACTGCGCCGCGCCGTTGTAGGCCGCTACCCCGAGATCTTCGAACGTTCTGGCGCTGGTGAGCACCGCGACACGATCATTGAAATTCAGGCCTGGATAGGTCGTTGCGATCGTGAATCCGTTGGTGGCGCCGAGCGCCGCCTTGAAGAGTTCGCGATGGATGACTTCGTGGTACTTGATGTCCTGCAGCACGGCCTTCTCGGCGGCCGTCAGATTGGACGACCCGAACGCGTTTACGGCGCGCGTGTAGAAATCGGCCTCGAGTTGCTCGAGAGCGTATGCGAACTGCAGGACGGCGATATCGCCCTTCGCGAAGTCGATCGTGAGTGCATCTCCCGTGCCCGGACCGGTTGGGACCGGGTCCGCATCATCGGAACAGCCGGCCAGAGCGCCGGGCAGGAACACGAGCGCCCCACCGGCGGCCATGAGCTTGAGGATATCCCGTCGCGACCGCGCGGTGGTGAGCATACGCGCATCGGTCAGCTGCAATACAGGCTTGTCGGCCATTGAGAATGATCTCGGAAAGAATTGACGCGGAAAACCGCGTGCGCGGAATGCCCGCGTTGAACGGCGATCGTCGCATACGCGCAAACCGTGCGCCATACCTTCCGGCGCCCAGTGTCAGCGCTGCTCGCTCAGGTGCGTGGCGATCCGGGCCTGATCCTCGGCGCGCTCGAGGAACAGGCGGGCCAAGGTCGCCGAAACGGCATTGCGCGAAGCGCTGGTAAATGCGTCGCGAGCCGCGATGGCAACGCCCACGAGTCGGTCGATATGTGCTTCATCTGAAGTGACCATCACCCCTCCCAGCTGGCACGGTGTGCATTGATGTGTGACGTGCCCGATCCGATGGCGCACGTCGGAGACCACATGCCAATGATCACGGCGCCTCGTCGAACTCGCTATCGTCCGGAAGATCAGTCTTTGTGTTCCACCCGACGACGGTGACCCGAGGGTTAACGTCCACGGCTCCCTCGACGTCCAACAGGCCATGACATGCTCCGTGCTGATTCGTCCCACCGTCGCGGCGCTACTGCTCACCCTCGCGGTGGCGCAGGGCACCGCCACCGCTGTCGCAAGGGGGCCCTCCGGCGAACTCCACGCCGAACAATCTCAGTCGTTTCGTCATGGCGGGATCGAGCGCACCTACGTCGTCCGCGCGCCGCGCGAGCTGCCTCCGGGGACCGCACTGCCGGTGGTGCTGGTGTTGCATGGCGGCGGGGGCAATGCCGCGAACGCCGAGAAGATGACCGGCTTCACGGCGTTGGTCGACCGTGAGCGGGTTCTCGTGGTGTATCCCGAGGGGACAGCGCGGCGCGCCCGCATTCGCCTGTTGACGTGGAACGCCGGTCATTGCTGCGGCTCGGCCATGGAGCGTCGTATTGACGATGTCGGCTTCATCAGCGCCTTGCTGGATACGCTCGCTACCCGCTACCCGATCGATCCGGCCCGCATCTATGCCACCGGTATGTCCAATGGCGCGATGATGAGCCATCGACTCGGCCGAGAACTGTCACATCGCATCGCCGCCATCGCTCCGGTGGTCGGCGCCGTGTTCGGCGACGAGGCGGCACCCACGACGCCGGTGTCAGCCATGATGATCAACGGGCTACTCGACAAGTCGGTCCCCGCTTCGGGCGGCCTGACCGGCGGCCGCGCGGCCAATGCGTGGGATGGCACACCGACACGCCCGAACATCGACCAGGGCACGTTCTGGGCCCGAGGCAATGGCTGCCAACCGACGCCGGAACGTCAGGAACGCGGTACGATCATCGTCTGGCGCTATTCTTGTCCGGAAGGGCGGCGCGTGGAGCTGCACCAGCTGAAGGACAACGGGCACGCGTGGCCGGGAGGCGAACGCGGCAGTCGCCTCGGCGACCGGCCAAGTTCGACAATGAACGCCACCGAGGTGATCTGGGCGTTCTTCGCGTCGACCCGCAAGACTCAGTGAGGAGGCGCCGGCAGCACGTCGACGATTTGAAGCCAGTAGCGATTGAGGATGTTCATCGCTTCCAGCAGCCCACGAAAGGTCACGGGCTTCGTGATGTACCCGGTCACACCGAGTTCACTGCTCCGGGCGTTGTCCTCCTCCAACTGTGATATCGACAGGACCACCACCGGAATGCTCGACAAGGCCGGATCTGCCTTGATGCGACGAAGTGCCTCGCGCCCGTCCATTCTCGGCATGTTCAGGTCGAGGAGAATCAGTCCGGGCCGCGGGGCGCTCCCTGTTTCTCCGGCATACTCCCCGCGCTGGTACAGATAGTCGAGCAATTGTTCGCCGTCGCCGACGAAACGCAACGAGTTCGAGATGCGCGCACCTTCGAGCGCTTCCCGAGTGAGCATGCGATCGTCCTCATCATCATCGCAGATGAGTATCGTGATCGGCAACTTGTGCTGGTAGGGTTCGTGCTCGGTGCCAGCCGGCGTAGTTTCGACGGTCACATTCATGGGCGACGTTTCGGAGGAGGTGGGCTCGCCGACATTGACGGGATGCGCGTGTGGCCATGCAGCGACTACTGAATGCCGTATGCGGAATATGCTGACTGTACCGTATGCGAAGGGCGCACGACGAACCATCGCTCGAAAGGATGAGTGCCGATGGCGGCGCGCTCTTCGGTTAGCTTTCGTGCCATGAACGCACGCAGCCTCAGCACCTTCGCGCCCGACGCGGCGCCGGACCGCGAGGCCATGCCCGTTCCCGACCTCGCCGCTCGAACGATGGCGGAAGCGGCACTACGCGAAGCGGGCGCCCTCCAGCGTGCCATCTTCAACAGTGCCAATTTTTCGAGCATCGCCACCGATGCGAATGGCGTCATCCAGATCTTCAATGTGGGCGCCGAGCGCATGCTGGGGTACGCGGCGATCGACGTGCTGGACAAGGTCACCCCGGCCGATCTTTCGGATCCGGAAGAGATGGACGCACGTGCCCGGAGCCTCAGTATCGAGCTGTCCACCACCATTCGTCCGGGATTCGACGCGCTGGTGTTCAAGGCATCGCGCGGCATCGAGGACATCTACGAGCTGACGT
>CAZMGX010000169.1:9867-10101 GCA_964565915.1 uncultured Gemmatimonas sp.
CCTGTCTTCTGCCCGCGGTGGTGTGGGTCACGGCGGGCCGTCGACTGCCATCCTTGCGAATGTACGTCAGCTCGTACATTCGCAAGGATGGCAGTCGACTGCCCGCGGTGGTGTCGGTCACTGCGCTGCGCGACGCGGAGGGGCTCATCATCGGCTATCTGCTGATCGGCACGGACAACACGACACGCCAGCAGATCGAGACCGAGCGGAAGAAACTCGATCAGCGCCTGCGCG
>CAZMGX010000170.1:0-8395 GCA_964565915.1 uncultured Gemmatimonas sp.
ATCTCGTTCGGGACCGCGCCCGGACTGATCATGTATTTTGCCGTGTTTCAGGACACGCGATGGGAGTGGATCTTCTGTTTCTTCTTCACCGCGTGCGCGGTGATGCGACTGGCGCGGTTCAACGTCGAGTCGGCGGGGCGGAAGAACACGCACTTCACGGGATTGCCGAGCCCGGCGGCGGGTATGACGCTCGCCACCTACTACTGGTTCAGCCAGACGCCCCTGTACACCGAGACCATGATCGGCGACCTGCCGTGGCATCAGATGCTGCGCTGGGTGATGTTGGGGCTGGGCATGCTGATGATCAGCAACGTCCAGTATGCCAAAGTGCCGACGGTTGGCTTCCGCACTCTGAATGGCATTCTCGGTTCGCTGCTCGTCGTCGGCACGTTGGTCGGTGTCATCTTCCTGCCCAAGCAGTTCTTCTTTCCTGCCCTCATGGCCTATGTGCTCTATGGCATCGGCCGTACGGTCTTTCTCGGGTTGCTGGACCGTTTGCCGGGCGCCCGCGACGAGGTGGCCGTGTCCGACGGTGACCTCGAGACGGACGACGATCCCGACGCTGCTTCCGCCCGCCGCCGACGTCGTCGGCGCCATACTCCACGATCAAATCCCGGCTCGGAACAGGGCCGCGAGGACTCTTCGGCATGACCCGTTTCCGACTGGCGATTCACATCGTGCCGCGCCGCGGTATTCTTGATCCACAAGGGAAAGCCGTGGCTGACGCCCTGCACTCGCTGGGTTTTCCCCAAGTCGGTGACGTGCGGGTTGGTCGCTATCTCGTGGTGGAGACCGATGCGGCGTCGGCCGAGGCAGCGCGCGCGTCCGCCAAGGCCATGTGTGAGAAGCTGCTGGCCAACCCCGTCACGGAAGATTTCGAGATCGCGGCGGTGGAACAGTCGTGAAGGCCGGCATCGTACGTTTCCCCGGGTCGAATTGCGACGAAGACGCCTATCGCGCCGTCGCCGATGTGCTGGGTCAGCAGGCGGTGTATCTCTGGCACAAGGAGCACGATCTCCAAGGCGTCGATGCGATCATCCTCCCGGGTGGCTTCAGCTACGGCGACTATCTCCGTCCGGGCGCCATTGCCCGATTCAGCCCGATCATGCAGGAAGTTGTGGCGTTCGCAAAGCGCGGCGGCCCGGTGCTCGCGATCTGCAACGGATTCCAGATCGCCTGCGAGGCCGGCCTGTTGCCCGGCGCGTTGCTGCGCAATGCGAGCCTGCGCTTCATCAGCGCACCCGTGCATTTGCGCGTGGAGAGCATCGCCACACGTTTCACGTCGCAGTACGCCCTGAACGAGGTCATCACCATGCCTGTGGCACACGGTGATGGACGCTACACGGCCGATCCCGACACGCTCACGCGACTCGAAGGCGAAGGACAGGTGGTGTTCCGCTACGTGACGGCGACCGGTGAGGTGTCCGAGGCCGCGAACCCCAACGGATCGCTGCGCAATATCGCCGGCATCGTGAACACGGCCGGCAACGTATTGGGCATGATGCCGCATCCCGAGCGCGCCATGGACGACGCGCTGGGCTCGGTTGGCGGGGTGCCGCTCGTCGCTGCCTTTCTCAACCTCGAATTGGTGAGGGCCGCGAAATGAGCACGGTTGTCTCGCGCCCTGGAGATCCGGCGATCACACCGGCCCTCGTGGCGGAACATGGCATCACCCCGTTCGAGTACGAGCGGTTGGTGGGTATGCTGGGACGGGAACCGACGTTCACCGAACTCGGTGTCGTGAGCGCACTCTGGAGCGAACACTGCTCGTACAAGCATTCGCGCCCGATGCTGAAGACGTTGCCGACGAAAGCCCCATGGGTGCTGCAGGGTCCTGGGGAGAACGCCGGTGTGATTTCTGTGGGTGACGGACTCGCCGTCGCGTTCAAGATCGAATCCCACAATCACCCGTCAGCGGTTGAACCGTACCAAGGGGCGGCGACCGGCGTGGGTGGCATTCTGCGCGACGTGTTCACCATGGGTGCGCGTCCGATTGCGATGCTCAACTCGCTGCGCTTCGGTCCGCTCTCCTCAAGTCGGGTGCGCTGGCTGTTCGCGGGCGTCGTCAAGGGCATCGGCGACTACGGCAACTGTGTGGGTGTGCCAACGGTTGGCGGCGAGGTGGTGTTTGACCCGTCGTACGAGGGCAATCCGCTGGTGAATGCCATGTGCGTCGGCCTCATGCGCGAAGAGGAGCTGATACGCGCGGTTGCGTCCGGCGTAGGCAATCCGATCATGGCGGTCGGCGCGCGCACGGGGAGGGACGGCATTCACGGGGCGTCCTTCGCGTCGGAAGACCTGTCGGCCGAGAGTGAGGCGAAGCGGCCCATGGTCCAGGTCGGCGATCCCTTCACGGAGAAGCTGCTGCTCGAAGCGTCGCTCGAACTGATTCGCAGCGGGCACATCGTGGCGATTCAGGACATGGGCGCGGCCGGTCTGACGTCCTCGTCGGCGGAAATGGCTGAACGCGGGGATGTCGGCGTGACGATCGACACGACCAAGGTGCCGGTCCGTGAGACCGGCATGACGCCCTATGAGATCCTGCTCTCGGAGTCTCAGGAGCGCATGCTCGTCGTGGCCATCAAGGGACACGAAGAGGAAGTCCGCGCGATCCTCGGTCGGTGGGATCTTGAAGCGGCCGTGATTGGTGAGGTGATTGCCGAACCCGTCTATCGCGTGACGGAGGGCGATCGCGTCGTGGCCGAGTTTCCGGGTTCACGACTGGTCACGGAGTGCCCGCAGTACACGCTCGAAGGGCGCGAAAGCGAAACACTGAAGGCCGCCCGGCTGCGCAACGTGTCCGATGTCGCGCCGCTGCTGGAAGAGCGCGATCACGCGTGGACGCTCGAGCGACTGCTCGCATCACCGACGATCGCGAGCAAGGCCTGGGTGTGGCGTCAGTATGACTCCACCGTGCGTACCAGCACCGTGCGCGGGCCCGGCAGTGATGCCGCGGTCGTTCGTCTGCCAGGGACCAACAAGGCCATCGCACTCTGCATCGACGGCAACGGGCGACACGTGGCGCTGTCGCCGCGCAACGGCGGCCGAGCCGCGGTCTGCGAGGCGGCGCGCAACGTGGCATGCACCGGCGCGCGCCCGCGCGCGATCACGAACAACCTCAACTTCGGCAATCCCAAGAAGCCTGAGGTCTACTTCCAACTGCGCGAGGCGATCGCCGGCATGGGCGAGGCGTGCATGGTGCTGGAAACGCCCGTGACGGGCGGGAACGTCTCGCTGTACAACGAGAATCCGCAGGGTGCGATCCATCCGACGCCGACCATCGGCATGGTGGGCGTGATCGAGTCACTGACACACGTCACCCCGTCGACCTTTCAGCAACGCGGTGACCATATCGTGCTGCTGGGCGAGCCGACGGCGGAGTTGGGAGCCAGCGAGTACCTCCTCCAGATTCACGGACTCACGATCGGCGAGCCGCCACATTGTGATCCGGCCGCAGAACGTCGGCTGATCGATGCGATCCTCGACGCGATCGGTACCGGCCTGCTGGTGCACTCGGCACATGACTGCAGCGACGGCGGTCTCGCCGTGGCGCTTGCCGAGTGCGCGATTACCGATCGGGATCGACCGTTCGGTTTCGCAGTAGACTTGTCGGCGTGGGCGACGCTGCCGCATCGCGCGCTGCTGTTCGGTGAGGCGCACGGGCGGATTGTGGTCTCGACGCCTGATCCGGACGGTGTGTTGTCCATTGCCGCCCGACACGGTGTCCCGGCTCGGGTCATCGGCATGGTGACGGCCGCCGAGGAAGGCGCACGATTTACGATCTCTGATGACACGTTCGCCGCACCGATCGACTGGCTGGCGCGTGCATTTCATGAAGCGATTCCGACGGCGATGGATGGCGAGACCCCCGCAGAACATGCGGTGGCCTCGTCCCACGCGCCGCTCACCGACTGACCGGGAGTTTTGCATGTGTGGCATCTTCGGCGTATACGGCCATCGTGACGCAGCTGCGCTGACGCAGCTGGGGCTTTACTCCTTGCAGCACCGGGGGCAGGAGTCAGCGGGTATCGTGGCGGTGGATGAGGATGGCCGGGCGCGGGCCAGCCGGGCGATGGGTCTGGTGTCGGAAGGGTTCGAGGAGACCGAGATGCTCGATCTTCGCGGTCCGATTTCGATTGGGCACACCCGCTACAGCACCGCAGGCGCGTCGGCCATCGAGAACGCGCAGCCGATCCTGGCTCGGGTGCGACGCGGACACATCGCCTTGGCGCACAACGGCAACCTCACCAACGCGGTCGAGCTGCGGCGCGACCTCGAGAATCAAGGCGCGATTTTTTCGTCGACCATGGATTCCGAGGTCATCGTTCACCGCATCGCACGGGCGCACGGTAACTCGCCCGAGGAGCGCGTCGCACAGGCGTTGGTGGGTGTCGAGGGGGCCTACTGCCTGCTGATCGTGCTCGACGAGACGGTGGTGGTGGCACGTGACCCGCACGGCTGGCGTCCGTTGGTCATGGGTCGGCTCGGTGATGGCTGGGTGTTCGCGTCCGAAACCTGCGCACTCGACATCGTTGGTGCGACGATCGAGCGCGAGGTACTTCCCGGTGAGATCGTCGCCGTGGACGCGCATGGGTTCCGAGCCCTCGCCGCCCTGCCCTCGGCGCCCATTCATCGCTGCGTGTTCGAGCATGTGTACTTCGCGCGTCCGGACAGCAAGGTATTCGGCGGATCCGTCGATCGCTCACGACGGGCGCTGGGTCGTCAACTGGCGCGTGAGTGCCCGGCGCCAGACGCACAGCTCGTCTTTGCCGTTCCCGACTCGTCGAACTCGGCGGCGCTCGGGTTTTCCGATGAATCCGGAATCCCGTACGAGCTGGCGCTGATTCGGAACCACTATATCGGACGCACTTTCATTCAGCCGACGCAGGCCGGGCGCGACGCAAAGGTCAAGGTGAAATACAACCCGGTGCGGGAGGTGCTCGAGGGGAAAAGCGTCGTGATGGTGGATGATTCGATCGTCCGCGGAACCACCACGCGCGGACTCGTATCCCTCGTCCGTGCCGCCGGTGCCCGCGAGGTCCACATGCGGGTCAGTAGTGCGCCGATCATCAGTCCGTGCTACTACGGCATCGATACGCCGCGTCAGGCCGAGCTCATTGCCGCCCAGATGACCCACGACGAGTTGGTGCGTCATTTGGGGGTCGATACGCTCG
Organism: uncultured Gemmatimonas sp.; assembly: GCA_964565915.1. Taxonomy (GTDB): domain Bacteria; phylum Gemmatimonadota; class Gemmatimonadetes; order Gemmatimonadales; family Gemmatimonadaceae; genus Gemmatimonas. The sequence continues at coordinate 5,175 of CAZMGX010000170.1, forward strand.
GCTACCTGTCGCTGGATGGCATGCTGTCCGCCATGCCCGACGGGCCCGGCGGCTATTGCCATGCGTGCTTCTCGGGACGCTACCCGACGGCAACGCCGAGTGAACCCGAGATACTGCGCGCCGGCAGTGCTGCGGGTGTTCCCGCCGGCGTGGCCTGAGTCCCCATGACTGGAGATCCGCGAGTGAAGCGTTCCGTCTATTCGTTCGGCAACGGCAAGTCCGACGGGACGCGCGACATGAAGGCGATGCTCGGCGGCAAGGGGGCCAACCTCGCCGAGATGACCAATCTGGGCGTACCCGTTCCACCGGGATTCGTCATCGCGGCCAGTCTGTGCGTCGACTACCTCGAGCGACAGGAAATCCCTGACTCGCTGCGCACCGAGGTTGGCAACGCCCTCGCGCAACTCGAGCGCGACAGTGGGAAACGGTTCGGGGATCCGGCCAACCCGCTGCTGGTCTCCGTCCGGTCCGGAGCCGCCGTGTCGATGCCCGGCATGATGGAGACCATCCTCAATCTCGGGCTGAACGACGAGACGGTCGAGGGGCTCGCGGCGGCCAGCGGCAATCCACGTTTCGCGTTCGATTCCTACCGACGATTCCTGCAGATGTACGCGGACGTCGTGCTCGAGGTCCCGATCGGCAAGTTCGAACTGCTGCTCGGTGCGAAGCGGCTCGCGAACGGGGTCACCGTCGACTCGGACTTGTCCGCCGACGCACTGCGCACGCTCGTCGGCGAATACAAGCAGCTCATCCGGTCCAGCATCGGTCGCGAGTTCCCGATGGATCCGCGTGAACAGCTGTGGGGCGCGATCGAAGCGGTGTGGCGCTCCTGGACGCTGAAGAAGGCCGTCGACTATCGTCGGGTCAATGGCATTCCCCACACGCTCGGCACGGCCGTCAGCATCGTGTCGATGGTGTTCGGGAACATGGGCGATGATTCAGGGACCGGCGTGGCCTTCACCCGCGATCCGTCGACCGGCGAGCGGCGCTTCTATGGCGAATTCCTGGTGAACGCCCAGGGTGAAGATGTCGTGGCAGGCATCCGCACGCCCCTCCACATCGACGAAATGGCGACGTACCTCCCCGGGGCGTACGCGCAACTCCTCGAGACGCAGGCGCTGCTGGAGCGGCACTACCGCGACATGCAGGACATTGAGTTCACCGTTGAGCGCGGCACGCTGTACCTCCTGCAGACCCGCACCGGAAAGCGCACGACTCCGGCTGCGCTGCGCATCGCCACGGAGATGGTCGACGAAGGGCTGATCGACCAGCACGATGCCGTCAAGCGACTGCACCCGAACCAGCTCGATCAGTTGCTGCATCGTGTCATCAGTCCCTCGGTGCGCGCCACGCCGTTCGCGATCGGACTTCCGGCCAGTCCGGGCGCGGCGAGTGGCATGGCCGTCTTCGATCCGGATGCGGCGGAGCAGCGAGCGGTCCGCGGCGAACACGTGATTCTGGTGCGTGACGAGACCACTCCCGAGGACTTTCATGGGATCGTCGCGGCGCGTGCCGTCCTGACGGCACGTGGCGGGATGACGTCGCATGCCGCTGTCGTTGCGCGTGGCATGGGCAAGTGCGCCATCGTCGGGTGTTCCGCTATCGAAATCTCGCATGAGCAACGACAATTGCGCGCGGGCGATGTCGTGGTGCGTGAGGGGGAGTTCATCACGCTCGACGGTGGGACGGGACGGGTGTTCCTCGGTGACCTGCCGATGGTGCCGAGCGAGGTGATGCGCGTGAACAGCGGCACGCTCGCCGCGAGTGAGTCGCCGGTCTACCAGTCGTTTGCGCGCCTCATGACGTGGGCGGATCGCGAACGGCGCTTGCGCGTGCGTGCCAACGCGGACACCCCGCGTGACGCGCGCATTGCGCGGAGCTTCGGCGCCGAGGGGATCGGTCTCTGTCGCACCGAGCACATGTTCTTCGAAGGTGAACGCATCACGGCCATGCGCGAGATGATCGTGGCGCGTGACGAAAGCGGCCGTCGTCGCGCGCTCGAGAAGCTGCTTCCGATGCAGCGCAGCGACTTCGAAGGCATCTTCGAGGCGATGGACGGCTATCCGGTGACGATTCGCCTCCTTGATCCACCGCTGCACGAGTTCTTGCCACACGACGGCAAGGAGTCGGTGATCCTCGCCAACACCCTGGGGATCCCCCGCACCGAGTTGGCACGGATCGTGTCCACGCTACGCGAGTCGAATCCGATGCTCGGGCATCGAGGATGTCGCCTGGGCATCGTCTATCCGGAAATCACCGAGATGCAGGCGCGAGCGATCTTCGAGGCCGCCGTTCGTGTCTCGCGCCGAGGCATCGACGTGCACCCCGAGATCATGGTGCCCCTCGTCGCCGACGTGGCTGAGCTGCGGCATCAGCGCGCCGTCATCGAGCGCGCCGCCGAGGCGGTGATGGGCGTCATGGGTGAGCGCGTCGAGTACATGATCGGCACGATGATCGAGCTGCCGCGCGCCGCGCTGACCGCCGATGAGATTGCCGGGGAGGCGGACTTCTTCTCATTCGGCACGAATGACCTGACGCAGACGACCTTCGGCCTCAGTCGCGATGACTCGGGTCGCTTCCTGCCGTACTACCTCGAGAAGGGACTGCTGGCCGACGATCCCTTTCAGGTACTCGATCGGCGCGGCGTCGGGAAGCTCATCACGTGGGCCGTCCGCGACGGACGAGCCACCCGACCGAAGCTCAAGGTCGGCATCTGCGGCGAACATGGCGGTGAGCCGCAGTCCGTGGCGTTCTGCCATGACGCGGAGCTGGACTATGTGTCCTGTTCGCCGTACCGCGTGCCGATTGCCAGACTGGCCGCGGCGCAGGCGGCGCTCGCGAGGCGTTCGGCGGCGTCGGTCTGATCGTTCGCCGGCTGTCGCCTCCGGCATCCGCGAAAAACGCCCCGCCACTCATCGTGGCGGGGCGTGTTCGCGTTGCGGGGACAACGAGTGGAGGTGAGGGGAATCGAACCCCTGTCCGAAACTAGATCGACCTCAGCGTCTACGTGCGTATCCCATTGATTGAGGTCTCCGTCCGCTGGCCAATGGGAAGCCCACGTCCGAACAAGCCTGCTGTTGTTTCGCCCGACGTCGGCAGACACGCCGCCGGACTAGCCCAGATTTTCGATACTCACATGCCGCCCCGGGCGGGCTGCCTTGTGAGCACTGCTACGTAACCCGAAGGTTAGGCAGCGAGCGCGAGGTTGTTGTTCGCGATTG
>CAZMGX010000170.1:8495-10077 GCA_964565915.1 uncultured Gemmatimonas sp.
ACTGCTACGTAACCCGAAGGTTAGGCAGCGAGCGCGAGGTTGTTGTTCGCGATTGGAATTTTCCCGAGTGATTAACCAGGTGCTCGAGGACCTGGGCACGCTGCCAAAGCTTCACCAACCCCGTCGAAGCCAGTGCACCCCCTGAACTACTCCTGAAGATACACTCGACCTGCCGATGAGTGCCACCTCGGGCGCCGCTTCGCGGCGTGGGGTCAGGCGGCTTCGCAGGTCAAGTCGGAAACGTCGGCCACATCCGACGTGAGGTCGTCCGACCGAAGTCGTTCGTAGTCAGCGAGATAGGCCGCGAAGATTCCTTCGACTTCTGCGAAGTCGCGCACCTGATGCAGTACTTTACGAAGCTCGGCCGACCGCGGAAGCCCCTTCACGTACCACCCGAGGTGTTTGCGGAATTCGAGCGCCGCACCCACCGGATCGACCTCGTACTCCTGCACCATACGCGCGTGAGCGAGCGCAACTTCGAATCGCTCATGCACCCCCGGCGTTTGCGGCACTGGCCCGCCATCGATCAGGGCACGGGTCTGGCGGAAGATCCACGGCTGGCCGAAGGACCCGCGGCCGATCATGATGCCGTCGCACTTCGTGTGCTGGTACATACGCAGGGCGTCTTCCGCGGTCTTGATGTCACCATTGCCCAACACCGGAATGTCGAGCGCCTCGACCACCTTGGCGATCTCGTCCCAGTTGGCGGAGCCGGTGTACATCTGCGTCCGCGAACGCGCATGAAGCGCAAGCACCCGGGCTCCCGCATCCTGGCATCGCAGGGCAATCCCCACCGGATCTCGCATCTCTTCGTTCCAGCCGCTTCGAATCTTGCACGTGACCGGCAGGTGCGTGGCCTTCGAGACCGCCCGGATGATCGACTGCACCAGGTCGAGGTCTCGCAGACACCCCGAGCCGCCGTTGCGGCGGACCACCTTCTTGACCGGGCAGCCGAAGTTGATGTCGACGAAGTCTGGTTCAAAGAGCTCGGTGACCATCGCACTCGCTTCTGCCATGGCCTCCGGGTCCGCGCCGAAAATCTGGACGCCGATCGGACGTTCTTCCGCGGCGAAACGCAGCTTGCTGACCGTGGCCGGATTCTCTCGACGGATTCCCTCGGCCGACAAGAACTCGGTTACGACCACGTCGGCGCCGTGTCGATGGCACAGGCGGCGGAATGGCGATTCGGACACCCCGGCCATCGGCGCGAGATAGACCGGAACCGCGTTCGGAACGTGGAAGGGAAACACTTTGCGAGGCATGAAGTTGGAAGCTAGCGAGCCCCGGCGGGGCGGGCAACGCAGCGGTTTGACACTGGCGCTCCGCGAGTTACCATACACGGCTATGGAACTGCGCGAGTTCTTTTCCGAAGATGCCGTCCAGCTCGAGCTTCAGGGCACGAGCAAGGACGAAGTGCTCAAGGAGCTGATCGGGCTCCTGCGCCTCGACGAGATCCGGCTGCCCGTCGCCGAGCTCCGTGAGATCGACAAGATCGTGATCGTGGCCTGCGGCACGGCCTACCACGCGGGGCTGGTCGCCAAGTACGCCATCGAGCACTGGTGCCGGATCCCGACGGAGGTCG
>CAZMGX010000171.1:0-4511 GCA_964565915.1 uncultured Gemmatimonas sp.
TCTGGTGGCGCTCAAGTTTCGCGAGGAGGAAGGCTCCTTCCTCGTCGGGGCGCTGGCCGCGCTCGTCGGCAAGAGCAAGAAAGTCGGCTTCATCGGCGGCATGGACATCGCGCTCATCCACAAGTTCGAAGCCGGGTATCGCGCCGGCGTCAAGCACGTCTGCCCCGACTGTGAGGTGCTGGTGGCGTATGCCGGCGTCACGCCGGAAGCGTTCCGCAATCCCGGCAAGGGCAAGGAGATGGCGCTCAGTCAGTACAGTCAGGGCGTGAACGTCATCTTCCATGCCTCGGGCTCGACCGGACTTGGTGTCTTCGAGGCCGCGCGGTCGGCCGGGAAACTCGCCATCGGCGTCGACGCCGACCAATACGCGGAGGCCCCGGGCTTCATCCTCACCAGCATGGTGAAAGGCATCGACGAATCGGTCTATCAGGCCATCAAGGCGGTGAAGGCGGGCACGTTCAAGGGGGGAATCCAGCAGTTCGGGTTGGCGGAGAAAGGGGTTGGTTATGTCTATGATGCCAACAACAAGGCGCTGATCCCGGACGCGGTACGCGCGCGGCTCGACACGCTGACGGCCGAGATCGTCGCGGGTCGCATCACGGTGCCCAGCACGCGATGACGGAGACACCGCACACGATGTCAGCCGGCCACGCGGTGTCCATCGACAACGTCGTGAAGTTGTTCGGCACGGTCGTCGCCAACCGTGACGCGTCGCTGAATGTGGCGACGGGTGAGATCCACGCGCTGGTTGGCGAGAATGGCGCGGGCAAGAGCACGCTGATGCGCGTGCTCGCCGGCATGTATGCGCCCGACGGTGGTCGCGTGCGGGTGAACGGCCGGGACGTGACCGGCTGGGCCACCCACGAGGCGATCGCCGCCGGCGTCGGCATGGTGCATCAGCACTTTATGCTCGTTCCCACTCTCACGGTCGCCGAGAACGTGATCCTGGGGATGGAACCGACGCAGGGCGTGCAGGTCGACCTGCACACGGCGATTGCCGACGTGAAGGCGCTGTGCGCGAAGTGTGGCCTGCACGTCGATCCGACGGCGACCGTGGCCGACCTTTCGGTGGGCGAAGCGCAACGCGTCGAGATCCTGAAGGCGCTGTATCGCGGGGCGCGAATTCTCATTCTCGATGAGCCAACGGCCGTGCTCTCACCGCCGGAAGTCCGCGACCTGTGGAACGTGTTGCGCACGCTGAAGGCGGACGGCGGGACGGTCATCCTCATCACCCACAAGCTCGATGAAGTGATCGCCGTGTCGGATACGATAACGGTGATGCGGGCCGGCATGACGGTCTCGCGCTTTGCCACGCAGGGCACGACGCCGCGCGACATCGCGCGGGCGATGGTCGGGCGCGACGTCAGTCTGGCGCTCGACGTAATGGCGGCGCCGGCGCGCGCCGTGGCGGCGTCCTCGGCGTCGCACGCGACCGCGGAACCGGCGGCGCGTGTCGTCGGCCTGACGGTGCGCTCCGACCGCGGTACGACCGCCGTCAACAACCTGTCGTTCGACATCGCCCCCGGCGAAATCCTCGGCATCGCCGGGGTCGAGGGCAACGGACAGACGGAGCTGATCGAGGCGATTGCCGGACTGCGTACGCGCGTCTCGGGTTCCATCGTGCTGCAGGGCCGCGATGTGAGCACGTGGTCGGTGCGCGCGCGCGCCGACGCCGGGCTGTCACACATTCCGGAAGACCGGCACCGCCGAGGCCTGATTCTCGAGTACTCGATCGCCGACAATCTCATTCTGGGTCGTCAGCATCACTTCGCATCGGGGCGTGGGCTCGATGCCGCGCGGATTGCCGGCAACGCTGCCACGCAGGTGAAGGCATTTGACATTCGTCCGGCGATCGCGAGCCTGCCAGCGCGGGCCCTCTCCGGTGGCAACCAGCAGAAGATCGTGATCGCGCGCGAGATGGGACGTGAATTCACGGTGCTGCTCGCGGCGCAGCCAACACGTGGCGTCGATGTCGGCGCCATCGAGTTCATCCACGATCAGCTGCGTCGCGCGCGCGACGCGGGGAAAGGCATTCTGCTGGTCAGCGCCGATCTCCCGGAAGTGATCGCCCTCTCCGACCGTATCGCCGTGATGTATGGTGGACGCTTCGTCACCGTCCTCCCGGCCGGCGAAGCCACGACGGAGCGGCTGGGGCCCTACATGACCGGTGCCGCATCATGAGGGCATGATGAGTGCTCCCCCGACGCCCATGAAGAGCACCAGCGAAATCCGTGCGGTGGCCACCGTGCCGCCGAAGGCGGGTCACGATGGGTGGCTCGCCAACGTGTTGCCCATCATCGTCGCCCTCGGCATCGCCGCCGTCGTCGGGGATGTGCTCATTCTGCTGTTCGGCGAAGCCCCGGCGACGGTCTATCGTCAGCTGATCGAAGGCACGTGGGGCAATGCGTACGGGATAGGCCAGGTGCTGTACAAGGCGACCACGCTCACGTTCACCGGGCTCGCGTTTGCGCTGGCCGGTCGGGCCGGGCTGTTCAACGTCGGCGCTGAATCACAACTCGCGATGGGAGGATTTGCGGCGGGTGTCGTCGGCATGTTGCTACCGGCGGGGATGCCCGGCGTGATCGGCTTCGTGTTGTGCCTGCTCGCCGCAGCGTTGGGTGGAGCGACGGTCGCAGCCGTTCCGGGGGTGTTGCGCGCGCGGTTCGGCGCCAGCGAAGTGATCGTCACGATCATGCTGAACTTCGTGGTGTTGGCGTTTCTGAACTGGCTGGTGTCTGCCAAGCTGAACGTCCCGGAGACCCTGCACACCGCGCCGATCAATACCGGTGGCGTGCCACGGATGGAAGCGATGTTCAGTGCCTTCCACGGCAGTGCGGCCAACTGGACGTTGCTCATCGCCATGTTGGCCGCCGTCGGCAGCTGGTGGTACCTGTTCCGCACGCGCGGCGGTTACGAGTTGCGAGCCGTGGGCTTGCAGCCCGATGCGGCCGAATACGGCGGTGTGCAGGTGCCGCGGGTGCTGTGGCTGACGATGGCGCTGTCGGGTGGATTGGCCGGCATGGGTGGCATCAACTTCGTGCTTGGCTACAAGGGGTACTACGAAGAAGGGTTCGCCGGTGGCGCGGGGTTCCTCGGTATCGCCGTCGCGCTGGTGGGTCGCAATCATCCGTTCGGCATTCTGCTGGCCGCGCTGCTGTTTGCGACGCTGTCGCAAGGTGGATTGGCCGTCAACGCGCTCGTGCCGAAGCAGTTGACCGACATTCTCACGGCGGTCGTCATTCTCGCCGTGGCGACCGCTGTGCCCGAGGTGCAGCGGCAGATTCGCGCGGCCGCCGCCAGTGCACTCGCGTCGCTGAACCGCAAAGGGGGCGAGGCATGAGCGCACTCGCGTTCCTCCTGCAGACCGTTCGCATCGCGATTCCGTACTTGCTGGCCGCCGCCGGTGGCGTGATGTCGGAACGGGTGGGCATCATCGCGTTGGGGCTCGAGGGCCTGATGCTCTCGGGCGCATTCGGCGCCGCGATGGGCAGCTACTACGGGGGCAGTGCCTGGGTCGGGCTCCTGGGGGCGCTGGTGGCCGGCCTGATCATGACCGGTGTGCTGGCCGTGGCCACGTTGCGCTTCAAGGCGAATCAGGTCGTCGTGGGCGTGGCGATGAATCTGCTCGTGGTTGCAGCCACGCGGTTCTTCCTGCGACTGGTGTTCGACAGTGCGAGCAACTCACCGCGTGTTGCGGGATTCGGCGGTGAGGGGACGGCGAATGCGATGCTCGCCAGCTTCGCGAATCCGGTGGTGTGGATCGGTCTGTTCGCGTTGCCGGCCCTGGGCTGGCTGCTGTATCGCACGCCGTTCGGACTCCGCGCGCGCGCCGTGGGCGAAAAGCCCGAAGCCGCCACGTCGCTGGGCATCGCGGTCGGCGCGTTGCGGCTGAAGGGGTTGTTGCTCGCCGGCGCGCTCGCGTCGATGGGCGGTGCGTACCTTGCGCTCGATCAGCATCAGTTCACCGATGGCATGACGGCCGGCCGCGGATTCATCGCGCTCGCGGCAGTGATCTTCGGCCGCTGGGAACCCATGCGGGTCGCCGTCGCCTGCCTCCTGTTCGCTGCAGCGGAGACCCTGCAGATCCAGCTGCAGGGTGCGCAGTTGGTGCCCAGTCAGTTCATCGAGATGATCCCCTACGTGCTGACGATCGTGGCCCTCGCCGGTGTCGTCGGGCGGAGTGTGGCACCATCGGCCCTCGGGAAAACCGAGTGAGCGAGGTTTCCGCGTGACCGAAGTGGTCGAGAAGAGCACGTTCGGCAAGCTGCTGGTGCTGATGATCACGGCGTTCATCGACATGCTGGGCCTGTTGATGATCCTCCCGCTGCTGCCGTTCTATGCCAAAACCTTGGGTGGCGGCGGCTTGGTCGTCGGGCTCTTGGTCAGCGCGTTCAGCCTGGCACAGCTGGTGAGCGCGCCGCTGTGGGGACGATTCAGCGACAAGCACGGACGCCGACCGGCCTTGATGGTCGGGCTGGGTGCCAGTGCGGTCGCCTACGTCGTGTTCGCCT
>CAZMGX010000171.1:4521-9927 GCA_964565915.1 uncultured Gemmatimonas sp.
GTGCACGTCCTGCGCCCCGAAGGGTCGTCGGGCGTGATCGCCCACACGAACCACTGCCTCCACCCGGCGCTGGCGCCGGTCGGTGCGACGATGCCTCACCTGATGGCGTCGCGGCCCCGCCTCGCCCGGGCCGACAGCCTGTGGCTGCTCTTCCTGTCGCGCATCGTGCAGGTCGCGGGCGTCGGGACCGTCAGCGTGATTCAGGCGTACGTTGCCGACGTGACGAAGCCGGAAGATCGCGCGAAGTCACTGGGCTGGCTGAGCGCCGCGACCAATGCCGGCGTGGCGATCGGACCGGCGATCGGCTCGGCCGTCAGTGTGTGGGGATCGCACACGCCGGGACTCGTCGCGGCGGCCCTATGCGTCGTGAACGTGCTCTTCGCGTCGCGCTACCTGACCGAGGTGCGTACGCCGCGAGCCGCGGCCGTTGAGGGTGAAGCGCCCGTCAAGCGCAAAGGCAGCCGAGAGGCGGTGTGGCGCGTGGTCAGCCATCCCAATGATCCGGCGTCGCGACTGGTCCTCATCTACGCGATCGCGATCGGCGCCTTCCAGGGGACGACCTCCATCCTCGCGCTTTTCCTGGCCTACCGGTTCGGCATTACCGAGAAGACGATCGGTTACTTCTTCATGTACATTGGCACGCTCAGCGTGATCGTGCGCGCCCTGTTCCTCGGCAAGATCGTCGATCACTTCGGCGAGCCGAAGTTGAGCCGGTGGGGCCTCCTGCTTCTGGCCGCGGGACTGATCGGCATGTCGCTTTCGCACGACTACGTGTCCTTGGTCATCGCCGTCGGACTCCTCCCACTCGGCACGGCGTTCACCTTCCCGTGCGTCACCGCGATGCTGAGCCGAGTGGTCAGCGGCTCTGAGCGTGGGTTGTACATGGGGGTGCAGCAGACGTACGGTGGGATCACGCGTATTGCCTTTCCCGTGATCTTCGGCGCCGCGTTCGACAGCATGCTTGGCCCGCCAAGCCCGTTCGTCATCAGTGCCTGCATGGTGCTGGCGACGCTGCTGCTGGGACGTGACATGGAGCTGTACGCGCCGCGCGTGCAGCGAACCTGACGCGACCGTAACGCCGACCTCAGGTGTGTGTGGGACGACCGTGAGGTAGCGCTGGCAGCCGTCGGCGCCGGTCGCACGGCATTGGCACGGAATTGGCACGGGATTGTCACGAACTGACGCTGGTGGCACTTACTGGCGCGAATCGCGCCAACCGATCCTCGGCGCGATGGGACGCCACGACCGTGGCGCGCTGCACCACCATGGGGCATCGAGACACACTCGTGAAGCCGATGACTTCGCTCCGGACCGTGCTGACGGTGAATTGACGCCGGTTGCCGATACTGCACGACCTGCACCTGCATCGAATGCGAGCACAGCGTCGCCCGGCGCGACACCGCAGCATCGTCCATTCGGACCGCACAATGCAACTGAATACCATTGATGCCTTGATTGAGCGACGGGATGATGGGATCGGGCCTGACCCGCGCCTGCGTGATCCACGTGATGAGGGTTTGGGCCTAACGATTCGGAAACGCGGATTTCTGGCGACACTACCGATCCACACCGACGGGTCTCTCGCCTTGGCGCCCCTTCATTTGCCGCATTGAGTGGGGTTTGGATCGATACCTGGTCCAGCAGAGTCTTCTCGCAGCCTCGACCTGCTCTAACGACTCCCGTACCAGCGGCAGGGAGTCAACGCGCCCGATCTCGGCGCTCACTCCCGTCGTGGATCGCCCGGCCTCGATGTTGTATACGGAAATGGACCGGTCACCAAAGTCGATGCTGATGACGGTATGGTCTGTCAGTTTGGTGATGGGGTCCACAACGCGTTCTGTCCCGAGCGTTCCGGACACAATTGGCAGCGGCTTGCGATGCCTCACCAGCTGTGCGCGAAACGACGTGCCATCCTCACCGGGCCAAAGGAACATGTGGGTTTCGGTCCGCTCCCAAGCGGGGACCAGCAGATCGTACTCGGGCATGCCCGGCAACGGTGGATCGGGTCGGTAACATCGCGCGGGTAGCCCTCCCGAACCGGCACCGGGTCGGAACTGCTTCCAAGCCGCCTGCGATTCCTTGAACGTGACGGTATCGAAGTACAGGAAGCGAGGGGCGATGAGGATGTCCTGCGCGCCGGCCGTGGCGAGTGCCACACTCTGCAGTGCGGCCAGCATTGCCGCGCTGCGCCAAAACCGGCCGCGGCGCGAGCAACGCTGGGTAGAGCCAACAATTACGGGATGCACGATGGCCTATTCCTCTACGGAGCAAAGTTTCCGCTCGACTTGAACGGGATAGCAAGTAAAGCGGCCGTCATGAGACATCTCGGACGTGACCCAAACATGCGTGCACGACTTGGTAGCTCCACCACCGCCACTCCAGCTGAACTTCATCGGAATCGGAAACGTGATCGTGATGACACCCTGATACACGGCTCGATTGTATAGGACCGTCTTGAGCTTGGTAACCATACCGTCGGCCACCGTCTGGGCACCTGACATCCCCAGCCCTATGAATGCCTGCACAACATCCGCACCCTCGACGAACTTCTTCCCGTGGCGAGCCACGATATTGAGGGCCTGAACGGAGATCACGTTCTTGCCGGTCGCCGTAACCCAGTTTCGACTCGCCAGGTAGTTGACTCGATCTGAGGCGATCGAGGCGGCAACATCTATGCACTCGAAGTACTGCGGGTAACCGTCAATGCATTCGTGCTCTGGATCTGTGAACGGCGAACAGCAATCCACCGTACAAGAAGCTCGCAAAGAAGGCAGTGAAGATCGGCCCCCTATCGCTCACCAACTGGCGGCAATCGGCGAAGCTGGGGCTGGGAAGCCGTTCTCGCTACAAGTGCGCCGCCAGCCGCTGCAGGACCTGGTGAAGGCCGGGCGACGGATCGAACACATGATGAACCGGATCGTGCCCGAGTTTCTCCATGCGTGCGACCGCATTGCGGATCGTGAAGGTGCTCGGATCGAGTGAGTTGTTCACTTCGTCCCAGTGCAGCGGCATGGAGACAGGAGCGCCTGGCAACGGCCGCACACTGAACGGCGCCACGATCGTCTGACCGTGCCGATTCTGCAGGTAGTCGAAGTACACCTTGACGCCACGCTTGGTCACGTGGCGGGTAATGGTCGCGATCTCGTGCAGGTCGCGCAGCACGACCCGCGCCAGCAGTTCGCCGAGCGTGCGTGATTGCGCGTAAGTGCTCCGCGGCGGGAGCGGCAGCAGGATATGCAGACCGGTCTTGCCCGTGGTCTTTACGAAGTTCGGCAACCCGATTGCCTCGCAGAGCGCGTGGAGGGCCAGCGCCGTGCGCACCACGTCGCTGAACGGCGCGTCCTTCGGATCGAGGTCGACGACGCACCAGTCGGGCTGTTCGAGCGTGTCCACGCGACTGGCCCACATGTGGATCGGGATCGAGCCCATGTTGGCGACATACAGCAACGAGTCGACGTCGTCACACACGAAGTAGCGGATGTCGCGCTGCGACTCCTCACTCCAGATCGGCACGGTACGAATCCAGCTCGGCACCGACTCGGGGGCATCCTTCTGGTAGAACGACTTGCCGTCGATGCCGTCGGGATAGCGCGTGAGGACCGCCGGTCGATCGCGCAAATATGGCAACATCCATGGCGCGATCGAACGATAGTAGTCGATCATGTCGCCTTTCGTGTACCGATCGGCTGGCCAATAGATCTTGCCAAGATTCGACAGCGACACGACGCGGTCTGCCGCGGGTGTCGGCGGCGGTTGCGGTGTGGCCTCGTCATGATCCGCCGTCGACGCCCCGACCGTGTGCGTGGGCGCGTCGTCAGGTGTACTTGATGCGACCGTGTCATGGGGCGCTTCCGGTGCAGCGGCGGCGGCGACAGACGCGCTGGTTGCCGTCTGCCACTGCTGTCGCTCACACTCGTGGGGTGATTTATCGTTCCGGAGGCGAAGGAACGTGGGATGTCGCAACAGACCATCCGGGGTCCATTCCCGGAAGCGGACTTCACACACGACGCGGGGGTCTGTCCACGTGGTGGTGGTGGTATCGGGAATGGACGCGGTGGCCAACGGTGTCGCCCCGGGTGCCGTCACCGGCCCCTCGCAAGGCGCCGTATCGCGCGCCAATGGCGCCAGCAGCGCTCGCAACTCACCGAGTTGGGCATCGGAGAATCCGGTGCCGACTCGACCGGCATAGACCAGCGCGCCATCTACGACGTCGGCCAGCTGCAGCGCGCCAAGGTGGGGACGACTTCCCTTCGGTGCGGTGAATCCGACCACGACGAACTCCGCGGAGCGGTCGGTCTTGAACTTGAGCCACAGGTCACTGCGACCGCCGCGATATCGCGCGTCGGCCCGCTTGCCGATGATGCCCTCCAGCTGCATCGCAGCCACCTGTTGGAGGAACCGCTCACCCTCGCGCTCGATGTGATCCAGCGTGCGCACCGGCCCGAGTTTCGGGAAATACTGCAGCAACAGCGTCTTGCGCTCCCGGAGCGAGAGCGGGCGCAGGTCGTAGTCGTCGACGGCAATCAGGTCGAACAGGAACATCGTGGCCGGCAGCTCCACGGCGGCACGGCGGACTTCCATCGGCGACGAGAGGTTTCCGCGCCGCTGCAGCAGGGAGAAGCTGGGCTTGCCGCCCGGATCCATCACCACGACTTCGCCGTCGACCACACACTCGGTAAACGGCAGGGCCTTGATGGCCCGCGCGATCTCCGGAAAGACCGCCGTGTAGTCATGGCCGTTGCGCGAGAGCAGCAGCGCTTCACCACGCTGCTTGGCTGCGATCAGGCGATACCCGTCGAGTTTGAGCTCAAACAGCCACCCGTCGCGGGTGAACGGCGTGTCGGAGGGTTCCGCGAGCATCGCCTCGACGGCGCGCGGCTCCACCCGGGCGCGTGTCGCCTGCGTGGCCGCCACGGCATCGCGCAGGGCGTCGTCGTGCGTACGCCCTGCCTTCACCTCTTCAACGGTCAAACCGGAAAGGACCGACGCCTCGGCAAACTGGTCGCCGGGTTTGCGCATCCACGCATCACGTTCCTTGATCAGCAGCCAGTCGCGCGCGCTCGACTTGATCTTCACCAAGGTCCACTTGCCGTGCAGCTTGTAGCCGCGGAGTTCGAAGAGGAGCTTGCCCTTGACCAGCCCCTCGCGCCAATCCTCGAGCGGAACCCATTCGCCGCGATCCCACACGATGATCCCGCCGGCCCCGTAGTTGCCCGCGGGAATCACACCCTCGAAGTCGCCGTATTCCAGCGGGTGATCTTCGACCATCACCGCGAAGCGTTTGTCATCCTGGTCGTACGAAGGCCCCTTCGGCACCGCCCACGATCGAAGGACGCCGTCCATCTCGAGGCGCAGGTCGAAGTGGAGCTGACGGGCGGCGTGCTTGTGGACGACGAACAGATGCCC
>CAZMGX010000172.1:0-9927 GCA_964565915.1 uncultured Gemmatimonas sp.
CATCGACGTCGACACTTTGTCGAGCGGAATACCCTCGAACAACGTCTCCATGTCGGCGAGCGAGGAGATGGCCACCCCACACTTGCCGACCTCACCTTCGGATCGCACATGATCCGAGTCGTACCCCATCAGCGTCGGAAAATCGAACGCGACCGAGAGACCGGTTTGCCCCTGCGAGAGCAGGAACTTGTATCGCTGGTTGGTTTCGCGAGCGGTGCCGAAGCCGGCGAATTGGCGCATCGTCCACAGCTTGCCGCGATAGCCGGTGGGATGGATCCCGCGGGTGAATGGCCACTGTCCCGGCGTCTCGAAGGCGGTTCCCGCGGAGTCCTCGAGATCGAGGGCGGTGAACAGCGGCGGGACTTCGCGGGCCGAATTCGTGAAGGCGATGTCGCGTGTTCGTCCACGCTCGAATTCGCGCTGCCATCGGGCGACTTCACCGCGCAGCTGGTCGAGTTCGGCCTGCTGCTGGCGCACCACGTCTTCAAGCTCGCGGACAGTCGTCATCGGTTGGGTTCCGGTAGGGGTCCATCGGTCGGCACCTGTGCTACGGCCGTCAGGAGTGCACCGCTGCGCGCGCGCAGTCGATCGGCCACGGCGAAAGGCGCCACGTGCCCGGCCTCGAGCGCCGGCAACTGCGATTCGAGCCAGCCGGTCGTGTCGGGGTCGCGCCAGAGCCGCTCGCGCAGCTGCTGTTCCACCACCTCCATCACGCGTTCCCGCAAGCGCTGACGCCGCCGCAGGCGCAACTCGCCAGTGGCCTCAAGATAGCGAAAGTGCCGGTCGAGGGCGTCCACCACCTCCGCGATGCCGTCACCTTGGGCCGCGATCGTCCGCAACACCGGTGGCGTCCAGGACGACGGGGCGTCGACCGACGCGGCGGCCCGTGCCGCTCGAGCGGGATTCATTGCCTGACGTACGGCATCGCGGTCCACGACATGCGATAAATCGACCCCATGATGGGCCGGCACGTGTTGGGCAGCCCCCGTACGCAGTCCGAGCATGAGCTCGATGTCGTTGCGGAGCCGATCCGCGCCGGGTCGGTCCGCCTTGTTCACCGCAAAGACATCCGCAATCTCCATCACGCCGGCCTTCAGCGTCTGGATCGAGTCACCAGACTCGGGCACGAGCACGACCAGCGTGGTGTCGGCGGCCCGGGCGATGTCGAGTTCGCTCTGTCCCACGCCGACGGTCTCGAGGAGAATGACATCCATGCCGAACCCATCGAGCACGTCGCAGACCTCCCGTGTTGCCGTCGCCAGGCCGCCCAGCGAGCCTCGCGTCGCCATCGAGCGGATGAAGACCCCCGGGTCGAGGGCCACCTCCTCCATGCGAATCCGATCGCCAAGCAGAGCGCCGCCGGTAAACGGGGAGGTCGGATCGACCGCGACGATGCCGACGCGCCACCCGGCCGTGCGATACGCCCTCGCGAGTCGCGTGGTGAGGGTGCTCTTGCCGGCCCCCGGCGGACCGGTGATGCCGATGCGCCGGGCCCGTCCAAGGCGCGGATGAATCTCCGCGAGCAGGCGATCAAAGCCCGCCCGATGGTTCTCGACAATGCTCACGGCCCGCGCGAGCGCGGCCGGCTTGCCGTCGAGAAATCCTTGCAGTACACGATCGATGGCCGCGGTCATGACTTCATCGTCCCCGCGCCGGCCCCGTCGGCCGATGGTTCGTCGTGTTCGTCCCGGATCTCACCAACGAGCTCCTCGAGCAAGTCTTCCAGCGTGACCAGACCAACGACGGTCGCTTGTGCGTCGTAGACGATGGCCAGCTGCCGCCGGGCACGCAGCAACTCAAACAACAACTCGTTGGCCGGTTTAGACGGCGACGTTCTGGTGACGGGTCGCAACGCGGGCATACGCTCGCCAGCCAGCTTGAACACATCAAAAACGTGGATCATGCCGATGATCTCGTCGAGGGTGCCGCGGTACATGGGCACCCGACTGTAGCCGGACTGCGCCAGCCGGTCTGCCACCTCGCGCGCCGACAAGTCGGCATCGAGGGCGAAGATGTCGGCACGCGGCGTCATGACGTCCACCACCGTCTTCTCCCCGAACTGCATGACGCCGGAGATGATCGCCATCTCCTCCGTTGCCCCAAGGCCCTCAAAGGCACCGTCGCGCAGCAGGTCCTCGAGTCCATCGCGGGTATCGGATGTCCCTCGCCCCTGCCGCGAGATGAAAAGCCGCGTCGCCCACTCCGCGATGCGCAGAAAGGGCGTGACGATGATGTCGACGATTCGCAGCACCGGCATGAGGAGCGGTACCAGCAGCGGCGCCCATCGACGCCCGATGGCACGTGGCAGCAGCTGTCCGAACACCAACAAGGCCAGCAAGCCCACGAGGCCGTCACGCGCGAATGCGACCGACCGGAGTCCCTCGCTGCCGGCCAGCACCGCGCCCCAGACAAAAACGACCAAGGTGATGCCGGTCCCAGCGGCATGGGCCAGCCGCGCCGGCCGTTCCAGATACTGGCGCATGGATCGGGTGGTCGGCTGGCGATGCTCGATCCAGTGCCGAAGCCACAGCCGACTGACGGCACGGACGGCGGTCGCGGCGGCCGTGAGCACGGCGACCACGGCCACAGCCAGCAGCAGACTGACGTACGGCATCAGGGACCGTCTCCACTGAGCTGCGTGTCCGGCAGACGCTCGAGATAAACACGCTCGATCTTGCGACGCACGACCCGTTCGACGATTGCGCGGAACGGACCGATCTGCAGGGACTCTCCCGCGCGCGGGACGCGCCCAACGAGTTCGAGCACCAAGCCGCCTACGGTGGTCACGTCGTCCCGGCGGAAGTCGTGATGCAGCGCGTCCGACAAATCGTCGAGCGTCAGCCGTCCGGAAACCCAGTAGCGGAGATCCGCTTCCGACTCCACCTGTCGCTCTTCGACATCGTACTCGTCGCGGATCTCACCGACCAACTCCTCGAGCACGTCCTCGATGGTCACCAGCCCTGCGGTGCCCCCATACTCGTCCGCAACAATCGCGATGTGGCGTCCGGTGGCGCGGAACTCCCGGAGGAGATCCGCGATGCGTTTGCTGGACGGAATGAAGGTTGGTGCCCGTACGAGCGCCTGCCAGCCACCCGATGGCTCTTCGTCGGCGATCACCGCCGCCAGCAAGTCCTTGGCGTACAAAATTCCGACAATCTCATCGATGGTGTCGTCATAGACCGGCACGCGTGAGTGCTGCGCACTCCGCACACGATCAAGCACCTCCGACCACGGCGTCGCGCGCTCGATTCCGACGATGTCGACGCGGGGTACCATCACTTCCTCGGCGGTTGTTTCGCCGAAGTCGAAAACGCCGAGCAACAACTCGCGTTCATCCCGCGAGACATCCGCCTCGCTGCTGATCACTTCACGGAACTGCGCCGCCGCCTCTTCTCGTCGTTCACTGGTCGTGTCACCGTCGGAGACGGCGTCGACGAACATGCCGTCGACCCATTCCCCGAGGCGCACCACCGGGGCGAAGATGAGCTCCATGAGTCGGGTGAAGCCCCGAAGCCGCTCGGTCCCCTCGTCACCGAGCGCGTCGCCGATCGCACGCGCGGTACTTTCGGCGAGAGCGACGGTGATGAGGCCAGCGAGCGCGAGGAGCCCAATGCCTTGCCAATCCGTCCGTTCGGCCAGTCCGAGCGCCAGCGCCAGTGCGCCACCGGCCACGCCATTGCCAAGAATGCGCGCGAAGGACAGCGCGCGATGTGCGCGCTCGCGGGTGGCGACCGGCCGCGCCACGGTTGGCAGCGGCACCAGCCCATTGCGCTCACCGGCGCCCAAGGCGCCCGGATCCGCGAGCAGCGCGCCATTGGCGACCGCGGCCACGGCGGCGAAGCCCGCCCCGCCGACGGCGATACACCACGTGAGCAGACTCACGGGTCGGTCCGTCTACTGGGGTCGTTCATGCCGCCACGGGGATCGGGAACCAGAAGCGTTGCAGCAACCGCTCCTGGCGTCGCCACATTGGCGACACGGTGCGACTCTCATCGATGGGATGATCCCAGCCACAGGCATGCAGGGTGCCGTGGACCACGAGGCGCGCCATCTCTTCGCGCACCCCGACGCCATACGCCTTTGCCTGTGCACGGGCCACGTCCGGGCAAATGTAGATGTCGGCGAGCACGGCATCACCGGTGGCCGGTCCCAGTGCAAACGTGATCACATCGGTCGGACCGCGATGATCCAGGTGCGTGCGATTGAGCGTGGCCATGGCGCGTGCACTCACCAGGGTGATGGAGATCATCGCGTGCTTCACGCGCTGGGCGCCCAGCACGCGGACGGCCAGCTCGCTCAGGCGCGCCGGCGCTACCGGCGACCGCACTCCGTCACACTGCACCGACACCACGCGCTCCGGGCGTCGGGTCATACGCCGGCGGCGTCCACGTTGTAGGCCCGGATGATGTCCCGCACCAGACGGTGGCGCACGACGTCGGCATCGGAGAAATAGTGAAAGCTGATGCCCTCGATCCCGTGCAGGATGCGTTCAATCTGCATCAGTCCGGATTCCTCGCGTCGCGGCAAGTCGACCTGCGTCTTGTCGCCCGTGATCACGATCTTGGAGTTCACGCCAAGCCGCGTCAGGAACATCTTCATCTGCAGCCCGGTTGCGTTCTGCGCCTCGTCGAGGATGACGAAAGAGTCGCCGAGCGTTCGGCCACGCATGAAAGCCAACGGGGCGACTTCGATGGTGCGAGTCTCCAGCAACTTCTGAATGCGTTCAACGGGGATCAGGTCATCGAGCGCATCATACAGCGGGCGCAGATAAGGATCGACCTTGGCCTGCATGTCACCCGGAAGGAATCCCAGACTCTCGCCGGCCTCGACGGCGGGCCGCGCGAGGACGATGCGTCGCACGCGTTTGCGCATCAAGGCATCCACGGCGGCCGCGACGGCGAGATAGGTCTTGCCGGTCCCCGCTGGCCCGATGCCCACCACGATGTCATGCTCGCCGATCTTCTTCAGGTATTCAGCCTGACCGGGGGTTTTGGCTTGCACGCCGCGTCGTGCGCCGGGAACGACCAGCGTCCCGGCCGTCGCGCCGGGGGCGTCAACTGGTCGCTCCGACAGCGACAGGCGCAGCACATCGTCCGCGGTGACGGTTCGACCGTCACGAGCCATGGCGACCATGGCCGCGGCGATGCCTTCTCCTCGCGTTACGGCCTCAGGATCGCCGGTCAGTATCAGCGAGTCACCGCGCAACGACACCCGCGCCCCACAGGTCTTCGCCAACTCGGTCAGGTTGGCGTCGTTGACGCCGGCCAGCAGCAGCAGATCGGCGCCCTCGACCGAGACGCGCGTGCTGATCGATTGTCCCGTGGCGTCGGTCATGTGCGCGTCGCGGAAGTTGTCACCCCGATGCCCAGCTCGGCGAGGTCCGCCGCACTCACACTCACGGGGGCACCCTCGAAGAGGGAGCGCGCGGCCGTCGTCTTGGGGAACGCGATCACGTCGCGCAGCGACGACGCTCCCGACAACAGCATCGCGATCCGATCGAAGCCGAAGGCGATGCCGCCGTGTGGCGGCGCCCCTGCCCGCAGCCCCTCGAGCAGGAATCCGAATCGCCGCTCCTGCTCGGCGGTGTCGCCGATACCGAGCAGTCCGAACATCCGCGACTGCACGGCCGGGTCGCTGGTGCGGATGCTGCCACCGCCCAGTTCCGTGCCGTTGAGCACGACGTCGTAGGCCAATGCCCGCCACCGCGCCGGCTCGTCCGGGTAGGCCGCCATGTCGGCTGGATGTGGTGCCGTGAAGGGATGGTGCACGGCCGCCAACGCACCGGACTCCGGGTCCTGTTCGAACATCGGAAAATCCAGCACCCACAAGAAGCGCTGCACCGCGTCGTCGACCACGCCAAGGCGACGCGCGCATTCCTGACGTACGCGATCGAGCGCTGGGTTGGCGATCCGATCCGCCGCGGCGACCAACAGCAGCAGATCGCCGTCCGCCAGCGCGAGGGCCTCACGCGCTGCGTCGGTCAGCACCTTGGCCAGCGGGCCATCGTACGCGCCGTCCTGTCGACGCACCCGCAACACGCCACCGGCGCCCGCACTCTTGGCCACGGCTTCCAACTCATCGACCTGCTTGCGACTCCACGCCGCACCGCCCGGGACCACGATGCCCCGCACGCGGGCGCCGGCGGCGAGCGCCGCGTTCGTGACACCGAAGTCGGGCGCCCGAAACGTCTCGCTGACATCCCGGATCTGCAGACCGTAGCGAAGATCGGGTCGATCACAGCCGTACGATTCCATCGCGTCCGCATACGTCATGCGTTCGAACTGGACGGGAATGTCCTGTCCGGCCTCGCGCCAGATGGCACCGAGCAGTCCTTCGGCCAGCCTGAAAATGTCCTCCTGCTCGATGAACGACGCTTCGATGTCGATCTGCGTGAATTCCGGTTGGCGGTCGGCGCGCAGATCCTCGTCACGAAAGCAGCGGGCAATCTGGAAGTACCGATCGAACCCGCAGCACATGAACAGCTGCTTGTAGATCTGCGGAGACTGCGGGAGTGCATAGAACTCGCCGGGGTGGACGCGACTGGGCACGAGGTAGTCCCGTGCGCCTTCCGGGGTCGGCTTGGTGAGGATCGGCGTCTCGAGTTCGAGAAACGCGCGGTCACTGAGAAAGCGGCGAGTCGTCTGCATCAGACGGTGCCGCAGTACGAGATTCGCCTGCAATTCCGGGCGACGCAGATCGAGGTACCGATGGCGCAAACGGAGCTCTTCCGCGGGCGCTTTCTCGCCGCGTCCACGCGCCACGGGCAACGCCGGCGTGACCGCTGGTCCGACGACCCGCATCGTGTGAACCCGCACTTCGATGGCGCCGGTATCCATCTCCGGATTCACCCGATCCGCATCGCGCGCTACGACGTCCCCCTCACAGAGCACCACCGACTCCACGCCGACGGCCGCCGCGAGGGCGAGCGCGTCGGCGGTCGACCAGGCCGGCCCGAAGGCGAGTTGCACCAGACCCATGCGGTCACGCAAGTCGATGAACACCAGGCCGCCCAGGTCTCGGCTGCGATGTACCCAACCGCCCAGGCGAACCGTGCGCCCGACGTCCTCTCGACGCAGCATCCCGCAGGCGTCCGAGCGCATGGAGGTGGCGAGGGCCATGGTGTCCTGCCGAGGTCCGGTTGCATCCAAAGTCACGTACACAGCTCCTGGCGATACGACGTGGTGAAGAACGTGGTGAAGAGTCTGGACTGCTGGGCGCGTTCACTCGTGTTGAGCGTCGCGCCGGAGGTCAGAACGGCGCCGTCTGGCGCACCGTGTTCAGGAACGCGTCGACCGATGTCGCCGTTCGCAAGGCGGTGACGACTTCCGGGTCCGCGAGCAATCGCGACAGCGCTCGAAGAACTTTCAAGTGATCGGATGGCGCGTTCACCGGACTGAGCACGAGAAAGAACAAGTCAACGGCATTCCCGTCGGCTCCGCCGAACGGCAAGGGTTCGACCAACACACCCGCAGCCAATCGCACCGACTCCACGTTGGCCGTCCGTACATGCGGGAGCGCGACGCCATCTCCGAGCGCCGTCGGAAAAACCGCCTCGCGCGCGCGAACCTCTTCACAGAGGGCGTCGTGCATCACGGAATCGGGGACGGCCAACCGAACGAGTGCGGAAAGCAGTTCGTCCTTGTCCGCCGCATGCAGCGGCACGGCTACGCGGGACCGCGTCAGGAAGTCGGTGAGGTGCACATGATCGGGGACAAAGGAGATAACTCGGGCAATTTACACGACTTAGCGCATCGGTGGAAGGAAATTTGGTGACCTGGGCCCGGCTGCGTTGCTTGTACGCCCCCTCGCGATCCGCTAGACTCAACTTCATGCGCCGCAAGTTCTTGTGCGGGCTTGTCGCGTTCGCGTGGGCCACACCGCTCACCGCACAGTCAGTGCCTGCTCGTGATCTCTGGGAGTTCCCGCTTGGAGCGGTGCTCGAGCCCGCCGCCCTCGCCAGTGAGCCGGGCGGCGGGCTTTGGAATCCCGCGTCGAGTCACCTCCGAGGGGCCGCGCGTTGGCGGGTGGGTGTCGCCTCACTCGCGACGGCCGCGGACCAGAGCGTTGACGGCCAGCTGGCCGCCGCCAACTTCCGACGACAGGACGGGACGACCGTGGGGGTGTCGGTCGCCAGGACCTCCGTGGCCAGCATTCTCCGAACGGAGTCGGATCCCAGTACGCTCGGCGAGGTCCCGTACTCCAGCCTGCTCCTGTCGCTGACGGCGTCCCGGGACCTCCTGCCCCATCTCACGGCCGGCGTGTCGGCGCGTTTTCGCGAGGGGCGGGCCGACCGGCTGGTGGATCATGCCATCGCCGCCGATGTCGGCATCATCGTGCACTCGCTTCCCGTGCGCGACGCGCGGATCGCCGTGTCGAGTTTTCTGTGGCGACCGGGACGCGAGATCGAGGATCGCCCGACGTTCGTGGCGGCCGTCGACGCGCGCCTGATGGGCGTGACCGATCGCGAGACGCGGGTCGGCTACAGCTTCAATGGCGTCAATCGGGGTGCCAAGGAGCAGGGGCCGTTCGTCGCCTGGCGTTTCGATCGGGTCGACTTGCGCGGCGCGTATCTCCGCACGACCGCCTCGGGCCGGACGGTTTCGCGCATTCGATCCGGTGTCGCGCTGCATTACGCGCGCTTCGTGGTCGGTGTCGCGCGCGAGGAAGGTGCGACCGGTCTCGGACCCCTGTACCAGTTCACGCTGAGCTCCCTGCTGCAATGACCGACCTGACCGCACCGCTCGATACACCCGAGAATCTCCTCGATCTCGAACCCGATGCGGCGCTCGAGCGACTGCGCACGTGGTTTGCGGCGCATGGGGAACCCGCCTATCGCGCGGCGCAGGTCTTTGCGCGCTTGTGGCAGCGGCCAGAGGCCTCGTTCGAGTCGATGACGGAATTGCCGCGTCGTCTCCGTGATCAGTTGTCGGCGCAGTTTGTCATTCCGACCCTGTCGCTGGCCGCGCGCCAGACCTCGACGGACGGGACCGAGAAGTTTCTCTTTCGGCTCGATGACGGGCAGCTCATCGAGACAGTGGCCATCCCCGACGGTGAGCGGATGACGTTGTGCATCTCCTCGCAGGCCGGCTGCGCGCTGCAGTGCGCCTTTTGTGCCACCGGCGCGATGGGCTTCCAACGCAACCTGCGCCCATCGGAAATTGCGGGGCAGGTCCGCGCCCTGCGCATGCTGTCACCGGCCATCGTCGCGACGAACGTCGTGTTCATGGGGATGGGCGAGCCGATGATGAACTGGCGTGCGGTCAGTCCTGCCTTGACGCTCCTCAACGACCCGCGAGCGCTCGGGATCGGAGCGCGGCACATCACCATCTCCACCGTTGGTGTCCTTCCGGGGATCGTGGCGCTTGGCGAGCGCCCGGAACAGTTCCGGCTCGCGATCTCGATTCACGCGCCAAGCGATGCGCTGCGCCGATCCCTGATGCCGGTCAACATCAAGTATCCGCTGGCGGAGGTGATCGCGGCGGCGGCGCAGTTCGATCGCCGCGTGACCTTCGAGTACGTGCTGTTGGGTGGCGTGAACGATCAGCCGGAGCATGCGGCACAGCTGGCCGCGTTGGCACGTGACTGCCGTGCGTTCGTCAACCTGATCCCGTTGCATCCCGGCGGCGCCATGGGCTTCACGCCAAGCGCGGGTCCCGTAATCGCCGCCTTCGCGCGTGCGCTGCGGGCGCGCGGGATCGAAACCGCCGTGCGACGCAGCCGCGGGTTGGATATCGCGGCCGCATGCGGGCAGCTACGGACGGAACGCCTGGGTCGGCGGCTTCCAGTCGCGGCCGATCAGCACGGTGAAGTCCACGTACCGTAGCGAATCGGCGCGCACCTCGACGCCGCCCACACCGAGCGCGCGCCGCAGCCGCTGCGCCCACGCGTCGTGTCCCGTATGCGAGAGGATTCGCGTTTTCGCGGACG
>CAZMGX010000173.1:0-9802 GCA_964565915.1 uncultured Gemmatimonas sp.
CGCGGAACGCGTTTTTGGCCTTTGTCAATTCGTCGGCGGTGACCCCGCCGCTCATGACCTGTGCCACCTCCCGCAGCAAGAGCTTTTCGATCGAATCGGGAGTGACCCCCTGATTGGCGAGAGCGATGGTCCCGAACACGTTCGGGCCGCGGCGAGGAGTTCCGGCGCCGGCGAAGGCCTGCGCGGTCGCGGCGGCCTTGGCTTCGCGAACCACGGTGCGGTTGATGCGCGAGCTCTCACCGCCGCCGAGAATGGTGCTCAGCAGCTCGAGGGCCGGCCAGTCGTTGCTCTGGTACTCGGGTGTCCGCCACAGCACGAACACGGACAGGTTGGCCTTGGGGTCGGTTATGGTCCTTCGCTGCTGGCCGGTGTTGAACGGCTGTCGGCATGACACCTCCGGCGGCGTCGGGCCCTTCGGGATGGTGCCGAAGTACTGATGGATCAGCGCTTTCGCCTCCGCCGGCGCGAAGTCACCCGCGACGACCAGCGTTGCGTTGTTCGGACCGTAGTAGGTGCGATGAAAATCGATCACGTCCTCCAGCGATGCGGCATTGAGGTCGTCCATCGAGCCGATGGTCTCGTGCGCGTAGGCAAAACACGAGCCCGGGTCGAATACGCTGGTCAGGGAGCTGAAGTACGCGCCCGTGTACGCCTGATTGTCGATGCGCAGCCGACGCTCTTCCTTCACGGTCTCACGCTGATTCTCGAAGTTCTCCTTGGTGATCTTGAGCGAGCGCATGCGGTCGGCTTCGAGCCAAAGCCCGAGGTTCAGTCGATTCGACGGCAGCGTCTCGTAGTAGTTCGTCCGGTCATCGGCGGTTGAGCCGTTCACGGCACCGCCGGCGCGCTGCACCAGCGACATGTGGTCGCCTTTCTTCACACGATCCGAGCCCTGGAACATCATGTGTTCGAACAGGTGCGCAAAACCGGTGCGACCGGGACGCTCGTTCCGGGATCCCACGTTGTACCAGACGTTCACGGTCACGACTTGCGCGGCATGATCTTCCGCGAGAATGACCTGCAGTCCGTTGGAGAGCGTGTAGCGCTCGTGCGCGATGGCCTGTGCGGCTGCAGCGCGCCAAGGCAGCGCGGGGACGGCCAGCAGCAGTCCGAGCGCGAGGTGAGGGTTCATGGACAGCAACACAGAAACTCCGGGAGTCAGATCGGACACGGGCGTTGGCAAGACAGGAGGGCGTGATCGCACCAGTCACCTGCCCATGCAACGTCGCACGAACTCCCAATTGCCCGAAGGACACGCAGCGCCGAAACGTGTAAGCATGTTGAATGGATTTGCCGCGCGGCCGCAGAACCGCTCAGCGTTTCCCGATCACGCCCAGGTGGGTGGCGTTGAATTGCCCAACCTTGAGCCCATATCCGGCCGCGCGGTCGAACCCGACGTGCGCCAGCCAGATCAGTGCGGCGCTCGCCAGTGCCGCGTTGTTGAGAAGCAGGGCCAAGCCAAGGAGCGCTGCCGGAATCGATTCGGTGTGCGCGAGGTTGTAGGACCGATTGCCCAACGCGGGTGAGCGCAGGAAGCCAAGCATCGCCAGATCAGGCAGGAGAAAGAGAGCCGCGAAGGTCCACCATCCCCACGCACCCGACGTGGTGTCGAGCGTCCAGCGATATGCGGCCACGCTGGCCACGAGCAGGGCGAAGCCTTCGACCCGAAGAAGGATGGCGTGCGACGCTGTGCGGGACGGGACGCCTGGAGTACAGGTTGCAGCGGTCGGAACGGCGGTCGGAACGGCGGTTGGCGCAGCAGGGGTGGCGATCATGGCAGGCTCCTGAGGATGGTTAAGGTGTACAGTGTACATCTTAACACTTGCCGCTGGTCCGTCAAGGTGTACGTTGTACACTCATGGCCTATCCATCCAAGCTCTCGACCGAGATCATCGCCGCCGCGGCCGTCGAAATCGCGCTGTCGGACGGACTACCGGCGCTGGGAGTTCGACCGGTGGCGGAACGTTTGGGGGTCAGACCATCAGCACTGTACAGATATTGTATTGATGCTGATGGCTTACTGGCCCTTGTATCCGACGCTTCAGCCGGTCAGCTGTTGGACCTTGCGCAGGCCTATGCCGCGCAGGCACGTCGCGCTGGCGGTGGTCCCGTCGCCGAGTTCGAGGCGATGGCGCAGGCGTATGTCGAGTTCGCCGCCAAGTCACCTGGGCTGTACGCGGCCATCACGAGGGACACCAGCACGTCAGCATGGGTTGACCAACCGACGGCTGCGCGCAAGGCGCTCTGGACCTTCGTCCTGAGGATCGTCGGAGCGCTCACCGGCGCCGAGGACGACACCGATGCGGCCGTCGCGACGTGGAGCTTTCTCCACGGCTTCGCTGACCTTCGCGCGGCGGGTCTCTTCGGGGCGAGCGGGCCGAAGGGCGGCTTTGCCCGCGGCGTTCGGGCGCTCCGACTGGGCCTCCAGCAACCGGCGCACTGAGGCCGGGGTGTGGCGCCGCGATACTACCGGATCGCGTAGAGCTGCCCGTCCGTACTCCCGACATACAACACGCCGTCCACGATCGTCGGCGACGACAACACCGATCCCACCGTCATCATCGTGCGCACGCCGATCATCATGCCGTCGAGCGTACGATCGGGATACATGCCACCGGTCTGCATCACACCGGTCGAATCGGTCCACTTCGCCCCGTTCTCGCGCGACCCGTCCGTCTGAAAGTGGGCCGTGAACGCGCCCGTGCGAATGTCGACGCTGTGCACCCAACCGTCGGACGTGCCATAAAACACCGACGATCCCGCCAGCGCCGGCGATGAGAACGAGATGGCCTTGTTCGCGAGATCGAAACGTAATGCGCCGGTGCGCACATCGAGCGCCTTGAAACGACGCCCGTCAGACGTCGCGAAGTACACCACGCCATCGCGCACCGCGGGTGATCCGATGGTCCAGCCACCGCGGTTGTCATGCGACCAGCGTTCCTTCCCGGTCGCAGCGTCGACGGCGTGGAAGCGCCCGTCGCGCCCGCCCACCAGCACGACGCCGTCGACCACCGCCGGAGAACTCGCCAGACCCACCTGATTGTAGATCACGGTGTCACCACCCGTGGTGTGACGCCACTTCTCGCGTCCGGTCTGCGCATCGATCGCATACAGATTGCGATCCCAGCTACCCACATAGACCACGCCGTTCACCACCGCCGGTGACGCGTGGACCACGTCACCGGTCTCGAAGCGCCAACGCAGCGCGCCGCTACGCGCGTCGAGCGCGTACACACCTTGATCCCCGCTGCCGATGTATACCGTGCCATTCACCACGGTCGGTGACGACAGGAACACGTCGAACGGATCCGGCATCCGCTCCGTCCGCGGGATCGCCCCGTGAATGCCCGGCGCGGTAAAGCGGCGCTCACCGCGTGTCGTGAACCGCCAACGCTGCGCACCCGTCGTGGCGTCGACCGCGTAGATGTGGCCGTCCACACTACTGACGAACACGAGCCCGTTCACCACGGCTGGCGACGAGTTCACCGGGCCCTGCGTCTGAAAGCGCCACCGCTCGACGCCCGTGGCCCGATCGATCGCGTAGAGTCGGCCGTCGGTGCTGCCGACATACACCACCCCCCCTGCACCGCTGGTGACGACAGGACGCGCCCCTGCGTGCGGAACTTCCACACCACACTCGAGAGTGTCGGCGAAGCCGATGCGTAGACGCCGAGGTGATCCGGCGTACCTCGAAACATCGTGGACTGAGCCGACGCGTCGGCCGCGGCAACGAGTGGCGCGAGCGGTGCGAGCAGCCGGAGCACGCGAGGCAGTAAGGTCATGGCCAGGGCTGTATGCGTGGTTGGAACAGGGGAAGCTGATCCCCCGAGGTCCGGCGCGATAGAACGAAACTGCCGTCCCAAAGTCAGGGGCTCACCAGAGCGACGCGTCGGCTTCGATTTAGGCGTCAACATCCCTCCGATTCGTTCAGTACGTCGAACGTGGTGGTGCTGTTGTGTGACCCGCAAGCGTTCGACGGCACGGAGCCGCTATTCCGTGGGCAGCTCCGCCGACACCGACATGCCCTGACCTGGCGCGGTGCGAATATGGAACCGGCCACCGGCCCGCGTCGCACGCTCGCGCATACCGGTCAGTCCCCAATGTCCCGACGGACGCGCCTGCTCGACTCGCTCCGGCTCCGCGCCTCGGCCATCGTCGGTGATCGTCAGCGTCACCTGCCGATCTTCGAACGCGAGCATGATGGTGATCGATTGCGGATCGGCGTGTTTGACGGCATTCATGACCGCCTCGCGAGCAATTCGCAGGAGCGTGGTCTCCAGGGCCGGAGCCAAGCGACGCTCGTGTCCCGCGGTGCGGAAGTCGAGGCGCACCTGATCTCCCTGCATCACCCGATGTGCTTCCGCCGCAATTGCGTGGATGAGTCCCCGATCCAGCTCGGGCGCCCGGATGTCCCACACCATCTCCCGGGCCTCACGCAACGTACCGTCGGCATACTGCAGGATCTCGGCCAGCGACGCGGCGCTGGGATCCGATCGTTGCGCCAGCTGGCCACGAACGGTTTCGAGATGCAGGGTGATGCCCGTGAACCCCTGCAGCAACGTGTCATGCAACTCACGGGCAATACGCGAGCGCTCGTCCAGTACCGCCGTGAATCGCTGCTGAGCACGTTCGGCCTCCCGTCGGTTCCGGTTGCGCGAGACAGTGAGTGCCACGAGATAACTCATCGTCGCCAGTAGTACGGCGCACGCGGCGTAGAACCAGTAGCTCTGATACCACGCGCGCATGACGCGGACGTCGATCATGGCAAGCGTGGTATCGGTCGCGTCGTCAGTGTTCCAGGCACGAACGTGAAAGCGATACGAGCCAGGGCGAAGCTGCGTGTATGTCGCCACGCGCTCGAGGCCAGACCCGTTCACCCAGGTACGGTCGGCGCCTTCGAGTCGGTATTCAATGTGCACCCGCTCCGGCAGCGAGAGACTGGTGGCCGTGTACCGGAAGGACACACGATCGGGAGTCGGCGGAATGCGTGGGGAGCGCCGCATGTCGATCGGCAGGCCGTCCGCCGTCACTTCTTCCACGTGAGCGATCGGTGCGATAGCTCGTGACGGCGCCGCTGAGTGATTCGACACCACATAGCCATCGGGCGTCGCGATCCACAGCCGCCCGTCCGGAGCCTTCACCATCGGATTGACGACACGCGAGGGCGCCTGCGGCACGCGCACCCCATCGAGGGCGTTGACCGGCAGGGCGCTCACAGTGTCACGCCCGTTGTCGGCCGCACGATGCAAGGCCGCGAGCGGCAGGCGCATCAAGCCAAACCGATTGTAGAGCCACACGTTTCCGCCGCCCACGGCGAGGTGCGACGCACGGATGAGAAATCGATCGGCGCCACTCGTTGGCACCACGCGCGTGCGCTCGCCGATCGACCGAATCAGTGTGCCCGCCGAATGCATCCACACCGTGTCGCCACCTTCCAGCGCCATATCGTAGATGCCATCCGGCACACCAGTCTTGCCGAGCCGCTCGATGACCGTGTCGCTCGAGACGATCGCGACCTCGTCTCGTTGTTCGTGGGAAAGCCAGATGCGTCCACGACCGTCTTCGATCATGGCCCCCATCCTCGGAAACTCCCGACCGAACAACGACAGGCGTTCGTAGCGACCGTCCTTGAGGCGACCGAACTCACCTCGGCCAGCTCGCAGCCACAGAACGCCATCGGACGCTTCGATGCCCAGCCCAAATCGTTGCGGGGACAGTCCCGCCGTCGATGGGACTCGCCTGGATGTCCCGTTTGCCTGAACGTGGATCAGGCCGCCGCCGTCCACCCAGGGGGCGATCCACATACCGCCGCTGCGCGCGGCACCCAGCAACGAGTACGACGTGCCATTGGTGGGACGGTAAGTCCGGACAACCGGTGGACCATCAACGCCGTGCACGACTCCGCCGTGCAGACGATAAAGCGCACGATCGGCGGCGCTCTCGATCCACATCCCTCCCTCATGATCGAAGGCGAAACGCGCACCCGCAACGAACGACAGTCCCACACCGCGGTCGAGACGTGAAAACCAGGTAGGGCGGAGTCGCTCCAAGCCGACGTCCGTCGTAAGCCATACTACCCCGTCCTCGCCAATCCAGATCGCCTGCACGTTGGCACTGGAGAGTCCGTTGGACGGATCGTGCTGTTCCAGGGTTCCGTCGCGCCATCGCAAGACGCCCCTGCCTCTGGTGGCTATCCAGACAGATTGATCGGGCGCTTCGACGACAGACTGCACCAGTAGCGCTGGCCCAGCGCTTGACGAGTCGGGCAGTGCAACGGACGCCCATCGGCCGTGCACCAGGCGCAAGAGCTGTGGACGGCCATCCAACGCGTAGGCCCACAGCGTCCCATCGGAGCTCTGCAGTTCGGGCAATATGCGGCCGAACGCGAACGGATAGTGTCGGGCACCGGACGCATCGACATGCCACACCCCTTGCGTGGCCGTGCCGATCCAGAGCCCGCGCCCAGTGTCGCGCACAATCTTGACAATGCCCGTATCCGGAACGCCGGGCGGCAACTCCGGCGGCGAGACCTGTCCACCTTTGAACGTGATGAGCCGGCGATCCGCCCACCAAATGCGCCCCGAACCGTCTTGGATGAGTGACTTGGCGACGTAGTCCGGGGGTCTGATCTCGATCTTCGGATCCACGGAGGATCGCAAGGCGAACCCTCTGCCGTCGTACGTGAAGGTGGCGCGGCGGTCGCCGCGAACCCACATCACGCCGTCCCTGTCCACGAACGACGGAACCATCGTTGTCGCGTCGGCATGACGAAACGCCGGTGTATTCGTACTGTCAAAGATCGTGAATCGAACACCGTCGAATCGCGCGATCGCTCTCCCGGCACCAAGCCAGAGATACCCATCCGGGCTGCGCACCATCGAGGTGCCGATTGGCGCAAACCCGGCCGCCTCGTAACTCCACACCGTGTGGTGCCACTGCGACAGCGCTGGTGTGAGCCGTGACGGTGACTGCGCCGCCATGCGACTGGCAACGCCAAGCACCGTTATCGCCACGAGTGCGCGCAACACGCTACGGCAGCCGCAGAATGCCGCGTCGCACCGCAGTGGTCACCGCTTCGGTGCGATCGTTCGTGCCGAGTTTCTGCAGGATACTGCGCACATGCACCTTCATCGTACTCTCGGCGCGCCCGAGGGCCTCCCCGATCTCGCGGTTGCTCAGCCCGCGAGCGACCATCTGAAGCACCTCCAACTCGCGTGGTGTCAACTCGAGGCGCGGCGTATACTCGGCCAGCTTGGCGGCGACGACCGGTGGAATGCCCCGCATGCCCCGGTACACACTGCGGATCACCTGCAGCAACTCCGCACGCATCATGTCCTTCAGCAGATAGCCCTTCGCACCCGCCGACAAGGCCCGGTAGATGTCCTCATCACCCTCGTAGGTGGTCAGCGCAATGATGCGCGCTGCGGGGTATTCATCACGAATGGCAAGGATCGCCGACACGCCGTCCATCACCGGCATGCGCAAGTCCATCAGCACAATGTCCGGGCGGAGGGTACGATACGCCTCCAGTGCCTCTTCGCCATTCTTGGCTTCGCCAATAAGGCGCAGATCGGCCTCGGCGTTGATCACCGCGGCAAGCCCTGTCCGGATGAGGGGGTGATCATCGACCGTCAGGACCGTGATCGCTGGAGGCGCGCTCATGTCCCTATTTTACGGGTGGGTGCCATTCGCCGCCTCCACCTGAAGAGGTAGGAGCTGCTGGGCACGTCGCACGCGATGCTGTAGAATGGCACGTGCAGGATTTCCCCCGTGAGCTCCAACCATATGCCCATGCACACCCGCGCCACCCTCCGCGCATTGACCGCAACCCTCGTCGCCACGGCCCCGCTGCTGGCCCAACCGCCGGGTCGCGGCGCCCCGCAACCGTTGCCGCCCGGCTTTACCGCGCGTCCGCTGGCCGACATCGACAGCGTGGCCAATGTGGCGATCGTGAACGTGGCCGAGTTTGCGACGATTCCGGACGTGGGCGGTGCGGCGCCACGGCTAATGAGCTTTCAGGACGAACCCGGAACGCGGCGTCTGTTCGTCAACGAGATGCGCGGTGTCCTGTTCAGCGTCAGCTACGACGGCAAGACGGTCACGCCGTATCTCGACGCCAACGACAGCGCGTGGGGGAACACGATCCAGTCGCAAGGACGCGAGCGCGGGCTGCAGGCGTTTGCGTTTCATCCGCAGTTCGCGCAGGCGGGTACGCCGGGGTACGGCAAGTTCTACACGTGGGCCGACGTGCAGGACACCACGAAAGCCGTCGACTTCAGGCCCGGCATCGCCGCCACTGCGGATCACGACGTGTTGCTGGAGTGGACGGCGAAGAATCCCCGCGCGGCCACGTACGATGGCGGGCCGCCGCGCGAGTTGATGCGCTGGCAGGACCCTTACGCCAATCACAACGGGGGCGCACTCGCCTTCAACCCGCTGGCGCGCCCAGGCAGTGAAGACTTCGGGCTGCTGTATGTGAGCGTCGGTGACGGCGGCAGCGGCGGTGACCCCAACAATTTCGCGCAGAACCTGGGCAGTGCATTCGGCAAGTTGTTCCGCATCGATCCGCTGGGAAAGAACGGCCCCAACGGCAAGTATGGCATTCCCGCCACCAACCCGTTTGCCAAAGGACAGAAGCCTGGGGTGATGGGCGAGAT
This sequence comes from uncultured Gemmatimonas sp., assembly GCA_964565915.1. Lineage (GTDB taxonomy): Bacteria > Gemmatimonadota > Gemmatimonadetes > Gemmatimonadales > Gemmatimonadaceae > Gemmatimonas. The sequence goes on from CAZMGX010000173.1 coordinate 8,658, forward strand.
CTACGCGTACGGCATTCGCAACATTCAACGCCTCGCGTGGGATCCGGCCAACGGCGACCTGTACTACTCCGAGATCGGCCAGAATGTCGTCGAGGAAATCGGCCGCATCAAAGCCGGCGACAATCTGGGATGGAACATCTGGGAGGGCAGTTACAAGTACGGCCAGCGTGGCGTCGACACGACCAGTCCGCGCAGTAATGCATCGACCGTGTATCCGCTGGTCGAGTTCCAGCATGCCGATGCCCTGTGGGCACCCAACACCCGCGCAGCTGCGAGTGGTCTCGTGGTCTATCGCGGTCCCATCGGCGCCATTCGCAACAGAGTGCTGTTCAGCGAGCTGGTGCACGGCGAGGTGTTCTGGTTCGACCTGACGCGTTTGCCGCAGGGCGGCAGCAGCGGCATCCATCGCGTGCTGTTCCGCACGCCCGGCTCAACGGCGGCGCGTACGATGCACGCGATCGTCCGCGAGAAGAACGAAGCACAGGGCAAGGCGCCGGCGACGCGCGTCGACCCGCGGCTCAGTCTCGCCAACGACGGCCGGGTGTTCATCATCAACAAAGGCGACGGCACGATTCGCGTGGTCACGCCTTAACGGAGCGCACACCTCGTGAGCTCGAACGCTCATCCCGTAACCATCCCGGCCACTCCGGACGCACCGGCGCCCGGCAAACTGCGGGCGGCCTTCAACACGTTGATCCGACCGTATCTGGTGGTGACGATCGGCCTGACGATGGCCTCCACCATCATCGGCATCCCGCTCGCAATACTCTGGTTTCTGGGCATCGGGCAGTGGTGGGCGCGCCACTACTTCGACAAACTGGAGTGCGAGCTCTCGGACAAGACGCTGCGCTACCGCAAAGGAATTCTTGTGCAGGTGGAGAAGACGATCCCGCTCGAGAACATCCAGGACGTGACGTTCATCGAGGGGCCGATCCTCCGTCACTTCAATCTCAGCACGATCAAGTTTGAGACGGCCGGACACTCGGCTGGTGCGTCCAGCGAGATGAAGCTTACCGGCATCATCGACGCACACGCCTTCCGGCAGTCCATCCTCGAGGCCCGCGAGCGACTCCGGCTTCAGGGGCGCGGCGGGTTGCCGGCGCTCACCGATGGTAGCACCACGCCGCGCTCGGCGGAGTTGGAGA
>CAZMGX010000174.1:0-2304 GCA_964565915.1 uncultured Gemmatimonas sp.
GATCTCCGGCAGGTCGGGTTCGGCACGGGTGAAGAAGTCGTTGGTCTTGAGGACATCGCGCGCGTCGACGAAGACGGCGGGAAGTCCGCGGTGCCGAAACGCTGCGGCGACGATCTGCGAGGACAGCAGCTCGCCCACCGCGGCGACCGTATCGAGGGATCGTGGCGTCAGGTACCCCAGCGTGCGGAACGCTTCCGCGAGGTGCGCGAGTTCGTCGAAGCCGGCGCTGATTTCGGTCGCGATCTCATCCGCCTCGGCCGAACCCTCCAGCAACGCGGCGGCCTCCCGCAAGTGTCGCTCTCGGAGCTGCTCGATGAGCTGCAAGCTGACCAGCAATTCGCCCGCGGCGGCCTTGTGGGCCAACTCCAACAACGCGTTCGTTGCCCCGCCGAGTGCAGATACCACGACAATGGGCTGGTGCGACGCCTTGCTGCGGATGATCGCGACCACGCGATCGATGGCCGCGGCGTCCTGCACCGAGGTCCCGCCGAACTTGCAGACGATCACGTGCCCGCGAGCCCCGCCAGTTGTCCGGTCGCGACCAGCAACTCGGCGTTCAAGATGGAGCCACCAGCCGCGCCGCGCACGACATTGTGCGCCATGGCGACCAGCCGCAGATCGAACAAGTGATCGTGGCGCACGCGCCCGATCGTGACCGCCATCCCGCGCCCTTCGCCGACATCACGTCGGGGCTGCGGGCGGTCCAGGTCATCGCGCACGATCAGCGCCGGTACCGGAGCACTGGGCAATCCGCGCACGGCCTCCACGCCACGCCAGTCACGCAACACGCGGAGCGCCTCGTCGGGCGTCGGCGCGCGTTCGAAGCCAACCGACAGACAAACCGTATGTCCGTGTTCGACGGCGACGCGATTGGCGTGGGCACTGGTCACGATGGCCGCGGGTTCGATGGCCTGTCCGTTGAAACGACCCAACAACTTCGTGAGCTCCGATTCGATCTTCGGCTCCTCGTCGCCGATGTACGGAATGACGTTGCCGAGGATGTCGAGCGACGGTACCCCTGGGTAACCGGCCCCGGACACGGCTTGCATCGTCGAGACGAAGACCTTTCGGACGCCGAATGCCGCATGCAGCGGCGCGAGTGCCATCGCCACGACCGTGACGGCACAGTTGGCGTTGGTCACGATGCCGCCGGGCCAGCCACGCTCACGCCGCTGCCGCGTCAACAACGCCAGGTGATCTCCATTCACTTCGGGGATCACAAGGGGGACGTCGTCGGCCATGCGATAATTCTTCGCGTTGCTGAGCACCAATCGGCCCGCCGCCGCGAATGCGGCTTCGACCTCACCGGCGACGGACGAGTCGAGCGCCGAGAACACCAGCGGCGCTCTCACCGCCGACGGATCGCATGCCTTGACCGTCAGGTTCGCGATCCCCGACGGCAGCTGGCCCTCGAGCCAGCGCGCGGCCTCGCGGTATGTTTTCCCGACACTGCGCTCTGACGCAGCGACTTCCACCACATCGAACCACGGATGATCGGCCAGCAGGCGAATGAAGGCCTGGCCAACGGCTCCGGTGGCACCAAGCACCGCCACCGGCCAGCGAGTGAGAGGAGTCGTCATGCGAGCAGCGCGCGGATGATGCGCTCATAAGCGCCGACCGACGCCTCGAGCTCGTGGATGTCGATGTACTCGATCGGTGTGTGGGCCACATGGATGGAACCCGGGCCAAACAGCAGCGGGGTCCCCCATCGATCGAGCAAGGGAATGTCGCTGGTGTAGGCCACGGGCTCGACATCGAACCCGGGAATCACGTGGAAATGCTGGGCCGGGATGTGCGAGCCCCAGATCAACTCCGCATCGTCGCCGGCCCACTCCGTGAACGCCCGTCGGACGGGTTCGACGTCACCGACGAGGCGCACCATGATTTCGGCTTCGGCCAGGCCGGGCACGATGTTCGCCTCCGTTCCCGCGCGCAGCACCCCGACGTTGTATGTGGTCGGACCGAGAATCGGATCCACGGGCAGCGGTACCGTGCGCAGTCGCGGCAGCAGGTCGAGCAGCGGCTCGAGGGCGCTGCGACCGAGATGCGCGTACGCAGAGTGTGCCTCACGGCCGCGGACACGCACGATGACACGCTGTGCGCCCTTCCCGCCGGATGCAAGCTTGCTCTCGGTCGGCTCGCCGTTCACGAGCCACTTGCTCGTGGCGGGCAATCGATTCGCCGCGCGCGCACCGGGCGACCCTTTCTCTTCGCCGACCACAAAGAGCAGGTCGACCCGCTCTTTGTGGTCGGCGGAGGCGAGACGCTGCGCCGGGGACCGCAACAGCTGTCCCGCGGCACCTC
>CAZMGX010000174.1:2314-9782 GCA_964565915.1 uncultured Gemmatimonas sp.
CAGCATGGCGGCCGCGATACCCTTGGCGTCGCATGCCCCGCGGCCGTACAGACGATCACCCTCGAGTTTCGGGCCGACGAACGGGGGCACCGTGTCGAGATGCGTGGAGAGCGTCACGCCGCCGCCGCGACGCCTGGCCCACACATTCGAGCGCTGGGGTTCAACCTCCTGCAATTCGACGTCCCACCCGCGCGCGATCAGCCAGCGCGCGACAAAATCGACCGCGTCCTTCTCGCGGCCGGTGGTGGATTCGAGTGACAGGAGTTCGGAGGCAAGTGCGACGACGTCTGACATGGCCGGAAAATAGCCGGGGACGCCAGACGGCGCGCCCCCGACCTGTGCGGCGCGCCTGCCTCGACTGGGCTACACGGTGATCGCCAGCCCGCGGTAAATGCGGGCGCGATAGCGACTGTCTTCCGCGTCGGGCAGCGGCGCGCTGGCCAGCAGGACGGCATGCGCAAACCGCTCCTGTTCTTCGGCCTGCTCTGCCAGATCACGCGGCTCCTCCGACCGGACGCGCCGTGTGAGGTTGATCTGGTTGACCGGCACGTTGTGGATGAGGCGCTCGTTCTCGACGCCGAGGGTGGCGGTGAGGGCGTGCAGCGTCGTCTTGACGAAATTCGCCAGGGCAAACTCCGCGTGCGATGGGCGCACCGGGGCATCCGGCGAGACCAGCACCAGGCGCACCTGATCCATCAGCGACACCTTTCGCGCGACCCGGAAATGGTGCGTCAGATGCTCTTCGACCAGACGCGCAAACCCGGCCGCGTCGAGTGCAGCCGATCCGTTCTCCTGAAAGATCTGCGACGGCAGCGGAGAGAACGGCGTGGAGACCACTGCGGCCGGCGCGCCGCCCGCGAGAAGCGCCTTATCCATGGCGCCTTCGAGATCATCGCCGACAGTGATGCACTCGATGCGCTCGGCACCGAGGACGATCCGCAGCAGTGACTGCACTTCCCGGCCGGCCTCGGCACTGCGCGTGAGCAGCATGATGCGTCCGACGTTGCTGGCCTCGATCGCCAGGCGGGCGGCACGCGCGAGATGTGACGTGAGATGTTCGCCGATCAGCCAGATCGTCTGGCCGCGCATCTTGGCCAAACGCTCCGGCTTCGCCCGACCGAACAACTCGCGTTCGGTGATCGTGCGCTCCTGATGCAGGCCCCCCGACGGCTGGAACGTTTCGCCGCTGACGGCGCGGTCCGAGAGAAAGAGCACCGTCGCAAGGGCGACTTCCACCTCGGTCGGCATGTTCCGCAGGTGCAACATCCCGAGTACGCCCTCACCGATCTTCGCAGCCTCCCGCAGGATTTCCTCACGCGCGATGAACGGCTCCGGGACATCGGGCAGCTTCGCCAGCCACTCGTCATCATACCGCGCGCCGCCGTCGGGTTCGGCCAGGAAGCGACCACCCAACCGCAGGCGCGCCACCAATCGCTGTGCGATCGCCCGATGCATCAGGAATCGCTCGCTGGAGGCATCGTCCTCAGCCGACCGTGCCGTGCGCAGCAACTTGTCGCAGAACGCGCGAAGCGGCTGCGGCACGTCGGGATCCGACGCCAACACCGACGCATCGTTGATGATCAATCGATCCAGCACGGCCCCGACGTTCACGCCGCCGCGCACTGACTCCATGACCGCCGCGTACAGGCTGTTGAGTCGTCGATTTTCGAGGATGAGTTTCCCCCGTCGTTCGAACAGGCCGGGCTTGCCGCCGACGCCGCGCAGGCGATCGCCATCCACCGGCCCCGGGGCAATGGCGTTGATCTGGATCTCCGGGCCCACGAATCTCGCCAAATTTTCCGTGAGCGCGCGCTGTCCGGCCTTCGAGACCGCATAGTCGGCCCGATTCGGATACGGCACGGCCACGTACTTCTCGCCGCCGAAATACGACGACACGTTCAAGATGTACCCGCTGCCCTGCCGCTTCATGATCGGCACGACTTTTTCAATCAGCGAGTAGTTGGATACGAGGTTCGCGGTCAAGGTGTAGCGCCACGCGTCCACTCCCATGTCCACGACCATCTGCTCGGCACCGGCCACACCCGCATTGTTCACGAGATAGTCGATGCGACCAAACGCCGTGAGCGTCGCCGCAACGGCGGCGCCAAGCGAAGCCTCATCCGCCACATCGACGTCGGCCAACGTGGCGATTCGCTCCGACGCGCCGTAGTAGCCGATATCCTCAAGCTCGCGCACGATCCCCGCGCGCATCTCGTCCAGTTGATCGGCGCGACGTGCGACGAGCATGACGCGCGCGCCGGCCACGGCGAGCAGGCGGGCCAGCTGTCCGCCGATGCCCGCCGATCCCCCGGTGATGAGCGCCACCTTGCCGAGGTGAAGTCCCATCAACGACTCCATCCATCCGAAGATGGCGCGTCGCGATCCGGTGGCTTCGACGATCGACGGCGGCAGATAGAGGTTCACCTGCCGGATGCGTCGGCGCGTGAACAAGAGGCGCGCCGATTGCCCCGCCGCAAACGGCACTTCCTCGGCTTCGCGGTTGCCCCAGCGGATCACCTGGTTGGACCACTCGATGAACGGTCGCTCGCCCGCGCGATGCTGTTCCTCGGATTCATCACGCCACACGCGGCACAGCTCTTCCACGGCGGCGCGGAGCACATCGGCGTAGGCGTTGCCCGCGCCGTCATCGCCGTTCGAGAGAAACACGACGCGCGGCGACTTCCGCAGTCCGTTCCCCGCTCCCCACGTACGCGTGAGCGCGCGGGCGATGGCCATCATGCCCACGAGTTCTCCGTCGACGAATGCGTCGACGTCGGCGTCGGACAGGGTGCTGAACGGTCCGCGGAAGCGCCAGGCGCCGTACGCCGGCATGATGATCGCGCCCTGCAGGCTGACACCGCTCGTCGCGAGGTCGTCGAAGAACGACTGGACGGTGTCGACCCGGGTGCGATCGAGCAGCGACACTTCGATCCGCTGATCTGCGGCGTCGACACCGAGGGCGTCCTCCGCTGCCCGTACCCCTTCAACGGACCCGAGCGTCAATCGCACCTGCGCGCCGCACGCGGCCTGCACACGAGCCACCGCGAGGGCATCGGTCACCTGGTCACCGGCCGCCACCAACACGCGCACGCCGGTGCCGTCGACCGTCCGCAGTTCGGGACGCGACACCCACGTGGAGCGGGATTCCTGCCGTACGGCCATGCCGTGCGTCACTTCGAAGTTGTGCGCGTTGATGGCCGCGGACTCGTCGCTGGCCAGGAAGGTGATCGTGTTGGCGACGTCGGTGACCGTGGGAAAGCCCTTGCTGGGTTGCGCTTCCACGGGCGCGCCGGACAACGGTTCGTCGCGCGCCACGTTCCGCGCGACCTCCAGCGCGGGGTTCCGCGCGAGCGTCATGAGGCCGAGGAAGTCCGTCGCCGTACTTCCGGCCGTCACCTGCCGCAGCGCATCCATCGCGGCGAACACCGTGCGAATGCGCGGCGATTCGATGGGACCGGGGAAGACCGTGTTCACGCGGATGCCGCGAGCACCGAGTTCGCTGGCCAGCTGTCGCGAGAACGCATTCAGCGCGGCCTTCGGGACCACGTAGGCCATGCGGCCGTAGTACTGCGTGCGCGAGAATATCGTCGACACGTTGATGATGGTTGCGCCCGCGTGCAGATGCGGTGCCACGGCGCGCACCAGATTCCACGACAAGCCCAGCAGATTCCGCGCTGCCGCGCCGACCGTTTCAGTCTCGACGATGCCGCGCTCCCTGAGAGTGATCAGTTCATCCGGCTGCAGCGGGAGGTCCTGCAGGCGACACTTGGGGCCCGCCGTTCCGGCATTGTTGAGCAGGACGTCGATCCGTGGTACTCGCGTGAGCAGATCGGCGACGGCGGCACGGACTTGCCCCGGCTCCGAGGCATCCATGGGCTGCACAAGGATGCGCGACGCCGCGACGTGCAGTTCCTCGCGCATCTGGGCACGCACGGCTTCGAGTTTCTTGCGATCGCGACCAGCCATGACGACCGTCGCGCCCTCGCGCAGGAAATGCCGCGTAACCTCGGTGCCGATGTTGCCGCCGGCGCCGGTGATCAGCGCGACTTTGCCGGCCAATCGCCCGCGCGGCGCGCGGCGACGTTCGCGACCGCCCGCGTCGTGGCCGGTCGCGTCGTGGCCGGTCGCCTCCGGTGCATGTTCCGTGTGTTCCGTGCTCATTCGCCCATCTCCTTGGCGGCCCAGGCCTCAAAAAGTTCGTCTGCGGTGCGCAGGCCGAGGGTCGGCAAGGCATGATTCACCACGTACGTGGCCCCGGCGTGGCGGTTGTCCCACATCGCCTGATGGGCCGCCGGCAACTGATCCCACGGCACGACTGTGGGTGGCGTCACTTCAAGCAGGCCCGCATCCACCATCTCGTTCATGCGTGTGACTTCGTACGCGTTGCAGAGGTGGGTACCGAGGATGCTCGCCGTGGGCATGAGAATGCGTCGCTGCCGCGTCCACACCTGTGGCGCGTAGAAGCTGTAACGCTGCGCCGCCATTGACTCGAAATACACCACCCGCCCTGTGAAGGGCTGCACCAAGGACGTACTGACCGCAAGTGCGTCGTGGGCGGCGCGCTCGACGATGACGGCCGGTGCACCGCGGGGATTGTCGGCCGAACGCAACAGCTTGCCGACGGCGGAGCCGAACGGCTTGATGGTGCGCTCCTGAAAGGCGCGCACGGCGTCACGAAACGCGGCGGCGTCGCGCCGCACATCGGGAAGTGACGGCATGGTCGCGGGCCACAGGAATTCTCCGCCGGAACGCCGCAGCAATTCTTCGATCGACAAGACGCCGCGGACAGCATCGCCGAATCCGAGCGACTGCACGAACTCACGTTGGGCGTCGGACCGCGCCGCAACGCCGCAGCGGGCGCCGATCGCCGCGGCGGCCTCGATCGCCTCGAGACCCGCATCATCCACCAGGTCACCCGGCGCCAGCCCGGCGCCGTAGTAGATCAGGACGGCCTCACCCGCGCGCAGCTGCGCCTTGCGCAGCATCGCCGTCGGCGTACTCGCCCCGACCTTGCCCGCGAAGGTGAAGTGATAGCCGGACGAGGCCCCATAGAAGGTCAGTACCCCGCCCTCGGCCAGCAACTGGAAGGACCGCGGAAACGCCTGTTCTCCGGCATGTGAGACGACGTAGTCGGCCAGGCGGCCCTCGTGTTGGGCGCGGAATTGCGCGAGCAGCGCCTCGCCCGCCGCCTCCCACTCGGCAAGCGCACGCGGCTCGCCTGGCACCTTCGAGAAGCAGTTGACGATGGCGGGATCCGTCCGATTGATCGCACCGCGTGCACCATGCTGGCGCACGACCACGGCCCGCTCCTCGCTGGAGACCATGCCCGTGACGGCGCAACCGTGACGCGCCGCCGACTTGAGCGCCTCGAGACCCGTGCCGGTTGCCGCCCCCTCCACGAACATCGTCTTCCCGGGCTCCAGTCGCAGCGTGGTGAAGAGCGCGCGAACGATGGTGCCCAGATTGAGGATGTACGATCCGGCGCTCTCGAGCGACAAGTCCTGCGGCACGGCGTGCAATTGCGGAGCCTGCACCGCAAGAAATTGCTGATGACTCCCGCTGCGCGACTCGTATCCCTGGATCCGGAAGTCCGCCGACATCGGATCGCGCGCGGCGAACGGTGACAACAGCTCGCTCTGTCCCGAGTAGATGGCCACGAGGTCACCGACCCGCAGCCGCCCCTCGCGCTTCGCCTCGGTTCCCAGTGCGGCCACCAACCCGATGCCACCGGAGCCGGTCACCTGATAGTCGAGATCGTGATTGTCGAAGGGCGACACCGGGATGCCGGTGATGGCCCAGATGTCGTTGAAGTTGACCTCGGACGCGAGGACATAGACGAGGGCCTCGTTCGCGTTCGGCTCCTCGATGGGAATGATCATCTCGTGTTCGACGTCGGCGGGCAGTCCGTGCACGGGCGCGCCGGTGTGCTCATCGCGCGCCACGCCGAAGCCGAACTGCCACCGCGGCAACGGCGTAAAGCCGGGGATGAACGCCGCGCCGACCGGCAGCAGCTCACCGTTGGCGATCAGCGCCGCGCGCTGCCCCGCGTCGAATACCACCCGCCGCCGCGTCGGGAGCGGGGCGCTCCGACGATCGAAGAAGGCGCGAATACCGGCCTTCCCACCCTCGGGATCGACGACCGCCTCGGCGAAGAGACGTGCTTCACGGGCAAGACCGGCCGTCAGTCCCTGCCGCCAACCGGTCGTCACGGCATCGATCACACGCGCCGCGGCGGGTGCGCGTCCCACACGCTCAGCCTGGTCCAGCAGACGCGCCACCGGTGGCAACGCAAACACCTGCGCGGGATCGATCGCTCCCGGCTGCTCCCATGCCAATCGGCGCTCGCGCACGACGCGAAACTTTCGCGCGAGCGGGGAGTGCTCATCGAGAATGAACGCACGAGCGAGGGCGCTGGCCCGCGACACGACATCGTCCGTGCCGCTCACGACCTCGTCGACCACGCCGGACCGCAACGCCTCGTCGGCTGTCACCTGGCGCCCGCCAAGAATTACCTCGAGCGCCGTGACAAATCCTTCGTGCCCGTCACGATCCGCGAGGAGTCGGGTCAATCGCTGGGTGCCGCCATAGCCCGGGAGGAGGTTCAGTCGGATCTCCGGCTGACCAAACACCGCATGAGGCTCCGCAATGCGGTAGTGGCACGCCAGCGCGAACTCCATGCCGCCACCCAACGCGACGCCGTTTACCGCCGCGATGCAGGGCTTCTCCATGGTTTCAATGAGGCGGAAAGCCAGGTGCGCCACGTTCGGCAGCGGCAAGGCCTGTTCGAGCGTCTGCACTTCCTCGAGCAATTGCCGGATATCGGCGCCGGCGACGAACGAGGACGTCCCACTTCCGGTGAAGATGACCGCGCGGACGTCGTCCTGCCGTGACAGGTGTTCGACGACCGTACACAACTCGTCGAGTGCACGCTCGTTGAGCGCGTTCACCGGCGGATTGGTGACCGTCACGACGGCGATGCGCGCGGCCGCAGCGACCGTGTGGTAATGCACGCGGAAGTAGCGCCAGTACGAGAGGATCTGCTGCGACTCGCTGATCCGTTGGCGCGCGGCCTCGAGGAGGAGTTCGACGACGAGGCGTACAACCAGGCGCTCGCCGCGGTGCTCGACTCGCCGGCGCGGATCGTCAACCTGAGCCTCGGTGGTTCCGAGCGCTCGCGGGTCGAGCAGGACCTGATCGCGGCGCTGGCGGCCGAAGGCGCGCTCGTGGTGGCGGCGATGGGCAACGAGTACGAGGAGGGCAACCCGATCGAGTGGCCGGCCGCGTACGCCAACGTGCTCGCGGTCGGCGCGATCGGCGAGAACCGCCGGCGCGCATCGTTCTCCAACACCGGACGGCACATCAACCTGGTGGCGCCCGGGAACAACATCCTGTCCACGTTGCCCCGCTACGCGTCCTTCATCCGCGACGAGACGGACTACGCTGCGTGGCCCGGGACCTCGATGGCTGC
>CAZMGX010000175.1:0-6781 GCA_964565915.1 uncultured Gemmatimonas sp.
GTGCAGGGCGACCTTCGAGAGCGCCCACTCGCGCTGCGGATCCCAGAAGGCATTCTGTCCCAGTCGAAACAGTGACTGGTGCGTATGCATGCCGCTGCCGTTCTGCCCGAACACCGGCTTCGGCATGAACGACGCGATGAGACCGAACTGACGCGCGACCTGCTTCACGACAAAACGGAACGTCGCGATGTTGTCGGCCGTGCGCAGCGCATCCGCATAGCGGAAATCGATCTCATGCTGTCCATGCGCCACCTCATGATGCGCCGCCTCTACCTCGAAGCCCATCTGTTCGAGCGCATCGACGATGGCGCGGCGCGCGTCCTCGCCAAGGTCCATCGGTGCGAGATCGAAGTAGCTGCCGACGTCGTGCGTATCGGTTGCCGGGCGGCCGTCCGGCGCGGGCTTGAACAGAAAGAACTCCGCCTCCATCCCCGCGTTCATCACGAACCCCAACTCTGCGGCCCGCGATACCTGTCGCTTCAGCACACCGCGCGGGTCGCCGGCAAATGGGGTCCCGTCGGGCATGTTGACGTCGCAAATCACGCGCGCCACACGCGCCGACGGATCACCCCACGGAAAGATCTGGAACGTGCTGAGATCCGGCGCCAACAGCATGTCCGATTCTTCGACGCGCACGAAGCCCTCGATGCTCGACCCATCGAACATGATGTCGCCCTGCAACGCCTTCCTGAACTGCGACGACGGGATCTCGACGTTCTTTATGACGCCGAGAATGTCCGTGAACTGCAGGCGGAGAAAGCGCACCTGCTGCGCCTCGGCCAGCTCGAGAATATCGACGGCCGTGGCACCGCTCAGGTCGGATGGAACCGGGGATCGGCTGGGAGCTGGCACAGAAGCTGGAGGAAGGTGAGGATGTCGAATTGTAGCGACCCCGTGGCATCGGCATATGATCGCGGCCGAGGCTCCCGTACCGATCGGCTTCGCGGCCCGGTACTATTCGCAGGTCATGACTTCTACCTCCAAGACCGGGGCTGGAGCCCCATCCTCCGGCGCGGGATTCTGCGCCGCCTGCGGCGCCTCGCTCTCAGCCGGCGCCCGTTTCTGTCATCGCTGCGGCACACCGGCTGGTCAGGGTGCCCCCGTGCTTCGCGCACCGGCCTCGTCGGCCGCGAGCGTCCTGCCGTGGGGTGTGGCCTTTCTGGCGCTGCTGGCGCTCGTGGCCATGTTCGCCGGCCGCAATTTCGGGAAGGCCAAGGGGTCGTCGGTCGACGGCTCCGCCAATTCTCTCCCAACGTCCGCCATTGACGGTCAGGCGGCGGGGCCCGTCGCGCCGTTTGCCGGTGGGGGCAGCGGGCCGGCGCCCGACATTGCCAGCATGACGCCGTCCGAGCGGGCTAGCCGGCTGTACGTGCGCGTGATGGAGTACGCCGAGGCCGGTAAGGTCGACTCGGTGGCCACCTTCGCGCCGATGGTGCTCGCAGCGCACGAAATGCTGGAGAAGCCCACCCTCGACGAGCGCTACCACTTCGGCCGGGTGGCCGAAGTGGTCGGCGCCGGCGAGATCGCCAAGGCGCAAGCGGATACGATTCTGACGGCCAGCCCGAATTCGTTGTTGGGACTTCTGCTGGCCGCCCGCGCAGCGCGGCTCGAGAAGAACACGAGCGCGGCGAAAGCTTTCGACGCGCGATTGCTCGCTGCGCTGGCCAAGGAACTCGCGACCAGCAATGAGGACTACCTCAACCATCGTGCCGAGATCGACCGCGCCGTCGAGGAAGCACGCCGTCCCATGTGACCACACCGCTTGGTCCGCCCGCACCGCCGTCGCAACGCGGTGACCTGATCGGCCCCGACGTCGACGAACCGCTGGGCACGGCGGCTCGACACTACGCCGTGGTGGCGCGCGCCGCGCGGGCCCTGGCCGACGCGATGACGCGCGAGCGCGTTTTCCAGTGTATTGCGGACATTCTCAGGAACGAGTTCCAGGCCGACGGGTTCGGCCTCTATGAGGCCGACCCGCGGCTTCGCACCATCCGACTCGACCATCAGGCGGGGGTCGGACATGTCGACGGCACGCGTGTCGCCTCGCTGTTTTTCCAGTCGATCCTTGGCGACGCGGTCTCTTCCACGACACCGCACTTCCTGGGCGACCTCGCCCGGGATCGCGGGTCCGTGGACACCGGCATCGCGCCGGGCATGTTCGCGACCGACATCGGCGCGGTGGCGCTCCTTCCGCTCGTGTTCGACGGAGAGCCGCGTGGGTTGCTCACCGTGCGATACGTCACGCCGCAAGCGTTTGATGACCACGATCGCCAGTTGCTGCAGAGTGTCGCCACCCAGGTGGCGATCGCCTATCGAAACCTCAGCCACTTCGCCGAGCTTCAGCGCCGCGCCGACCGGCTTGGCGCGATGACCCGGGCAATGCAGCAACTCTCGCATGTGTCCAACGAAGACGCGCTGCCGACCGCGATCGCCGAAGCCATCCAGAGTGTGATTCCGCAGGCCACCTGTGATGTGCTGGCCAGCACGGCGACCGGGCTGTCGCGCGTGCTGCGGGCCAAGGCCGGCGTCCGTCAGGCTGACGCCCCCGACGGAACCGACCTCGAGTTGGCCCTTGCCCGAGAGACGTTGCGGACCGGTGTCTCTCGCCTCGTCGTGCATCTCGAACCTTGCGGCGCCTTGCCCGCCAGGGCGGTCGAAATGTGTGCAGCGGTGCGCTACGGTAGCCGCACCGCCGGCGTACTCCGACTGACCGCCGAGGGGTCCGACGCATTCGATCTGCAGGATCTCGATCTGCTGAGCATTCTGGCGCGACAAGCCGGATCCGCACTCGAAACGTCGCGGTTGTTCACGCTGCAGGAATTCCAGCGGCAGCGTGCGGAAGGGGCCGCGGAGTTGGCGCGTGTTGCGCTGCACGCCCGAAACACGGCGGAAGGTGCAACCGAGTTGCTGCAGGTACTTGATCGGTTCGTCCCATCGATCGGCAAAGCGATCGCCGTGTCACGCGGCCGCGATGGCAGCATCGAGTACGTGGCAACGAGCGGCATGCTCGACGTCCTGCAGGGACGACGTGTCGGTGGCGCACTCGGACTGAACGGACTCGCCCCCGACGGCCGTCCTCGCGAATTGACCAGCTTGCGCGAGCTGATGGAGGCGGACGATCGCCCGGTGATGCCGGACGAGTGGGGCTTTCTTGTGCCGCTTGCGGCGCGCTCACGCCAACTGGGTGCGCTGCTCGTGGCGGCCCCACGATCCGTACCACTGGCGCGTCGTGATCGGGTCACGCTCGATCGGCTGTCGACATCCCTCGCGCTCGCCCTCGAGGCCCTGCTCCTCGACGAGGATGAACGACAGGGCCGGGAGCGCGAACACCTGCTGGCCACTGCGCTGACCACCATCGATCATCCCATCTTCATCCTGGATCGCGTCGGCGTCAGGTACGCCAACCCGGCGGCCGCGCGGGAGTATGGCTGGGCCCAGGTCGAGCTGATGGACATGCAGTTCGACGACCTCGTCGTGGGTGTGGACCCGCGCCGCAGCCGACGAATCTCCGACGGGTTCGTCGAAGCCGGCATGAGCCTCGTGCAGCATGTCCATCGACGTCGGGACGGCAGCGAATTCCCCGCCACCGTGACGGTCAGTCCCCTGATGGCGCAGGAAGGCGACGACGTACTCGGGCAGGTCGTCAGTGTGCGCAATGTCACGACCGACCGACGACTGGAAGAGCAGTTGCGGCAGACGGAAAAGATGATTGCCGTGGGAGAGCTGGTCGCCGGCGTCGCACACGAGATCAACAATCCACTGACCGGCATCTCGGCCTTTGCGCAGATGCTGCTGGAAGAGACGCTCTCGCCCACGCAGCAGGAATCGGTGCAGCTGATCAAGCAGGAGAGCGATCGCGCAAAGGATGTGATCCGTGACCTGCTCCTCTTTGCGCGAAAGCACGAACCACGCATTGTCTCCGTGGCGCTTGGTGAGCTGATTGAACAAACGCTGCGCTTGCGCGCGTATTCACTCCGGCACGCCGGCATTCGCGTCCAGCTTGTCAACGATGGAAACCCGACGCACGTCTCTGGAGACATGCAAAAGCTGCAGCAGGTGTTCCTCAACCTCATCAGCAACGCGGAGCACGCCATGGAGGCGTCCGCCGTGCGCATCCTGACGGTCCAGACCACGTCGTCCGGTCAACTGGTACGGGTCGCCGTCACGGATACGGGCCGCGGCATGCCACCTGAAGTGCGGCGTCGTGCGTTCGAGCCATTTTTCTCCGGCACACCAAACGGAAGCGGAACCGGCCTCGGCCTCAGCGTGAGCTATGGCATCGTACAGGCGCACGGGGGTACCATTGACGTGCAGTCCGAGCCGGGAGTCGGAACCACGGTCGTGGTCTCGCTGCCGACGGCGGACGCGGTCCCGTCGCCCCCCGCGACGAACACCACATCCTCGATCGCCACCCCAGACGCTCCGGTCTCGCGATGAGCGCTGATTCACCGCAGGACCCGTTGCTGGCCATCGATCGTGCGGCCGCCGTGCTGGCCGACGACGCGCTACGCCGCATTCTGGTGGTCGACGACGAGTCGACCATCCGGCTGGCGCTCAGCCGGTTCCTGCGCTCACGAGGATTCGAGGTCGAGACGGCAGAGTCCGGGACGCTCGCGCTCGATGCCCTCGCGCGAGAGCGCTATGCACTCATGTTGTGCGATCTCCGCATGCCGGGACTCACCGGACTGGACATCGTTCCCCGCGCGCTCAGCATCAATCCCGACCTAGCGATTGTCATGCTCACCGCCGTGAACGACGCGGCGTCGGCAACGGATGCGCTGTCGTCCGGGGCATTCGACTACCTCATCAAGCCGGTCGAGTTGGAGGACCTGCGCGCGGCCGTCGAACGGGCACTCACGCGTCGCACGCAAACCATGGAGCGGCGCGCGGTCGACCGACTGATTCGCGAGGCCGTCGCCGCCCGGACCGAGGATCTCGAACGCGAAAAGTCCGCGCTGCGGACACTCACGGTGAGCGTCGCGGAAACGCTCATCAATGCGATGGAAGCCAAGGATGTGTACCTGCGTGGCCACTCCCATCGGGTCGCCGAGCTGTCGGCGGCCATTGCCGAAGAGTTGGGACTGACCGAAGACCGCGTCGATCAGGTGCGGGTGGCCGGACGATTGCACGATGTCGGCAAGATCGGAATCCGGGAGTCCATCCTGAACAAGGCCGGCCCGCTCACCGAATCGGAGTTCATTCACGTGCAGGACCACGTCCGCATCGGGATGGAGATCCTGTCACCCTTGCGCCATCTCGGGGAGTCCCTGGCGTACATCCACGACCATCACGAGCACTGGGACGGCGGGGGGTATCCCCGAGGGTTGAAGGGTGACGCCATCACGCTCGGCGGTCGGATCCTGACCGCAGCGGATGCGTTTGATGCGCTGACGTCGAAGCGCGCCTATCGCGAGCCGCTCACCGCCGCCACGACGTTGGACTACCTGCGTACACAGGCGGGTCGTCTGCTCGAGCCGCGTGTCTACGAGGCGCTCAGCACGGTGATCCGCCGCCGCGACCTGCCCAACCTGCCCCGCGTGGGCTGAATTCCGGCAATTCGGGTGCGGATGTTCACTTCGCGGAGCCGATGCGCTTGACGTGGAGGGTAACTCCATGTACTAGGAGTAACCGTAGGTGCATCACCATCGGCGCAGGCCGTTGGGGCAGGACTTTCGACCGGCCACGATCGCGGCGACTCCCGGGAATTCCCCCGTGAACGGGCGATCAGGCGCTCCGCGGCAGACAGCTGTGGAAACCAGGTATACACCAGTGGAGGAGGCAGCGATGCCGCGTGACGACGAGATGGCAGAAGAGCTCAAGTTCATCGATCGTGACGATGAGATGGACGATCTCGGCGGGTACGGCGGCTCGTCGTACGACGACGACGAGGAAGACGATGGCTACGGGATGCCGTCGGACGACAGCGACAGTCTCTGGGACAGCGCCGAAGACGACGACGAGGACGACGACGACGAGGACGACGACGGCTTCGAAGACGAAGTGATCGACGACGAGGATGACGAGGACGACCTGTTCGGTCGCCCGATCGTTCGTCGTGGTCCCGGACGTCCGCCGAAGAATCCCGGCGCGCCCAAGCCCGCGCCGAAACCCAAGGCGCCGCCCGCGCCGAAAGCAGAAGCGCCCGCCGCACCGCCGGCTCCGGCACCCGAACCGGAGGCGCCGAAGGCGGAAGCACCGAAAGCCCCCAAAGCGCCCAAGGCCCCCAAGGCGCCGGCGAAAGAACCCGCTGCGAAGGCTCCGGCAGCGCCCAAAGCCGCACCGGTAGCGGCCGCGCCGGCCAAGAAGGCGGCGCCGGCCAAGAAGGCCGCACCCGCCAAGAAGGCGGCGCCCGCCAAGAAGGCGGCACCGGCCAAGAAGGCCGCGCCCGCCAAGAAGGCGGCACCGGCCAAGAAGGCCGCACCCGCCAAGAAGGCGGCACCCGCCAAGAAGGCCGCGCCCGCCAAGAAGGCGGCACCGGCCAAGAAGGCGGCACCCGCCAAGAAAGCGCCGGCCAAGAAAGCGCCGGCCAAGAAAGCGACAGCCAAGAAAGCGCCGGCGAAGAAGTCGGCCAAGAAAGGTGGCCGTCGTTAGTTCAATGCGTCACCGAAGTCGGAACAGGGGCGCGGACTGATCCGCGCCCTTGTTCGTTATCAGGCATCGCCTTCCAGACCATGAGTGAGTTGTGCAGACGCTGACCCTCGATACGCCACCGTTTTCGCGCCGGCTCCTCGATGCCCTGCCGATGACCATCTGGTCGGTCGATCTCGAAGGGCGCATCACC
>CAZMGX010000175.1:6791-9726 GCA_964565915.1 uncultured Gemmatimonas sp.
GTCAGGTGATGGATCGTTACGCCAAGGATTTTGACGCCAAAGGGCGCATCACCGCCGCCAATCGTGCCTGGTCGCAGTTTGCCGAGGAGAATGGAGCCCCGGCCATCGCGCCGGAGCCGGCGATCGTGGGCTGCTCGGTATTCGAGAGTGTGGTCGATGACGTCTCCCGCGATCAGGTCCAGCGCGCCATGACGCTGCTTCGCGAGCGCCGGGTGCCCGTCGTGCGCTGGGAATTTCCGTGCAACTCTCCGACGGAAGAACGGGTGTTTCTCATGCAGGTGACCCCGTTGTTCGAGCAGGACGAGGTCTCCGGTTTCGTCTTCTCCACCGTGGACATCACGCCCAGTCACCGGTCGCGGGAAGCGCTCATCAACACGGGGATCGCACTCGCGGAGGCGATCTCGCTGGACCGCGTGTACGAAGAGGTCGCCCAGCAGTTGCGACGAGCCGTCCCGTCGACCGGTTTTGTCATTGCCATCGCCGATGACGAGACGGCCGAGTTTCGCATCAATCATCAGCAAGGGTACGACGACAGTCCTTCTGCCGGACCGCTCGAGAAGCGCCTGACGAGGACATGGTTGGAGGCGCTTGCGACGGGACACGTCGTACGAGAGCACTCGTCGGCGGGCTTGGAGATCACGGCGCCGCTGATCAGCACGGAAGGGGTGCTGGGGGCCATCACGTTGTGTGCGGAGCCGATCGAGTCAGAGCAGATGCTCGAGGAGGCGGAGCGGGTGCTGGCCGTCATCGCGGCACAAACGGCGGTGGCCATCGAACGGGCGTGGCTCGTTCGGCGGGTAGAGCAGAAGCGTCGACTCGAGGCGATCGGCGAGGTGGCCGCTGGCGTCGCCCATGAACTCCGCAACCCGCTGTTCGGCATCTCCTCGGCGGCCCAGCTCCTCCGGTTCCGTTCACGCGAAGATCCCGTCGTCGACAAGAACGTCGGGCGCATCCTTCGCGAAGTGGAGCGCCTGAATCGGATGGTGACCTCCCTGCTCGACTTTGGCCGGCCGAATGCCGCGCACTTGGTGCCCGGCGACCCCGAGTTGATCTGGGACGACATCCTCGAGGGAGAACGCGCGCGACTGGAAGGCAAGCAGCTCCAGCTGCGGCGGAGCGGGCCGACCCAGCCTGTGCGGTGTTTGCTCGATCCGGAACAGCTCGGACAAGTCCTGCGGAACATCCTGGTCAACGCGTGTGACGCCGCCCCGGAGCGCAGCGAGCTCCTTCTCGTCTCACAGGCATCGGCAAACGGCGGCTGGCGGTGCCGGCTGACCAACGGAGGCCCGGCAATTCCCCCGGAAGTGCTGCCACACGTGTTCGAGTTCTTCTTCTCGACCAAGACGGGCGGGACCGGGATCGGCTTGGCGCTGTGCCAGCGCATCATGGACGAACACGGGGGCGGCATTGCGATCGACAGTGTCCCCGAAAGCGGTACCACCGTCACGCTGACCTTGCCGGCGACCACCTCGCCGTGAACCGCGACGCCACGCTCGTTCGCTCCGCCGTCGGAGCGCCGCGATAATGACACTCTCGGTGCTCGTCGTTGACGACGACGACTCGATTCGGTCGACGCTGGTCGAGTACTTCGAGACCTTCGGCTTTACGGCGCGCGGCGCCGCCACAGCGAGTGCTGGACGGCAGCTCGCTCAGGAACACGCACCCGACGTGGTCCTGCTCGACCTGCGACTGCCGGACGCCGACGGAATGACCACACTCGACGCCCTGCGTGCGGACGACGCGGACGTGGCCGTTATCGTCCTGACCGGGTACGCCGACGTGCGAACCGCCGTTGCGGCAATGCATCGCGGCGCCGCAGACGTGCTGGAGAAGCCCGTCGACCTCGAGGCGCTGACCGCCGCGGTGCAGCGAGCGGCCGCCCCGGGAAAGCTCCGCCAGGAGCTGGCGCTGTTGCGGGCACAAACCCGGCGCGAAGACCGCGGAGTCCGCGACACCTTCGACCCCACGCTGGCCGAGCTGATCGACCTGGCCGCCCGCAATGCCGACGCGCCTGTACTCTTGCAGGGCGAAACGGGCACCGGCAAGGGGTTCGTGGCGCGAGAGATCCACGATCGTTCGTCGCGGAACAGTATGCCCTTCGTCGAGATCAATTGCGCCACGTTGTCGGCGACTTTCTTCGAAAGTGATTTGTTCGGATACGAACGTGGCGCGTTCACTGATGCCCGGCAAGCCAAGCGCGGATTGCTCGAAGTGGCCGGCGGCGGTACGGTCTTTCTGGACGAAGTGGCCGAGATGGCGGTGGAAGTCCAGCCGCGCTTCCTCAAGGTGCTCGAAGAGCGGACGTTCCGCCGCATGGGAGGCACCACCGTGCTCCGCTCCAACGCGCGAGTGGTCGTCGCCACGCACCAACCGCTTGCCGATGCCGTCGCTGAGCAGCGCTTTCGCGCCGATCTGTACTATCGATTGCAGGTGCTGACGATCACGCTGCCACCCCTGCGCGCGCGCGTCGACGACATCGTTCCATTGGCGCAGTCGTTCCTTCCGCAAGGCGCTCGGATCGATCCCTCGGCCGTGCCGGTTCTGTTGGCGTATCGTTGGCCGGGCAATGTGCGCGAGCTCAAGAACACGATGTGGCGCGCCGCCATCCTCGCCGACGGTGCCCCCATTCGTCAGGTACACCTCGGCCTGTCCGACGAACGCTCCGAAACGACGTCTGCCCAACCGGTCGCCACCGGCAGCGTCGCCGCATCTATGGCCGATGTCGAACGCGACACGATCAGACGAGCGCTGGCCGCGGCCGACGGCAATCGCACACACGCCGCCCGCGCCCTGGGCATCGCCCGTTCGACCCTCCTCGAGAAGATCCGCAAGTACTCGTTATGACCGAAACTCAGGCGACCGATAATCGGTCACCTAGCTGACAACTGACCGATTTTCGGACGGACATCGAGGAAGATTTGTGTTGATGGGATCT
>CAZMGX010000176.1:0-8715 GCA_964565915.1 uncultured Gemmatimonas sp.
GGCTGCACGCCGTGCGCGTCGGCGAGGAGCGCCTGGCCACCACCCGATTTGTGCTGACGCAACCCATTCCCACGTATCTGATGGTCGTGGGCGTGGCCAGCCTGCGCGAGCACACGCTGGGACGCACGGCCTGTGGACGTGCGGCGGACGGTGGGTGTGTACCACAATCGGTGTGGACGTTCCCGCCCGAAGTGCCCACCATGCCAGGCAACTTTCGCGAGGCGGGTCGCATCGTGACGACCTTCGCCGACTGGTTGGGCGCCTTCCCGTATCCCCGGCTGTCTCACGTCCAATCCGCCACGCGATTTGGCGGCATGGAGAATGCTTCGGCGATCTTCTACTCCGATCAGGCGTTTCGCAGCGGGAGCGTTGGCACGTCGTTGATCGCGCACGAAACCGCACACCAGTGGTTCGGCGATGCGGTGACGCCGCGCCGATGGGCCGATTTGTGGCTCTCCGAAGGGTTCGCGACCTTCCTGGCCGCCGCCTACACGCAGCGTACGCGCGGCGACTCGGCGTACCTGGACGACATGCGGCGCATTCGCGCCGAGATTCTCGCGGCACCCGTGGTCGCCAGTCGTCCGGTTGTCGATTCGGTCGGTGCGGAGACGCCACTCACGCTGCTGAACGCGAACAGCTACCAGAAGGGCGGGTTCGTGCTGCACATGCTGCGCGCGCGTATCGGCGATGCCGCGTTCTTCGGCGCGTTGCGCGACTATCAACGCACGCATCGGCATGGCACCGCGACCACAGACGACTTCCGTCGTGCCGCCGAACGTCGCAGTGGCACCTCCCTCGCCGACTTCTTCGGGCAGTGGCTGCATCGACCGGGGTGGGCCGCGCTCACGATCACGTGGAACTGGCGTCCGGAAACCGGGACGCTGGCGCTGCAGATCATGCAGGGCGCGATGTTTCCGCCTTTCGCAGTGCCGCTGACGCTGCGCGTTCGGCAGGCCAACGGCACCACGAAGGACGTGCGCATCAGCGTTGCCGCACAGACCTCGCAGAGTCTGCTCGTTCCACTCACCGGTGTGCGCGACATCGAGTCGTTGACCGCAGATCCACGGGTCGAATTGCTGGGTCGCGTCGAACTGCTGCAGGCGATGCCGTAACACGCGCCGGAGCGCGTCCACCGCAGTGCGCGGGCCGCAGTGCGTGGGCCGCAGTGCGTTACCGCATCGTTGCGCCCTCTTCGCGACGACGCAACACGGGGGCGCGACGTTATCGTGTAATGACGCCACCACTGTTGGCTCGACTCGATGCGCGTGACCGCGCGCTGTTTGCCCGACTGGCGCTCGGCGCGCATCGCACGAACACCGCCCGGCGCGGATGGACGGCCATCACGCACCTGGGCGGTGCGCGAGGTTCGATCGGTGTCTGTCTCGCGTCGTTGTTGCTGCCGACCGTCTCGTTCTCGATCGCGTGGCGCGCGCTCCTGGTGTTGGGAGCGTCCCATGTCCTGGTCCACGTGGTGAAGCGCTTTGCCGTGCGTCCTCGCCCATCGGAACAACTGGGCTTCGAGGCCCTGATCGCGGTACCCGATCGATTCTCGTTTCCCAGTGGGCACTCCTGTGCCGCCATGGCGGTCGCTGCCGTGTACGCATGGGCGTTTCCAACGTTCGGTATTCCCCTGCTCATGCTGGCGATGCTCGTTGGGCTTTCACGCGTTGTGCTAGCCGTGCACTACCCGGGGGACGTGCTGGTCGGGCAGGGAATTGCGCTGCTGACGGCGTACGGCATGCTGGCAACTTGGTGATTGAAATCACTAAGCCGCCTGGGCCCCGTGACGTCCGTGCCGGGCACTCGTCACCCCTGAGGAACCTTCCTCCTCCCTCGCATCGACGACTCGGCCCACAGCATGGCCCTTCCGGCCATTTTCTCACTCGCTTCGCTTGACGCCAATCTCGACCAGATCGAACCGCATGTGCGGCTTCGCCTGGTTGGGTGTCGAGTGGAGCACGACCGCGGTGCCATCACGCGCGCGCTGGTCGAGTGCGAGGGGCCGGGCGTGGGTCGACGCACGGTCGGGCTTCAAGAGGGCACC
Organism: uncultured Gemmatimonas sp.; assembly: GCA_964565915.1. Taxonomy (GTDB): domain Bacteria; phylum Gemmatimonadota; class Gemmatimonadetes; order Gemmatimonadales; family Gemmatimonadaceae; genus Gemmatimonas. The sequence goes on from CAZMGX010000176.1 coordinate 2,045, forward strand.
ACCTGTCCCGGTGGCGACCTTCGGCTGGCCTCGCTGGCCACGCTCGATGCCGTCGTGCAGGCCACCTGTGGGGCCCTCCAGCTCGAACTGATCGGCGTCAAGCCACTCCGCGCCTTCGACACGAGCATCGTGGTGGTCGCCGTGCTGGCGCACTGTGAGGGCCAAACCAGCCGTATCGTCGGCGCCGCCACGGCCGAGGATGATCTCCTGTCCGGTACCGCGCGCGCCACGTTGCACGCAATCAACCGCATCGCAGCGCCCCTGCTCGCTCGACTCGTCGCCTAAGGCGGTGTGAGCGCCCGGCCCCGCGGACACGCCGGAGCGGGTGACTCTTGTCATCCATGGTGGTGTCGGTGGGCGGACGGAACCGGTAGTATTTCGGGGTGAACATCGTGCGAAGACTTCCGTCTCTCCTTCTCGGCTGCGTTGCCAGCCTCGCCGCGTGTCGTTCGGCGGCGGTTGGCACAATGCCGGTCGGTGCGATACCGGCGAGCGGTATGCCGGGCACGGCGGGTGGCTCGGTGCCGGCCGGCGCTGCTCGCGCGCCAGGTGTGGCAGAGACGCCTTCGGCGACCACTCGTGTGCGGGACTCAATCGCGCGCATCGCCCCGCCGGTTGCGAGCGACGAAGACCTGGCACGGGCCGTCGTCTCAGTGTTCGGTGACTCGGCCGCCCTGCGTGTGGATTCGGCCGCGAGTGCCGAGGAGGCGCCGCTGTGGGACTTGGACGTGCGCTCGTACGAGACACACGATCGGGTGGCGCACTACGTCCGGTTGTTTTCAACCGACGGACGCGATCGGTTTGCGGCGCGCTTGTCGCGCGGGTCGCGGTACGAGCCGATGATCCGTGAGAAGTTGCGGGCCAGCGGGATGCCCGAGGATCTGACGTACCTGGCACTGATCGAGAGTGGTTACGATCCGCATGCGTACTCGCGCGCTGCCGCCGTGGGGATGTGGCAGTTCATGAGTGGTACTGCGCGCGGCGTCGGGATGCGCGTCGACTGGTGGATGGATGAACGTCGTGATCCGGCTCGCGCCACCGACGGCGCCATACGGTTTCTGGGCGACTTGCAGAAGCAGTTCGGCTCGTTGTATCTGGCGGCGGCGGCCTACAACGGCGGCCCGGGTCGTGTCGCACGCGGCCTGACGCGTTTTGCTGGGGAGATGGAGGGCTCTGAAGGCGAGGATCGTTTCTTCGCGCTGGCCGAGCAGGACTACCTTCGCGCGGAAACCAAGAACTATGTGCCGCAATTGATCGCGGCCGCTTTGGTTGCCAAGACCCCGATGCGCTATGGCATCGTGGTCGACTCCGTGGCGCCCTATTCGTACGACTCCGTGCGCGTACCCGCCGGCACGAGTCTCTCTGTGGTGGCAGAAGCCGTCGGGGCAACGAGCGCCGAGATGCGGGACCTGAATCCGGCGATCTTGCGGGGGATCGTTCCGCCTGATGCCGCCGTGTGGGTACGGATCCCGACCGGTTCAGCAGAACGCGCGGCGGCCTACCTCGACACGATGCCCGCTGGCGAAACGTTGGGGTATCGCATCGTGCGTGTGACGGGGTCTGGTACGACGGCAGCGGCGCTCGCCAAGCGTGAGGGTGTCACGCTGAAGCAACTGCGCTGGTTCAATCCGTCGCTGCGGACGAGCAAGAGCGGACGACTCGTCACGGGACAGTCGGTGCGCATTCCATCGGCGTCGGTGTTTGCGTACGCCCGTGACGTCCCCGATCCGGCCATCGAACGGTACGGTGGCGGCTCGGGTTCGTCGCTGGCAAGGAGCGGCGTCCACGTCGTGCGTCGTGGTGAGACCCTGGGGGGTATTGCTCGGCGCTATGGTGTCAGCGTCGCCCGCGTGCAGTCGCTGAATGGCTTGCGCGGCACGCGGGTCATCGCCGGCCAGACGCTTCGCGTGTCGGGTTCAGCCAGCCGTTCGAGTGGCGCGAAGAGTCGAAGCGCCTCGTCGCGAACGACGGCGGCAAAATCCTCCTCGGCGAAGAAATCCACCGCCACGAAGTCGACCGCGAAGAAGTCGACGGCCAAGAAGTCGACGGCCAAGAAGTCGACGGCCAAGAAACCGACGGCCAAGAACTCGACCGCCAAGTCCTCAGCCGTCAAGAAGGGCGCGGCAAAGGCGTCTACGGCCCGAAAGCCGCGCGGCTGACCCTAGTCGAGCACGCCGCGGCCGCGATAGCCGCGCATCACCACGCTCTCGTATCCGTTCGTCGGGTCGAGGCCCATGCTGATGGCATTCTGCACGGCGGTGGGCCCGCGGTTGTACACGAGCAACGCCAGCTTGAGATTGCCCTTGTACTCGCGGATCAAGGTGCGCAGGTACTTGAAGCCAATGCGCAGGTTGATGTCCGGATCGAGCAACTGCTCGCGCGTGACCGACGGTTCAAAGACCCGCGCGGTGCCGAGCATGAGCTGCGTCAGGCCCATGGCACCGACCGGGCTGACGGCATCGGGCTTGAACACACTCTCCACGCGAACCAGACGAAAGCCCAACTCGGGCTCGATGCCGGCGGTAATGGCCGCATCGTAGACCTTTCGCGCCAACTCCGGCTTGATCCGGTATTTGGTCGAATAGGTATAGATGCGATGCCAGCGGCTGAGCGACTCCTGGCGCTCGATCTCGCGCGGATCGGTGGCGAATGGCAGGGCGGTGGGCGGCGTCGCCTTGCGGTTCAACACTTCGCCCGCCGGACGAAATAGCGGTGCGTGGGACGAACTAGCGGCCGCCGAGATTTTGTACGGCACACGATTCACGGGCCCAATGCCGCTTGGCACGCTCGCTCCCACGGGTACGGCCAAGGTGGGGCGGTCCGGCGTCAACAGGATCGCGGCCGTGAATACGAGACCCGCCACCATTCCAACACGCGTCAAGCGGCGCTTTGCATGCCGACGCTGCATCCGGCGACGTCGCGCCTTGGCATCGAGGCTCAATCGATCATCGGACGGCAGCGGTGATGTATTGTGCATAGTCCCTCGTTTGTCGTCTGGTGCTTCAGTCGCTTCACGGACTGCGGATGAAGTCTCCTCTCGTGCCACCGCGCTTTTCACGCAGTACGATTTCGGAGATCACCATCGTCCGGTCGATCGCCTTCGCCATGTCGTATACGGTCAGCAACGCCACGGAGACAGCGGTCAACGCTTCCATCTCCACCCCGGTCTGGGCGGTGGTACGTACGAACCCCTCGACCCGAAGCCCGGGAAGGGACTCATCGAGGTTAACCACGACCTGTACCCCGGACAACGGCAAAGGGTGGCAGAGGGGGATCAGGTCCGCCGTACGCTTGGCTGCCTGAATTCCGGCCAGTCGTGCCACCGGGATGACATCGCCTTTCTTTAAGGTGTTGTCCCGTATGGCGTTAAACGTCTCCCGCTGCATCACGATGTGCCCGGAGGCGAACGCGGACCGCACCGAAATTGGCTTGTCCGCGACGTCCACCATGCGGAAATTTCCCGTCGAATCCAGGTGCGAAAGCGCGCTCCCGGCGTCCGGATCGGGTGCTTTGTCCCGCTCCTTGCCTGCGTTCACGTTGGTCTCCTGACCGAGAAAGACGACAAAAACGGCGGCGATTGTGCGCGCGCGGTGCGCGTTTTTTTTCCACTGCGTGCGAGGAGGCACGCGCTCTGTCAGCGCGCGGTTGGCGCTCCGCTGGATGCTACGATCGCAACGTGCGCTGCAACGCGACCAGCAACGAGGCACTCAACAACTGCGGACTCACGTTGCCCTGCGCCCGTCGCTTCGCCTCCTCCACATCCATCATTGCGGCGGCGGCACGACGCGCGTCGGCATCATGCCCGGACACCACCAGTGTGCGCGCGCGCTCGTGCAACAGAATGGTCAACGCATCGAGCGTGTCAGTGAATGCGCCACGCGCGCCGGCGACGCCCTGCTTTGCCGCGGCCTTGACCCGCTCGGCCACGCCGGCGGGCGTGGCTGGCAACAACGCCGCATCCAGCAGCCGGCGCGCGGTCGCGAACGAGGCCGTGGTGGACTCACTGCCGAGCAAGTCCCCCGGTGCTCCGGCCGCTCTCGCGAGCGCATCCGCTCGGGACAACTTGGCCAGTCGTCGAGCGACGGCCGCGTCGGCCAGGAACGCCTCCATATCCGCCTGACCCAGCGGCGGGATCCGCATGGTCACCACGCGTGAACGAATGGTTGGAAGCAGCGCTCCCGGTTCGCTGCTCGTCAGGATCAGCGTCGTGCTGCCGGCCGGCTCCTCCAACAGTTTGAGGAAGGCATTTGCCGCCTGATCGGCGCCTTCCTGCGAGACCATCCGCTCCGCGTCGCCGACCACGAACACCGCGCGGGCGGCCATCGCCGGCCGAACCGACGCCTGCTGCACGAGGGCCCGCACGGTGGCGACGTGAATGCCTTCCGAGCCAGAAGACGGTTCCCACAGGCCGTCCGCGGCCATACGCTCTGCGATCGCTTCACCAAGATCGGCCTTGATGTCTTCCGCCGGCGGGTCGCTGTCCTTGAGACGCGCTCGGGGGAAGAACCAGTGAATGTCCGGATGCACCCCGCGCTCGGCGTAGCGGCACTGCTGACAGTCGCCGCAGGGTTCGGTCAGACGCCGCGCACCGGCGCGATCGCAAATCAGCAGTTGGGCCAACCAGAGCGCCAATCGCTGCTTGCCCACTCCACGCCGACCGATGAGCAGCAGACTGGCGGGAAGACGACCCGCGTGCCACGAGGCGGTGAGGCGCTGGCGGACCGCAAGGTGTCCGTAGAGGGGGCGGTGGGACATGCTTCGAATATGCCGTTCCGGTCCCTCGTCGAGAAGCGAAGGCGACTGACCCTGTGCGGCCTGTCGGGTCTGGCCGTACCTTCACGCATGCGACGACTCTCCATGCGACCGAGCCTGCAAGGCGCAGCCCGATGGCCCCGCGCGGCCTGCCTCCTGTTCACGGTGGGCTCGTCAGCACTGTCTGCCCAGCCGACCCGCGCGCGGGCGATCGGCCTCGCCCCCGGCGTCTTCGCTCCGGGGCCTCGCAATGCGATCACCGACGTGTCGGGAGTTCGTGTCGGTCAGGTGACCCTCTCCGAAGGTGATTCGGTGCGGAGTGGTGTGACCGCGATTCTGCCTCACGGCGGCGATCTGTTTCGCGATCGGGTGCCGGCGGCGCTGCACGTTGGCAATGGATTCGGCAAGCTGCTCGGGGTGACGCAGCTGCGCGAACTCGGTGAACTCGAGACGCCGGTGGTGCTCACGTGTACGCTGTGCATCTGGCAGGCCGGTGACGCGCTCGCGCAGTGGATGCTGCAGCGACCAGGCAATGCCTCGGTGCGCTCGATCAATCCGGTCGTTGGGGAGACGAACGACGGCGGCTTGAATGCGACCCGACTCCGGCCGGGCATCGGCGCGGCGGTGGTGCGCGCGCTCGAATCGGCCGATACCGGCGCGGTGGCGGAGGGCAGTGTAGGGGCCGGGCACGGGACGCAAATGTTCGGCTGGAAGGGCGGGATCGGGACGTCGTCGCGTGTGTTGCCCGCGTCGCTGGGAGGCCACACGATCGGCGTGATCGTGCAGGGCAACTACGGCGGCGTGCTGCAAATGGCCGGCGTGCCCATTGGTCCGCTCCTTGGTCGATACTCGTTTCAGCGAAATCTTGAGTCGGCGCGCCCACCAGGCGGTGGGACGCCAGGGCCCGGTGATCCCGCGGCCGAACGCGGCGACGGTTCGTGCATGATTGTGATCGCCACCGACGCGCCGATCCTCGCCCGCAATCTCGAACGGCTGGCAGCGCGAGCGGTGATGGGGCTGGCGCGCACGGGATCGAGTGCCTCGAACGGCAGTGGCGACTACGTCATCGCGTTCTCAACCTCACCGGCCGTGCGGCGGAATCCGGAGTCCACCGTCGCCGCGGTGCAGGAGTTGGGAAACGATGCGATGTCGGCGCTCTTTCAGGCGGTGACGGAGGCTACGGAAGAGGCGCTCTACAACGCGCTGCTGATGGCGACGCCGGTGCAGAGCCGTGCCGGGCGATCGACGCCGCTGCCCGTGGACACCGTGCGCGTCTTGCTGCGTGCGCGTGGGGTGCGCTGACCGCGAGTCGCGCCCATGGGGGGCTGGCTGAAAGACAGAGGTTTCGCGACTTTTCCGGGTTATCCCAGAAAACGCCATCAGTCGGACTCATCCATAACAATCCGGACACCACGTGCTCGAGCAGTACGCTCTCGTTCTTGCGCTCGCCTGCGCCACGGTCGCCATCCTCTACGGCATCGTGTCAGCCCGCTGGATCATCGCGCAGCCCTCAGGCAATGCGCGCATGCAGCAGATCGCGGCCGCGATTCAGGAGGGCGCCGATGCCTACCTGAAGCGGCAGTATACCACCATCGCGGCGGTCGGCGTCGTGCTGTTCCTCGCCGTCGGCCTGGGGCTGCGAAGTTGGATGACGGCGGCCGGCTTCGCGATTGGCGCGGTGCTGTCCGGCGTGGCCGGCTTCATCGGCATGTTCGTGTCGGTGCGCGCCAACTCGCGAACCGCGCAGGCGGCGACGAGCGGTTTGAATGCGGCGCTCAATAGCTTTTGCATCAAAATAAGTGTATGGATTAAAATCCGTGTGCTGTTTATCTTTGAAGTAAACCATCCAGTGCTGCTGGGCTTCGGAAAGAAATGGCAGAAGGAATAGCAAGCCTGAGAAAAGAAAAATGACTTTATTT
>CAZMGX010000176.1:8725-9675 GCA_964565915.1 uncultured Gemmatimonas sp.
AACGTCAGCTTCAAGGGCGGCGCGATCACGGGCATGCTGGTGGTGGGACTCGGGCTGCTCGGAGTCGCCGGCTTCTACATGCTGGTCATTCGCGGCGGCAGTGGGGAAGAGGCGGTCAAGGCGGCGCTCGAGCCGATGATCGGACTTGCCTTCGGGTCGTCGCTCATCTCGATCTTCGCTCGGCTCGGTGGTGGAATCTTCACCAAGGGGGCGGATGTCGGCGCCGATCTGGTCGGCAAGGTCGAGGCGGGGATTCCCGAGGATGATCCGCGCAATCCCGCCGTGATCGCCGACAATGTCGGCGACAACGTCGGGGATTGCGCGGGCATGGCGGCTGACCTCTTCGAGACGTATGCCGTCACGATCATTGCGGCCATGCTCGTTGCAGGGCTCTCGTTCGCCACGTACGGCCATGCGGGCGTGCTCTATCCGTTGGTCCTGGGCGCGGTTTCGATCCCCGCGTCGATCATCGGCACGTTCTTCGTCAGTGTCTCGCCCGGCGGCAAGATCATGAACGCGCTGTACCGCGGCCTGATCGTATCCGGCGCGCTGGCCGCCGTCGCGTTCTTCGTCGTCACCCGACAGATGTTTCCCGGTGCACTCGGGACGAGCCTCTTCATCTGCGCCATGATCGGGCTGCTGCTGACGGCCGCGCTGGTGGTCATCACCGAGTACTACACTGCCACCGAGTATGGCCCGGTGCAGCAGATTGCCAAGGCGTCCGAGACCGGACACGGCACCAATGTGATCGCCGGCCTCGCGGTATCGATGAAGTCGACGGCGGCACCCGTGCTTGTGGTCGCCGCCGCGATCTACTTCTGCGTCGACCTGGCGGGCCTGAACGGCATTGCCATCGCGGCCACCTCGATGCTCTCCATGGCAGGCATGGTTGTGGCGCTTGATGCGTACGGTCCGATCACGGACAACGCGGGAGGCCTTGCCGAGATGAG
>CAZMGX010000177.1:0-9648 GCA_964565915.1 uncultured Gemmatimonas sp.
CTTCGAACGTACTGGCATGGCCCAGCTGCCAGCGCGGCACCACCACGCGGGTGTCGTTGCGCCACGCGTCATGTTCGTAGATCGCTTCCACGCGAAATGCCCGCTCGCCGGCCTGGTAATAGTACCGCTTGGGCCGTACGCGGGTGTCCTGCGTGGTGAGGTACAGAAAATCCGTTTCGCTCGCCTGCAGGACGGACACCGCTGTCGTCATGCTCTGCGGCGTGCCGGCGCCGTGCAGGTCACCGGCGCCGAACGTGTAGCCGCCCAGCACATCGCCGTCGCGTGTGTCGTTCAGGGCGCCGCCGCCGAGCGACACCTTTCCACGCGGTACGTCGCGGATGACCGTCGTCACGGTCTTGATGGGGTGTGCCGCTTCGGCCACGACATCCCATTCGATGGTGCGTCCCGTGCGCTTGAACCGTACCGTCACGTTGCCAGATGCTTTCTCCTGGCCACCCGCCCACACGAGGCCGGTGCAGGTCAGTTCGAGCGCATCGCCATTGCCACCGGCCTTCATCAGTGAGCGGTCCAGCGAATACGTGTTCTCGTCGGTGAAGATGAGAAAGCTGAATCGATGGTCCCCGAAGACTACGCCCGGCTCCGGAAAGTCGAAGCTGAACTTCATGAACGACGGACCACGCGGCGGAATGTAGACGTCGCTCGTGGAGTAGAGCTCGACGATGTCGCCCGGTGCGTACACCGTGCTGATGGCGAGGGGCGTTGGTGTTGCGGTGGAGATTGGCGACGCGAGGAGTCCATCCGATGCCACCAGATCGAGCGGCGCCATGGTGCTGGCGACACCCACGGTCTTGATCCAGTCGCGTCGGGAGAACGGCTTGTTCATCGGTATGAAGGGTGAAGGTACCCCAAGTATCCGACGAAACCGCAAGCATGTCGAGTGCCGGTATCGGCATTCCACGCACCGGCGCGCACTATGGCCCTTTGGTGGCCGGCGCTTCACCTTTTCCAGAACGGTGGCTTGGGCGACCACGGTCGCCCCGTCAGCAGCACACTCCTCGCACAGGGCTCTCCCATGTCGGCGTCGCACACCTGCAGCTCATTCCAGCGACTCTCACCGCGTCTCGGCGTCGCTTTGCTGGCGCTGTGTACGATGCCGCTCGTCGCGTCGGCGCAACGCGGCGCCACCGCCCCAGCGCGCGACCCGATGCAGGAAGGACTGCCGCTGAGGCCGACGCGGACGCTCACCTTCACGACCAAAGCCGGCAATTGGATGTCGTCGGACGTGAGTCGCGACGGCACCACCATCACCTTTGACCTGCTGGGCGACATCTACACGATGCCGATCGCCGGAGGGAAGGCCACTCCGCTCACCCGCGGCATGGCCTTCGACGCGCAGCCCCGTATCTCGCCCGACGGCAAGCGCGTCGTGTTCGTCAGTGATCGGACCGGTGGCTACAACCTGTTCACGATCTCGATCGACAAGCAGGACACTGTCCAGATCACCAGCGGCAACACGAACACCTACGAGTCGCCCATCTGGACGCCGGATGGCAAGTACATCATCGCGACCCGCGGACAGAAGCTCTGGATGTTTCCGGCAACGGGTGGCACCGGTATCCAGCTCATTCGGCCCGAGGCTGCGGCCGGCGGCGGCCGCGGTGGTGGCGGCGCGGGCGCCGGTGATGTGATTCGCGAAGAGGGTCCCGCCTTCGGCAAGGACGCCCGCTACCTCTGGTTTGCCCAGCGTCGCGGACGTTGGGTCTACAACACCCCACTGGGCGACTACTCGCTCATGCAGTATGACCGCGAAACGGGGCAGGTGACCACGCGCGAAAGTCGTTGGGGATCGGCCTTCCGCCCCACGCTGTCGCCCGACGGCAAGTGGCTGGTGTACGGCACGCGCTACGTCGATCACACGCGGCTGCGGGTGCGCGACCTGTCGACCAACGAGGAAGAGTGGCTAACCGGCCCGGTGGCCCGCGATGATCAGGAATCGATCGCATCGCTGGACGTGTATCCGGGTATGTCGTTCACACCGGACTCGAAGCACCTGGTGACAACGTGGGATGGCAAGTTCTGGAAGGTCGCGATGGACACGAAGCAGGCGACCGAAATTCCGTTCGAGGCTGACGTCGTGCAGGCCTTGGGCCCCAAGGTCGCCTTCGACTATCCCATCCCCGATTCGGCCACGTTCACGATCAAACAGATTCGCGATGCGGTGCCAAGCCCGGATGGCAAGCGTCTCGCGTTTGTGGCGCTGGACCGGCTGTATGTGATGGACTATCCGAACGGCACGCCGAAGCGGCTGACGAACCAGAACTTCGGCGAGTTCGAACCCACCTGGAGTCCCGACGGGCAGTTCATCGCCTACACCACGTGGGCCGACAGCATCGGCTACCTCAATCGGGTGCGCAGCGACGGGACCGGCCAACCCCAGCGCCTTACGCCGCAGGAAGGGCTGTGGTCGAGCCCGGAGTACACACCGAACGGTGCACGTATCGTCGCCACACGTACCCCATCCCGCGCGTTTCGCACGGCCGGCGGCGGACGGGGTGGCGGCGGCGGTGAGTTGGTGTGGATTCCGGCGGCGGGCGGCGCCTCAACGTTCATCGCCAACGGCGCCGGTGATGCGCACTTCTCACGACGCGACACCTCGCGGATCTTCGCGTACTCCGGTCAGCGCGGCTTGTACTCGATGCGATGGGACGGCACCGACATCAAGAACGTGCTGCGGGTTGCTGCACCGGCGGCTGGCGGTGGTGGTGGTGGCGGAGGAGGTGGAGCGGCCACGTGGGTGCGACTGTCGCCAGACGGCACACACGCCTTGGCGCAGGTCGGGCTCAACCTCTACTACATCCCCGACATTCCGTGGCCGGGAGGCACCGAACCCACGGTCACCGTCAATGAAGGACGTGGTGGCGGTGCGCCGGCCGCTGGTCCGCCGGGGCAGGACTTTCCGTCCCGCAAGCTGACCGACATCGGCGCGCAGTTCCCGAGCTGGGCATCGGACAGCAAGACCATTCACTGGTCGATCGGCAACGCGCATGTGGTCTACGACATCGAACGCGCGACGGCGTTTGATGATTCCGTGCGGCGGGCCAATCCGGCGAGACCGGCCGGAGGTGCCGGCGGTGCGCCGGGTGATTCTGCCACCGCCGGAGGTGGCCGTGGCAACGCGCGCGTGCTGCCAAGCTACCGGCCGGCCGAGTCGCGTATTCTCGTTTCGGCAACGCGCGATATCCCGAAAGCATCCGTCCTGCTCAAGGGCGCTCGGCTCATCACCATGAAGGGCGACGAGATCTTCGCGAGTGGTGACATCGCCATCACCAACAACCGCATCGTGGGTGTCGGCGCGAGTGGTTCGGTCACGGCGCCGGCAGGTGCGCGCGTCATTGACGTGACCGGCAAGACCATCATTCCAGGGTTCGTTGATACTCACGCGCACCTGCGCGTAGCGAACAACATCCACCGGGCGCCCGTGTGGAGTTATGCGGCCAATCTGGCGTACGGCGTGACGACGGCACGTGATCCGCAGACGGGCAGTACCGATGTGTTGAGTTACGAAGACCAGGAGAAGGCCGGCAACGTGCTCGCGCCGCGCATCTACTCCACCGGCCCCGGTGTGTTTTCTGGTGAGGGCATTCGCAGCCTGGAGAATGCGCGTACGGTGCTGCGTCGATACGCCGAGTACTACGATACGAAGACGATCAAGCAGTATCAGGCGGGCAATCGCGAAGTGCGGCAGTGGATCATCCAGGCGGCCAACGAGCTCAAGCTCATGCCCACGACCGAAGGTGGTCTGGATGTGAAGATGAACATCACCGAAGCGATCGACGGGTATAGCGGCCACGAGCACACGATCCCGACCTATCCGTTGCAGTCGGACGTGATTCGGCTCCTTGCTGAATCAGGCATTGCATATACGCCCACCATCCTCGTGGCGTACGGGGCGCCGTGGGCCGAGAACTATTGGTACGAGAAGTCCGACCTGCTGCATGATGCCAAGCTGCAGCTGTTCACGCCGTGGAGTGATCTGGAAGGAAAGATCCTCCGCCGCGGTGGTTCGGCCGGTGCTGTCACGACGATGGGACAGGCCGGTTGGTTCCTCGACAATCAGTATCCGATGAAGGCGGCTGGTGGCGACATCAAGAGACTGATCGACGCGGGTGGTCTGGCTGGTGTCGGCTCACACGGTCAGCAGCAGGGCATCGGATACCATTGGGAGTTGTGGAGCATCGGTATGGGCGACGGCATGACGGCCTTTGATGCACTCAAGGTCGCGACGATTCACGGGGCGCGGGCGATCGGCTTGTCGAAAGACGTGGGTTCGATCGAGGTGGGCAAACTGGCGGACCTGGTCGTGCTGGACCGGAATCCGTTGGACAACCTGCAGAACACGCTGGGGATCACCTATGTGATGAAGAACGGGCGACTGTACAACGCGGCCAACTTGGACGAGGTCTATCCGCGGCAGGTGAAGGGTGCGCCGTTCCCTTGGAATGAAGACGACTCGCCGACCCGCGACCGTCTCAGGCGGCCGTAACGTCGCATTACGCGCCGCCGGGTCGTCCCCGGCGGCGCGGTTCGCGTCATGCGTGACGCAGGGCGGAGCAGGGTGGTTGAATGTGGAGGGCATCGCTGCAGCACACACCCAACTGAAGAGGACTTGTTATGACTCTGCTTCGTCGGATCGCAGGACTTGGTGTCGGAATCACAGTGACCCTCGCTGCGGCGACCGCGATCGCGTCGCCACCAAACGCGGACGCGTCGGCGGTCGATCGTGCGTTTACCGCCAGCAGTACTGAGCACGCCGAGATCGCGCGGATCCACGCGCACTTCGACAGCGTGCTGGTCGAGCTGGGTCAGCGTGATGTCTCGATGTTGTCTGCTGCGCAGCGGGAGGCGCGGCTGTCGCTGAAACGGACCCTGCAAGCGTATCGCGATCGCAGCGTGTTTCCGCACAACTACGACTTCGCGGCACCCACGCCGTACTTTGTGACCGCAAGACCGGGACGCTCTGTGCGGTTGCGCACCTGCTCGAGTCGACCGGTCGGCGGGATATCGTGGATCGCGTAGCGCGGGCCAACAACAATGTCTGGGTGGCTGAGCTTGAGGGTGATTCCGAACTCGCGTCCTGGCTGGATGCACATGGTCTAACCCTCGCCGAGGCGGCTCGAATCCAAGTGCCGTATGTGTCACCGGCTGAGCAGGCCAAGCAGACCACGTTCATGGTCGCTGCCCCGCTGTCTTTGGTCGCGGCGACGGGCACCGGTGTGTGGAACGCGTGGGGCAATTCGCACGGACAGCATCGCGTCGGCAACATCCTGGGCGTCACCAGCGGCGTCATCGCCGCGGCGCTCAGTTCGACGGCCATGATGCAGCCCGACGCGAACTCGGCGCTGCGCACGACCGCTGGTGCCGGCGTGGCAATCGGTACGATGACGGCCTTCCTCTCGACGCGTGCGATGATGCGTCGCGGGCGTTATCTCGCCGCCAAACGCGATGCCGAACGTGCCGATCCGGCGACGCGGCGCGCGCCGGTGGAAACAAGTGTCACACCGATCGTGCCGGTAGGAAGAAACGGTGGCACCGGCGTATCCGTGTCCCTCCGTTTTTAGCGGCGGCCGCGGTCGGTGAGGACTTCAGGCGGATTTTCCATTCGGACTCGCTCGCGACGCATGACCTCAGCGCGCTGCGCTTGGAGCGGCGCAGTACGAAATAGTGAGTTGTTGCAAGGCTTAGTGGTTGTCGGAAGTTCGGTCAACGTGAAAGTGCGATGCTCAAATCAAATCTCTTTCTGCCAACTGAGGGTGCGATGAGAGAATTGCTGTCGTGGCTTCTCGCGCTTCCCTCGGAAGCGTCCAGTGGTTTTCGTGAGTTAGGAGAGCGTCTTTATAGGACCTTCTTTCGGAATCGCTAGTGTTCTCAAGGGGCCTTGCTGAAGGCGAAGGCTGAATATCATGCAGCACACACCGACCAGCGTCCAAAACAACAGCGAGGTGCGAGAGCCAGCAACAGGCACTCCGATGCGCGCTGAAATCACCAGAACGTTTGCCGCGCTATGGATAAGCACGGCGACCGGCACTCCCCATATTGCGCGTATCGTAGCGTACCAACATCCGAACGCAAAAAGCCGCACCAGCGCAGTGATGGAAATAGTTGCCCCGGCAACATCAGCGCTTAGGTGAGACACCGCGAAGGAAATTTGGCTCAGTACAGCGGCGGTCGCGAGTTGTGTATAGGTAGCATTGACCCAAGGATTCACCGAGTGAGCAAGCCAGCGAGGCAGGACAACCCTGAAGATCCACTCCTCAGCGGCCGCGGCCGCAACCACTAGGATCGTCCCGAGCAATGGGAGTCCAGAAATCGACCAGAGAGAAGCAGCGCCAATCGTGATGAACGTGGCGCCGCAGATCCTTTCTCGCTTACTCGCCGCAGCATATCGATGCTCCCGAGGCGCAAGAAGATGCACCGCGGCCACCCAAAGTAGGAACCGAGAAGCGACGCTAAAGATCGTATGAGGAGCAGGCAGCAGGAGGCCGACGAGGAAGGCGAGGCCGGGAGGCACAGCAAACGCCAATGTCGCCTTCCCGGCCCGCCTCATGTGCTCTGGTTGCGAGAATGTCACCGACAGTCCTAGATAATCCTCTTCCTCTGGAGGATGAGCAGGACGGTCGATACACCGATGGCAACGGCGCCACTAATCAAAAGCTCTGCGCGCCGGTCTCCAAGAATTCCCGACAACGCAAACATAGCGTACATCGACAGGGTCCCTAGGAAGACCGTGCTGCAGAAGCGAGCAATCGTCGCGCCAAGATGTCGTCTGGGATCACGTTCTGGTGGCATCTTACATCATGGCTATCAGTGCGCCGCCGGAGCCGATGACGGCACCGACAACGGACACGGCAAGAGTCGGTCCGGGTGCGAATACGCAGGCCCCGGCGGTCCACTGACACATCGCCGCCGCGCCAGTCAGTCCCCCGTACAAGTCCGCCCAGCCAAGAGCCCCCCATCGCAGTCTCATCCTAGGTGCGGCAAAGATCGATGTTTCCCATTCTCTGAGCGAATCGAGCGTAGCATCCAGAGCGCCCGACATCTCCTCGGCATACCAGTAGTAGTTGGAGGCAATTCCCACTGACGCGGCTGCCTCCAACATGAAGACATCTCCATCGTTAAGGTCTGTTGCGTTCGCGATGACGGCGTCGATCGCAATCGCCGCGTCGGCCGGATCGCTCGCACCAGCGATAGCGGCCTCAAGCGCACCTGTGTAGTTGCCAAAGTTTCCGGATGCGGATAGCGAGTCGTCGAAGCGCGAGCTTGCTATCGGGGTCCAGAGCATGCTCGCCACTGTGCTCTCGCATCCCTGTCCGACCAGTGCCTTGCGGAGGTCCGCGTCGAGCACGCCTTCGTCACGAAGTCCCGTACGTCGCGCTGCGATCGCCGCGTACTTCTTGCCCAATCGTGCCAGGGCCACACATCCTCGCGACTTGGCGGTGCCGCCAAGCTTAGGGTTGGCCCAGCTACTCTTGGTGGCGATAAGTTCGGCTATCGCCTCGTTGTGCATCTCCCCTATCCAGCCCAAGTCAAAACGCATGTGCGGTGCGTTCTTCTTCAGCACTGCAGCGGTGAAAGGGGGAGAGACAGGCGGTCGGCTCGGCTGCACCGGCGCGTCCGGCTGAGTGCAATGCGAGAGAGCTCCAACGGCCACAACGGTCGACACCATGATTCCCAACTTTTGCAAGCCGCGCATATCAGACCTCCTCAGTTAGTTCCTCGGCGAATCTTCGCAGGCGCGACACCTCAATTGATGCCGCTGACGAGGGCACCCTACTCGACTCGTGAGCTACAGCGAGCCGGAAACAAAGACCGAAATTGATCGGTCGAGCGCGACCGTAATATGCAGTTTCCAGTTTGTCAACATCAGGCACGACACACGGGGATGCGGAGTCGGCGTCTTAAGCTTCCTGCGCCTAGTGACTACCGCTTGGATTCGGGCGCGACAGCTTCACGATGAGAGCGCTCACCACGACGCCAAAAGCATAACAGACCAGGTCGCTCCAGAGGAAACCGACGCCGAGCACGAGCGCGCCGATCCGCGTGCTCCGTATCGCGTCGATCCAGGCCGCGTGGTACAACTGACTCCCTTCCACCGCGAACGCAATCAGCAGTGCTGCCGCGGCGATGCGCGGCGTGGTCTCGCGCGGCCGCGCGAGTGCGACCAGCCAGACCATCATGCTGGCCCACAGGACGTCCCCGGCGTAGCGCGCGATGAAGCCAGGCAGGGCGTCCGCATAGTGCCGTGACGCGAGCCCCAGGACGACGGTGCCCAGAAGCAGGGCGGCATACAGGGGGCGTGGCCGGACGGGGGGCATGTCAGGCAATTTAGACCGGTTGCGCCGCCGGGAATCCTGCCTATCGGTCGCTAAACCCCCCGACCGCGACCGGCATCCCACGGATGGAAGCCTTCACCCGGTCCTGATCCTGCACCTGTCCACCGCCTCGTCGCCACCGATCGATGCTGTCATTCTCGCCGCCCAGGCCGGCGACGCTGCGGCATTCGCGTCGCTGTATGACGCGCATGCGCCACGGGTGTACGCGGTGTGCCTGGGGATGAGCGGAGACCGGGTTGCGGCCGCGGACCTGGTGCAGGACACGTTCGTTCGCGCGTGGGAGGGGCTCGGCACTTTTCGCGGGGACTGCAGCTTCTCGACCTGGTTGCACCGGATTGCCGTGAACGTGATGCTGATGTCGGACCGCAGCCGGCGTCGTCGGTCGTTGCGGGTGGCCATCGAGGCCGATCTGGCGTCGCCGGACGATGGCGGTGCCATCGCCGACGGCGCAGCGTCCACGACGGACGTGGCGCTCTCGATCGATCTGGAACAGGCGATTGCAAGACTACCCGCGGGTGCGCGCGCCGTCTTCGTGTTGCACGACATCGGCGGGTATGCACACGCTGAGATCGGCGAGCAGCTCGGTATCGCCGAGGGAACGTCGAAGGCGCATCTCTTTCGTGCGCGGCGGTTGCTGCGCGGCATGCTGGATCGATGAACAGTGATGAACACCACCCGGCCATGACACACGTATCGCCAACACCGTGCGCGGATTTCGAACGGCAGCTGCCCGACTATCTGGCGGGCCGTCTGCCTGACGCGGATGCCCGGAACGTCGAAGCACACGCGGCTTCCTGCGAGACGTGCGAGCGGCGTCTGGACGCGGTGACCCGGCGTGAGTTCGAGTTTGCGCCGCCGCTCCCGCCGACGTTGCGTGACCAGACGCTGCAAGCGGTTCAGGCGCGTCGTTCGTTCACGGTTGAACGGGGCGCGGGCGCGCCAGTGCGCCAGCCGCGTCGATGGGGTGCCATTGGTGGGTTGGCGGGGCTGGCGGCCGCTGCCGTCCTGGCCGTGTTCGTGATCAATCGGGGGACCGGCCTGCCGGGTACTACGCGCCTTGCCGATAGCGGGACGGCAAGTAGCCCACTGGCGGACACACCCGCCACGACGACCGCGCGGATCGAAGACGTGGGTATGATGCAATCCGCCGCGCAGTTTGCTGAATCACAGGCGCGATCGGAGTTCGTGGAGCTCGATGCCGCCGCGCGGGAAATCGAAGCCGCGCTGGCGGCGACGCCCACTGATCGCGAGCTGCGTACGTTCCTGTCGACCGTGCGGGCGCGCCGCGACGAGCTGT
>CAZMGX010000178.1:0-4402 GCA_964565915.1 uncultured Gemmatimonas sp.
GGGCTCAGCATGGGAGGCTACGGTGCCGTGTCGCTGGCGCTCGCGTATCCCCAGGTGTTCGCGGCCGCTGCCAGCCACTCCGGCGTGTTGTCGCCTCGCTTCCTCGGCCCCATTCCGTTTGCTTTGCCCGCCCGATATGCCACCACGACGGCGGAGCTCGAGCAGGCGTCGCGCGGCCTCTGGTGGTCGCAGTGGCCGGCGTTTGGCCGCGACACCATCGGGTGGGCCGCACGTGATCCCGGTACACTCGCTGCGGCCGCCTTGCGCGCCAATACGGAGCGCGGCGGACCGACCCTGCCACAGCTGTTCATCGACGCCGGGGTCGCCGACGATCTGGTGATCAACCAGAACCGAGACTTCCACCAAACGCTTCTCCGGCTGCGGGTGTCTCACCAGTATGCCGAGTGGCCGGGCGCACATACGTGGGACTACTGGCGTACCCACGTTGCGGAGAGCGCGGCATTCCTCCTCACGGCTGTCGGCACGCCGCGGTAGGCACGCCGCGGTAGGCACGCCGCGGGAGACGCACGGCGGTCGCGCCGCGTGCGCGTGTGACGAATCATGCCCGCCCCATCCACCGTCCGGCTGGCGCTGCCGGGCTCGACGGGTAGCTTGCGTTCATGAGCCGGTTCTTTCCGCGCGATGTTATCCACTGGGGCGAAGAGCAGCTGCATCCGCTGCGCGCCTTTGCGGTGCGCACCCTCGAACCGGCCGGTGTGACCGGCCTCGTGCTGCGCCTCTATCGCGCCCTCATCCTCGGGGCGACCGCCACCGCCGGGTGGATGGCGTTCGTCGGCGGACTGACCATCGGCGTGCTGTTCCTGTGCGGCATGCTGACGTGGCACCTGGGCAACTTTCCCATCAAGCGCTGGCCGCTGCGCGTGATCGCCTTCATCGTCATCGAAGTCGCCGCCGAGCTGGGCATGAGCACGCTGCTGATCGGCTTCCAGTGGGAGCGCTACGGTTCACGCGTCGCGACGTGGAGCGACTGGTGGCCGATGGCCGGCCAGACGCTGTACGAGCGCGGCGTGGTGATGATGTTGTTTGCGCTGGTGCTGGCGGCGAGTGTCCAGATTGTGCGAAGATCATTCGACAGACGAGCACCTTCGACGTAGACCGTCCGACGGCTCCGGAACTACGATATCAGCGATCCGATATCGATACTCGATATCGGTATATCAGGTGTCGGCTAAACCGATAACGGATATCGTAGTTCTGTCGGATGAAGCGATAACGGATGTCGTAGTTTGTCTCACCCTCTCCGCCCTCGGCTATGCCTCGCCTTCTCCTCCTCTCGGCCCTCACCCTCTCGGCCCTCAGTCCTGCGCTCGCGCAGCCCGTGGTGGTGCCCGCGACTCCGGGCGCCCGCACGTCCGGCTCGACGGCCGCCGACACGCTGCGCCCATTCGGCACGTTGCGCGAGCAGGCGTTCAAGCAGCAGCGCTGGCTCGAGCTGCGTATGGAACGCACGCTCCCGGCGCTGATGCGCCGCGAAGGGGTGGACATGTGGGTCGTGCCGATGCGCGAGTACGCGGAAGATCCGGTGTTCACCGCGATCACCTCGCCGACCACGTTCGCCGCGCGACGGCGCACGATCTATGTGTTCTTCGACAAGGGCGCCGAGGGCATCGAGCGACTCGCGTTGGGTGGCACGTCGCAGGGCAACGTCTTCAAGGCCGTGCGCAGCACCAAGCCGGTCGCGGCGCCCGCCGCCGGTAGCCGCAGCAACGATCGCACCGCCGAACTGTGGGGCGACGAGCAGTGGAACGTCCTCAAGCAGGTGATCGAAGAACGCAAGCCGAAGAAGATCGCGGTGAACACGTCGCGCACCTTTGCGTTCGCCGACGGGCTCTCCTCGGGTGAGCGCGACGGCATGCTGCAGGCGTTGGGGCCGCAGTGGACCTCGAAGATCGTACCCGCCGAGGCGCTGGCGGTGGATCTCATCGCGTCGCGCCAGCCGGAAGAAGAGGCGGAATTCACCAATCTCAACCGTGTCGCGTGGGAAATCATTCAGGAGGCGTTCTCCGACAAGGTCATCACGCCAGGTGTGACGCGCACGGAAGACGTCGTATGGTGGATGCGTCAGCGGCTGGCCGATCTCGGATTGTCGACGTGGTTCCAACCGAGTGTCGAAGTGCAGCGCCAGTTCGGTGTGGGTGATCTGGTCGGCGTGAATCCGGTGATCCAGAAAGGCGACGTGTTGCACTGCGACTTCGGCGTGACCGCGATGGGGCTCAACACGGACACGCAGCACAACGGCTACGTGCTGCGCGACGGGGAGACCGATGTGCCCGCGGGTCTCAAGCGTGCGCTGCAGCTGTCGAATCGCCTGCAGGACATCACCGTCGAGGAGCTCAAGCCCGGTCGCACGGGCAATGAAGTGCTCGCCGCGTCGCTGGCCCGCATGAAGAAGGAAGGTATCGACGGCACGCTGTACTCACATCCGATCGGCCTGCACGGGCACGGTGCCGGCGCCCTGATCGGACTGTGGGATTACCAGGAGGGTGTGCCGGGTCGCGGTGATCACAAGGTGATCCCGGGCATGTGGTATTCGATCGAACTGCAGGCGACGACGGCGGTGCCCGAGTGGAACAACCAGCAGGTCCGCTCGGCGCAGGAGGAAGACGTGATCATCTCTGCCGACGGCAAGGTCCGCTGGGCGTACCGTCAGCAGAAGACCTACCACCTCGTCAAGACCTCGCGCCGTCAGTAGTGTGCGGGGTGGGGGGGGGGGACCGACCTCAGGCCTCCCTTCCTCTTTCGGCAACCTCCACCTCGAGGCTCTGCCTCACTGCTGGCGCCTGTCGTTCTCTCCCGCCTCCGGGTCGCTTCCCTCATCCGGCAGGTCCCGCTGTTCCCCCTTGCAGTACCGCAGTTAGCCCTCGCCGCAATTCTGCAGTTAGTCCGCAGTTGAACCCGCAGTTAGATTGGAGTATGTCCAAGCCTCAAAAGCGTCTCCTTGTCGTCGGTGACCGCGTGCTGGTCAAGGTCGAAGACGGCGAACAACGGACGAAGGTCGGGCTCTATCTGCCGCCGACCGCGATCGACAATCAGGCGGTGCAGGGGGGCGAGATCATGTCCACCGGCCCCGGCTTGGCGTTGCCGGACCTGGCCGATCAGGGCGACGAGCCTTGGCGCATCGGTGGCAGCAATCGCGAAGCGCGCTACGTGCCCATGCAAGCCCGTGTCGGCGACTACGCCTTGTTCTTTCGCAAGGCGGCCGTCGAGATCACGTTTGAAAACGAGCAGTATCTCGTCGTCCCCCAAGCCGCCATTCTGGCGCTGGTCCGGGACACTGCTCGCGAAGACATCCCCGAATTCTGAGGAACAGCCGATCATGATGTATCCCGAACAACTGCTCATCCCCATGCGTCAGGAGCTCACCCGCTACGGGGTCGAAGAGCTCAAGACCGCTGAGGCCGTCGACGAGACGCTGCGTGATCTCAAGGGGACCGCCATGGTCGTCGTGAATTCGGTCTGTGGCTGCGCCGCCCGCAATGCCCGACCGGCGGTCGCGATGGCCATGTCACACGCCGTCAAGCCCGACATCGTGACCACCGTGTTCGCCGGTCAGGACCGCGAGGCCACCGAACGCGCCCGGGAGTACTTCGTCGGCTACCCGCCCAGCTCGCCGAGCATCGCCCTCCTCAAGGACGGCGATGTCGTGTTCATGCTGGGCCGTCACCGCATCGAAGGACGCTCCGCGCAGGAAATCGCGGCCGACCTGACGTCCGCCTTCGACCGCTTCTGCGCGCCGATGAACAGTTCCGCCGCCGCCGCCACCGCAGTCTGACCCCCGCTGAACACGGCCGGAAGGCGGTCGGGCCTCGCCCTGACACTTTTCGGCCGTGTTGCCGTAGGGCCAGAACGGTCCTAACATAGGACATCCACAAGTGCGCGCCCCGCTCCGGTTGGAGTGGGGCGCGTTCTCGCGACCAGCTGCGGTGCAATCCACGCAGCATTCAGGAGACGGACCATGGGGCTCGGCGACTTTCTGCGGAAACAGTTCATCGACGTCATCCAGTGGACCGAGTCGGGGCCCGGTGTGTTGATGTACCGGTTCCCGATGAAGGACATGGAAATCCAGAGCGGCGGCAAGCTGACCGTTCGCGAATCGCAAATGGCGCTCTTCGTCAACGAGGGGAAGGCCGCGGACCTGTTCGGTCCGGGGTTGCACACGCTCATCACCAGCAATCTGCCCATCCTGACAAACCTCCAGAACTGGGACAAGGCTTTCGAATCCCCGTTCAAGAGTGATGTCTATTTCTTCAGCACGCGCATCCAGACGGCGCAGCGCTGGGGCACGCAGCAGCCGATCACGATCCGCGACAAGGAATTCGGCGCGGTGCGTCTGCGGGCGTTCGGCGTGTACAGCTTCCGTATCGCCAATCCAGCCGTGTTC
>CAZMGX010000178.1:4412-9618 GCA_964565915.1 uncultured Gemmatimonas sp.
CATCTCGCCCATCTTCACGACGTCGTCGGTGCGACGGACGCGGAATACACCGTGGATCAGATCGAGCCGCAGCTGCGGAACGCCGTGATCACCGGCTTCACCGGAGCCTTCGCCAACGCGCAGGTGCCGTTCCTCGACATGGCGGCGAACCAGGCCGAACTGGCCAAGCAGATTGCGGCCACGGTGTCGCCGTCGTTCGAACAACTCGGGCTCAAGCTCGAGTCGTTCACGGTCGAGAACCTGTCGCTTCCCGACGAGCTGCAGAAGCGTCTCGACGAGCGCATCTCGATGAACATGATCGGTGACATGCGCGCGTACACGCAGTATCAGGCGGCGCAGAGCATCCCGATCGCGGCCGCCAATCCCGGCGGTATCGCCGGTATCGGCGTGGGCCTTGGCGCGGGTGTCGGCATGGGCGGCGCGATTGCCGACGCCATGCGTGGTGCGATGGGTGGTGCGCCGGCGGGTGCTCCCGCTGGTGCCGCGGCAGGCGCAGCGGCTGGTGCTGCGGCAGGCGCCGCGGCGGCCCCGACCGGCGAGACGAAGTTCTGCCTGCACTGCGGCAAGTCGATCGCGTCGGTGGCCAAGTTCTGTCCCGAGTGTGGCGGCGCCCAGTCGTAGCGCAACCACACGAGACGACACATACCGAAACACGCCGACGATGACCGGCAGTGAGTGGGTGGTCGAGGCGTACGGGTGTGATCCCGTGCGCCTCGGCGACGTTGACGCGCTGCGCGTCATGTTCCACGCGATGATCGACGAATTGTCGCTGCATCCCGTGGCGGACGCGCAGTGGCATCGCTTTCCGACGCCGGGCGGCATCACCGGGATGGTGATGCTCGCCGAGTCGCACCTTACCGTGCACACGTTTCCCGAGCACGCGTCGCTCTGTCTCAACCTGTTCTGCTGCACCCCGCGCGCCGAGTGGGCGTTTGCGGAGCGCCTGCGTGTGTTGGTGGGTGCGGAGTCGGTGCAGGTGCGGCGATTCGAGCGTGAATACGCCCGGGACTTCGGCGCGGTGGGGCAGTCAACATGACCGCACCGGCGACGCGCGCGGCGTCCTGTCCGAACTGTGGTGCGCCCGTGCGCTTTCTGTGGGCGCAGGCCGTGCAGACGACGTGCGCCTATTGCAAGGCGGTTCTCGTGCGCCACGACGTCGATCTCGAGATCGTCGGCAAGCAGGCGTCGTTTCCCGAGACCGGATCGCCGATCCAGATCGGTACGGAAGGCAAATGGCGTGGCCAGCGCTTTCTCGTGGTCGGCCGGCTCGCGTATACCTGGGATCGCGGGCGCTGGAACGAGTGGCACTGTCGCCTCACCAACGGCGAGTCGGCGTGGTTGTCCGATGCGCAGTTGGAGTACGCCATGACGAAGGAAGCCAAACCCGATGGCGACCTGCCGGACCCGCGTCGCGCGGCGGTCGGTGATTCGTTCTTCTGGGGCGACCACGCGTACGAGGTCGCCACGAAGACCGAGGCGAGCTATCTGGGTACCGAAGGGGAGCTGCCCTTCGAGTTCGCGTCGCACGGCCGCAACATGTTCATCGACCTGCAGAACGATGGCGGCAAGCTGGCGACGGTCGACTACAGCGGCAATGTGCCGGTGCTTTATCTCGGCGAATACGTCGACTTCGAGTCGCTCGAGCTGACGAACCTGCGCACCTTCGAGGGCTGGTGACGTGACGAGCGTACCCCTCGATCCGGCGCCGCCGCGTCCGCGCGTCGAGTCATTGTCCTGCCCGTCGTGTGGTGCGGGCATCGAACTCCACGCGCAGGGCTGGGCCGTGTCGGTCGTCTGTGCGACGTGCGGTTCGGTGCTCGATGCAACCGACAAGAATCTCAGGATCCTGCAGCGGCATCAGGAAGCCGTCCGCGTCAATCCGCGACTGCCGCTCGGTACGCGCGGCACATGGCGTGGTGCACCCTGGGAACTGATTGGTTTCCAGGTGGTCACGATCACGGTCGACGGTACCGACTACTCGTGGACGGAGTACGTGGCGTTCAACCCATACCGGGGATTCCTGTATCTCTCCGAGTATCAGGGTCACTGGAACGTCATCGAGAAACTTCGTCGTCGGCCGAGGGTCGAGGAGGGGGGCAGTCGTCCGGTGGCCGTGCACGAAGGGCAGACCTTCAAGCATTTCCAGACGGCGCGCGCGAGGACCACCGTGGCGCTTGGCGAGTTCCCGTGGGAACTGCGCGTGGGCGACTCGGTCATTGCACGCGACTTCATCGCGCCGCCGGAGATCCTGAGTGCGGAATCGACGGACGGCGAGACGACCTGGTCGCTGGGCACGTATACGCCGCCCGAGGTGATTGCGAAGGCGTTTCCGACGGGTCAGCGATTGCTGTCGCCGGTCGGGGTGTTCGCGAACCAGCCGAACCCGCATGTCGCCAACGCACGAAAAGCGCTCCGCCTGTTCGGGGTGTTCGTCCTGCTGCTGTTCGGCATGTTCGTGCTGAACAGCATGATGTCGCGCAACAAGGTCGTGTTCGAGCGGAGCTACACGTTCACGCATGGCACGGACGACTCGGCGGCCTTCGTGACGCCCGCGTTCTCCCTCGAGGGGCGTACGTCGAGTGTTGTCGTGGACGTGAAGGCGGATGTCGACAACGACTGGGTCTACTTTGACTTCACGCTGATCGAGGAACAGACCGGCGAAGCGCGTGAGTTCTCGGAGCAGGTGAGCTACTACAGCGGGCGTGACAGCGACGGCAATTGGTCGGAAGGCTCGCGCTCGGGTCGTTCGCGTCTGGCCAGCGTCCCCCCGGGACGGTACTTCCTGCGGATTGCACCAGAGGGTGGTGAGCTGTCGAGACCGCCGGTGGTCTACTCGATTCGTGTACGGCGTGACGTGCCCAGTTACGGGTTCTATCTGCTGGCCCTGGTGGCGCTCGTCTTTCCGGCGGCGTTGTTCTGGGCGCCGAAAGCGTCCTTCGAGGTGCAACGTTGGGCGGAAAGCGACTACGGATCGGAGACCGGTACGTCCTCGGGTGACGAAGGAGACGACGAATGAGCGTGCGTCTGTTCGCGATGTGGGGCACGGCCGTGCTGCTGTTGCTGGGTACGGCGCAGTATCGCGGGTGGTCGATGAGTGCCACGAAATCGGCGAAAGCCAATCCCACCTCGGTGCGCGCCAATCCGGGCGCGTATCGTTCACCTTACTACATTCCCGGCCGCACGCTGCGCGGGAAGTGACGGAGCCTGACCCTCATGGATGCGATCTGGACCAACGTGACCACGGCGGCTGTTTTCGCGGGGCTGGGCGTCCTGCTGTTCGTCGTCGCGTTCTTCATCCTCGACATGCTGACGCCGGGCAAACTCTGGGACGAGATCAGCGGCAAGCAGAATCAGGCGGCGGCAACGCTCATGGGCGCGGTGGCGATTGCCTTGGGGATCATCGTGGCAGCGGCGATCCACTGAGGCAAGAGAATGAGAGCGGACCAACCACGATATATGATATGAGATATCGGACATCGGATATCGGATGTCCCATATCCCTGTATCGGAGTTGCAGTCCAGGTCCATGAACGCCGCGCTCTTCGTTTCTGTTTGTCTGATTGCGGCGTGCGGGCTCATCTACGAGCTCGTCGCGGGAGCGCTGGCGTCGTATCTGCTGGGCGACAGCGTCACGCAGTTCTCGACGGTCATCGGCACCTATCTGTTTGCGATGGGCATCGGGAGCTGGTTGTCGCGGTTCATCACGCGCGGCGTCGTGGCGCGATTCGTCCTGATCGAGCTGTTGGTGGGGGTCGTCGGCGGCTTTTCGTCGCTCGTGCTGTTCCTCGCGTTTGCGTATACCGACGCATTCCGCCCCGTGTTGTATGGCACCGTCATCCTGATCGGCATCCTGGTCGGGCTCGAAGTGCCGCTGCTGATGCGCATCCTGAAAGACCGCTTTGCATTCAAGGATGTCGTCGCGAACGTGCTCACGTTCGACTACATCGGTGCACTCTTCGCGTCGCTCCTGTTCCCGTTGCTGCTGGTGCCGCGCCTCGGTCTCGTACGCTCGGCCATGCTGTTCGGCATCATCAACGTGATGGTCGGGCTGTGGAGCACGTGGCTGTTTCGTGACGTGCTCACGCGCCGTCGTGCGCTGCAGGGTGGTGGCATCGTGTCGCTCGTCCTGCTGGGTGCCGGGTTGTGGCAGGGGCAGCGGATCACGACGCTGGCCGAGGAGGGCATGTATGCCGATCCGATCGTGCTGGCGAAGGACACGCGCTATCAGCGGATCGTCGTCACGAGCTGGAAGGACGACCTGCGCCTGTACCTGAATGGCCACCTGCAGTTTGCGTCGCGTGACGAGTACCGCTATCACGAGGCCCTCGTGCACCCCGGTCTCGCGGCCGCACGATCGCGTGCGAACATCCTCGTGCTGGGCGGCGGCGACGGGCTCGCGGTGCGGGAGATTCTCAAGTATCCCGACGTGAAGCAGGTCACGCTCGTCGACCTCGACGAGGGGATGACGGCGCTGTTCAAGACCCACGATCGGCTGTCGGCGTTGAACCGGCGCGCACTGAATGATCCGCGCGTGCGGATCGTCAATGCGGATGCGTTCACTTGGCTGGACCAGAACCCGGCGCTTTTCGACTTCGTCATCATCGATTTTCCCGACCCGTCCAACTATCACGTCGGGAAATTGTACACGAGTGCGTTCTACCGATTGGTGAGGCAGCACCTGTCGCCGGGTGCGTTCCTCGCTGTGCAAAGCACGTCGCCGATGTTCGCGCGCCAGTCGTTCTGGAGCATCGTGGCGACGCTCGAAGGGGCCGGTCTGCGCACCAGCCCGTATCACGTGTACGTGCCAAGTTTCGGCGAGTGGGGCTTCGTGCTGGCAGGAACGGAGTCGTATGTCGTGCCGACGTCGCTGCCGAGTGATCTGCGTTTTCTCACCGCCGCGACGCTGCCGTCGTTGTTTGACTTCCCGGCCGACATGGGCAAGGTGGCCGCGCTGCCGAATCGTCTCAACGACCAGGTGTTGGTGCGATACTACGAGAACGAATACGACGCGATCAACCGCTGACTGACTCGGCGCCTGGGCGGGAGGGGCGAGGCTCGTGTGGCGCTTGCCGCTGCGCGCGGGCGGGAGGGGCAAGACTCGTGTGGCGCTTGCCACTGCTACTCACGGCCAACCGAGCGTTCCTGCCAGGTGGTGCCCCGGAGATCGCCGCAGCCGCGCCCCACCAGCCCCGCCCCGCCCCCCCCC
>CAZMGX010000179.1:0-9588 GCA_964565915.1 uncultured Gemmatimonas sp.
CGCCGCGCGCATCTTGAGAGGCGGCTTCATGACTTCGGACAGGGCGCCGTCGATGCGATAGCGCACCCGGAGCTCGTGTTCGAAGCACTCGAAGTGAATGTCCGACGCGCCCTTGGTCACGGCGTTCGTCAGGATCGCGTTGATCAGCTTGACGACGGGAGCTTCGTCGACCTGCGCGGCCAGGGCGCTGTCGTTGACGTCATCCTGGGTCTCGATGACCTCGACGTCGTCTTCATCCGCTGCGATGTCCTGCAGCAGCGACTGCATCTGGATTTCGTTGGCCTCGTAGTGCTTCTCGATGGCCGAGCGCATCGAGAACTCACCGGCCAGCACCGCGACGATGTCGTAGCGGGTAATGAACTTGAGGTCGTCGATGACGCCCATCGCCGTGGGGTCGGCAATGGCCACCGTCAACTGTCGTCCGTCGCGCTTGAGCGGCAGCACCGTGTGCTTGGACGCCAGCTCGGCGGGAATCAGCTTGAGCAGTCGCGTGTCGACTTCGAAGCGCGCGAGGTCGACGGCGGGCATGCGATACTGACGCGCGAGCATGCGGACGACTTCGGTCTCGGGGACCATGCCCAGCTTGACGACGGTCAGGCCGAGACGCTGCCCGGGATTCGCGCTTTGTTCCTGAAGGGCCTTTGCCAGCTGCTCACGCGTCAGTAATCCCTCGCGGACGAGTAGATCGCCGAGCCGTTCGGTGGCTCGATTCGGGAGATTGGTAGCGGGAGCAGCCATACCCAGTGAGGGATCGTCAGGAAGTGGGGCGCGCGGTGTCATTCGACGCGGGGATGCGTCTCACACTGGAATGGACGGTGCCCGCCTCAAAACGTCACCGAAGGCGCCAGCAGGGCGGCGGTGGCGGGTCCGATGCCGCGCACGTGACGGAGATCTTCCAGAGTCCGGAAGGGACCGTGGGCCTCCCGCCACGCGATGATGCGCAGGGCAAGGGCCGGGCCGACGCGCGGCAAGCGCTCGAGTTCGGCCGCCGACGCATGATTGATATCGACGACGACCGGTGCCCTGGGGTTACGAATTGGTTCGGCGGTAGCGTCCGACCCGGGTGTGTCGGCCTTGGTGGCCTTGGCCCGCGAGCGTTTTGCCGGGCGATTCGCGCGAGCCGCGCGGGCGGAGTCCACGGCCGCGATCTGTGACGTCAAGGCTCGCGCTCCGACGTCGGGGTCGCTCCTTCCGCTCACCAGCTGCTCCGCCGAGTCGACCTGGCGGGCGAGCTGGGTGGTGTGGAACGTCCGCGCGCCGGCGCCGATCAGCGCAACGGCGGCGAGGAAGAGCAGCGCATGACGTTCGCCGGTGGTGGGCATGCTGTCAGCATAGCACGCGCCTGTGTTCGGCCCTTCACCCGTTCATTGCAGGCGTGGCCTTGTATTGCAACATCGAGTCAAAATCTACCGCAGGGGGCACAGGGGTCGCAGGGGATGCGCGAGGCGAGATCATCTCGTTGCACACTTCATTCTTGCTGTTTTCATTGTGCAAACGAGGAGTTCAGAGGCATTCCCGAAGACGCGCCCCCTGCGACCTCTGCGACCCCTGCGGTAGAGCAGTTTCGGTGTTGCCGAGCCGCGTGGTTGCTCGGGGATGCACCGCCAGCCACATGCCCGCTGTTACCGCAGTTCGCCCGCGAAGAAACGCAAGTTCAGGATCACGCTCACCACCGTGTTGGACAGGCGCCGATTGAAGTTGCGATCGTAGGTCAGGATGTGCGACCCGGTAAGGCTGAACGTCAACAACTCCGACAGATCGGTATCGGCGTTGATGTTGAAGGCCTGACGCCCGTTGTTGGTCAGCACGGACAGCGATGGCACCGTCGCGCCAGGCGGCAACACGGCATCGCTGCTACCCCCCACCGTCGCGATGGACTCTTCCGACTGATACGACAGCCGCGTGCGCAACTGGCCCGTACGTGTGTTCCACTTCTTCGGCAGCGGGATACTGCGCGCCACATCGAACGTCATACGCTTGGTGTCACTCTCGGCCAGCGAACCCGGACGTGCGTCCTCGCGCTTCTCGAGCCGGTATTGCGCGTTGGTGGTGAGGTTGCCGAGGAACGTCCAGGTGATGGAGCTCGTGATGGGCCGGTCCCGCGACAACGTCCGTGAGCGGTCAGCGAGACCGCCCGTCTCGTTGGGGACCTCCGTGCTCTGCTCGCGCACGAGATAGCCACCGGTGAACGACACGTTACTGAAGACCTTTCGCAGGCGCACCGGCCGCCAGTTCCAGCGCAGCGTGACGTCCGGATACGTGCGACGCTCACTCGTGATCAGCGCCTGGAATCCATCCAACGCACGACGCGTCCACGTTTCGGTCGTCCCGCGCTCGAACCGAGACTGCACGCTGAGCGACAGCGGCAGGTTGAGCGCGCCGATGGTCGTGAAGTTCTGCACCCGTCCCGCCGTCGTGGCCAGGCGGCCGTCGGCCAGGCCGCGGAACGACTCGATACCGCCGAGACCGAACTGGTAGCCAAGCCCCGGATCGTAGACCGTGTTGTCGTAGTTGGATGTGAGGTCCTGCGACCACGAAATGTCCGTCGGCGCAAACATCTTGCCCAGCCGATACAGCCGCGAGTTCTCCTTGGTGCGCGCCATCAGCAGACGCCCGAACTGCACCTGGGTGCCCGCGGACAGGCTCTGCGCGGCCCCGAGTCGCTGCGGCAGACGGAACGCGCCCGTCGAATCACCTTCGCGCAGCAGCGCGCGGGCGTTCGGATCTTTCGACAGACGGAACGTCGAACGGAAGTCGATGCGCGGCTGCAACCACAGCGATACTTGCGGCTGAAACAGGATCCCGCTGCTGAGCGTGCGATCCTGTTCGAGGCCGACATTCGCCCCGAGGAAGCGCAACCGCTCGGCCGCCGCGGCCTGGCGACGGTCGGTGCTGTCCGTGCCGAGCGCGACGTCGCGATAGTCGCGGAGGTCCAGTATCTGTCGTGCGTCGATGCTGCCGATGAGTCCAAGCGTCGGGCGGAACTCGAGGCGGGCATTATTGACCCACGCGTGATTGAGGCCGGTGATGATCTGTCCGGTGTCCGACGCCGCCGTTGCCGCCTTGGTGAAGCTGGTGGTGGAGTTGGCGTTGCGCGCCAGCGAGCTGGTGATGCGGAACTGCGTCGGCTGCCAGCGATAGTTTTGCGTGCGCAGGTTCTTGATGGCACCACTCTCGCGCAGGAACCGCGGCAGGATGCCCAGCACCCGGTCGAACACCCGAGGCAGTCGTCCTTCTCGGCGATCGTCGCTGATGTCGAGTGATGCCCCCATGACATAGTTGGACTGACTGCCTTCCTGGAACGCACTCTTCGTGGCGCCAGTGGACCACGAGCCGGTCATCGCGAGCCCATTCAGCACGGGGGCGTACCATCCGCGCGTCAGCGGGGTGGCCCGACGCAGCGCCACCGAGTAGTTGATGCGTCGATCGCTCGGATTGCGCAGCCCGTCGATGCCACTGGCGCGGACGTCCGATTTGTTTATGAACAGCTGGTCGATGCCGGACCCGGCGTAGTCGATACTGAATGGCACGACGAGGCCGAGTCGGGCCGGTAGCATCCGTTCGAGATGCAAGGTCGTGCCGATGCTGACGCCACTAGTGGTGAGAAAGCTCGGGTTCTCCCCCAGTTGCCGGAAGTTCGGGTCGCGCCGACTGACGTTGACGCGGAAATCGGCCAGGTCGCCGGCATTCATGGACATGCCCAGTTCACCGGCAAAGCCGATGTCGTCGACGACATCGCCGAGTCGCACGTCGTTGACCCACAGTTCGAGCGTGTCGCCCGCCATGATGGCCGAACCACCGCGCGCAATGCTGTCGACGCGCACGAAACCCACCGAGAGTTCCTGGACGCCGGCCAGATTGGGCGGCGTGACACTGGGGTCTGCGCTGTACACGATGTAGCCGTCCTGGCATACCGCATAACGTCGAACCGTGAGTCCGCGAGGCAGTCCCGAGCGGCGGATCAGTTCCAGATCGGTGCCCGTACACTGCAGGGAGTCGGACGAACTCTTGAGGAAGTTGTTTTCGAGCTGCGCGCGCAAGAACTGGAAGCGGGTGAGGTCGACACGAATTTCCGGATCCCAGGCGCTCTGTGCCGGTCCTTCGTTCACCGGCGTGCGATACATGTAGAAGTTGTGCTCGTCGCGGCCGATCTTCACGTAGCCGTTCAGCTCGCCGTTGATGCCCCAGCCGTTGCCGCGCCCGCGCATCCACAGGCGCAGCGTCTTGTAGCCCATGAACGACTTGGTGCCCTCGGGGAAGCGGAAGAAGGCTTCGGCGCGGTCGAAGGTGCGGAAGGCTTGACCAGCGATGCCGGACTGCAGACGCAGTGCGCGTTCGTTGACCTGGATGCGGGTGTTTTCGTAGCCGGATTGGCGGTTCTCCGGCGCCTCGATCACACCGGGTGGCGGGGTGTAGGGCAAGACGCTGGACGAATCGAGCGTGCCGACTACGCTGGCGATCACATACCCACCCGCGAGTGCGGACGAGTCGCCGGCCGCACCACTGATCGGCCGATCCGAGCGCTTGAGCCACGGGGCACCCACCAGCCGGAATCGGGCGAGCGCGATGCGTACGAAGTCGTCATCGGCGGATTGTGCGCTGGTCACCATCGTAAGGCGCATCGCGCGCATGCGACGTTCGTTGGGGGAGTTCAGTTCTTCCAGCGGCGCCCGCCAATTGAGGCGCACCTGCACCCAGCAGACCGTGTCGGCCACCACAACGGCTGCCGAGGAGTCTACCTGTGGCAGGCAGCGCCCGACGCGCGTCCAGTTCTCCTTCTTCGACAAGTCGATCGCGAACCGGCGGATCTGCTCGTTGTCCGTCGAGGACGACGTCAGGTTGAGCTGCCCGTCGAGATCGATGTCTTCTTCGTCCAGTCGGTTGTTGCGCACCGAACAGACGGCGCGACTGTCGCCGAGCAGCTGCACCACCGAGACCGACTGCGTGCAGAGGGGCACTTTGTTGGCGGTGGTCACGGCAACGGGCGACTTGGTCGAGTCGACGATGACAATGGTGTCGGCGACGTCACCGGCCAGTCCGATGTCGTTCTCGACGGCGTTGAACGCCCGCGAGAACGGGTCCCGTTCGGAGTCGAAGCGGTCGAAGCCCACCAGCCGTTTGCCGCGATACGTGGAATCGACGGGCAGTCCGGCCCGCGGCGGCGGCCGCACGGTCAGCGTTTCCGGCGCAAAGGTGACACTGTTTTCGCTGATCTCGCCGAAGTCGAGCACGATGGTCGGGTTGCGACGCAACTTGCTCTCTTCCTTCTGTACGAGCACGAAGAACTCGATGTTCTCGATACGCGACAGGTCGGCGCCGCTGGTGTTGAGCACGGTGCGCAGCGACCGCCAGCGACGCCCGGTCGGTGTCGTGCCAACCTGTGATGTATTCCCGATGGTCCACGCGAATCGTCGCGTGTTGGTGCCGGGCACAAAATCGAAAATGCCACCCGTGCGCAGCGGATACAGCGTCATCCAGAGCAACGGCTCGGGCGGCTGGATGCCACCTCCGACGATACGCACCGAGGGATCGATCTGGTCGATACTGTACTGCGCGTAGTTGCCCGCGGCGTCGAGTCCGTTGTTCTGGAAGGCCATCGTGCCGGCGCGATTCAGTGACAGGGTCTGCGAACCGATGAGGTTCGGCAGCTGGCCACCGAGGGCGGGACGCGAGCTGTAGTACCAGGCCGCTTCCGATAGCGGGATGCCCAGCCCGGCATCTCCCTCGAATGACTCGATGTAGGCCTGCCCCGCCGAGTTGGGCTGGGGTTTGCTCATGGCGAATTCGCCTTGCAGCGCGAGGCGCGAACGGGTCGTGCCACTATTGAACGGGAGTTTCTGCACGAGACTGCTGAGCAGCGTCGCGTCCCACGTCATGTTGCCCGTGACGCCGGCCACGAGTGACCCGATGGGCTCGAAGCCCAGCGGCGGTCGGTTGAGGCCCGAGCGCTGTTGCTGCGAAATCGCCGTAAAGGACAGCTGGCCGTTTTCCAGCGGGAACTGCGACGCGAAGCCGAGGATCGTGATCGGCGCCGACGCGAAGAGCGGGTTTTCCTCGTACCGCACGTTCACCTGCCGCGGCCGTGGAAAGAGCGTGTCACCACGGGTGAAGCTGATCGTGCCCAGTTCGTACTCGATGGTGTAGTCCTTGTCACGCTCGAGGATGCGTCCCTCAAGCGAGACGCGCTCAGAGTTCGGGCGCACCTGCAGACTGTTGAGCCGGAGACTGTACTGCGACGAGCCACCTTCGGATCGGTAGCGCGCGATCATCCGGTAGATGGCCTGCGGTCGCTGCGCGGAATACAGATACTCGTTCGGATAGCGGTACAGCGTGTCGTTGGCCGGATTGGCTTGTGGTTGCGCCAGTCCGGCGCGCGCAAACGGCTGCAGCGACGGGAAGAACACGAAGTAGTCGCGAATCAGCTTGTCGCGGCCGCCGCTCGAGGCGGAGTAATTGGGATCACTGGGCCGTGGCCAGACGCGATTCTCCACGTCGAACGCCGTCGGGTTGGTGGCCTGCGACAGGCCGAACAGCTGGAGATACGTTTCGCCACGCGAGGGATCAAAGGGCTTCTCCTGATCGCCGGAGATACCAGTGACCAGCTTCAGCGAGACGGTCTCGCGTTGCAGGTCCTCACCACCCAGTCGGTAGATCGACTTGATCTCGCGCTCGAAGTAGCCCGTGTTGGACGGCTGCAGTTCGGGCTCCCAGAGCAGGTTGGCGAACTGCGTGGCCTCCGTGAACTCGATGTCGGGCGTACCACCGGTGTTCACGTTGCGACCGGGGACGCCGCCGACGTTCACCTCGTAGGCGACGGCCAGCCGTTCGTTGTTGATGTTGAGCGGCCGGACGAGGGAGATCCAGAGCTGCGACTGGTCGATGTAGTAGTCGACAGTCTCGCGCAGGACTTCGTAGATCTGGCGCGCCGGGTTGCGGGCGCCGCGCACGGAGAATTGCGGGCCGCGCGGGTTCTGGTTGGAGGCGCCGACCAGCTGGCGGTACACATAGACGCGTGTGGGCCGCAGTGAATCGGGCAACTGCTGGGCCAGCTGCTGCATCTGCTGTCGGTTCAGCAGGTCGATATTGGGGTAACCCGTAAGCTGGCGCGGGTCGATCGTGAAGAAGAAGCGGCGCGTCTCGATCTGGATGTCTTCGATGGGACGCTCGACGTCCTGCTGCGTGCGCTCGCCGATCGTGAAGACGTTGTCCTTGGAGACGTTGCCCTTCTGCTGCGCCACGATGGACGTGAAGCGCATCGCACCGATCTGCCCGGTGGCCTGGATGCCGTAGTTGCCGGACGGGATGCCGGAGGTCAGGAAGCGCGAGGCCGGCACCTGCAGGCTGACGTTGCCGACCTCCAGCCGCTGCAGCATCTCGTCGGTCTTGCCCTGATAGAAGACCGAGATGTTGTTGGAGGCGTCGAACTCGCGCTGAGAGTTGTAGTCGACGTTGAGGTGCACGCGGTTGGCGATGACGCCGCCGGTCCGCAGGCCGAACTGATAGTCGAACGTCGGCTGGAGGGTGCCATTGCAGTTGTTGCCGACGATGGTCAGCTGAGCGGCGGTGCACCGCAGATTGCGCGTGCGCGAGACCTTTGATTCGAGCCGCGAATCGAGATTGATGCCAAGGTCGGCCGCGTTGCTGAGGAAATCGGCGCCGCCGATGCGTGTTCGGGCGTCGGCACCGGCGGGCGCCGCCGGCACCAAGGGGACGAGGGCGCCGGGCCGGGGGCCGGTATCGACGGGAGCGGCGGCGATGGCGGCGGGCGGTTCCTCGCGCGCGAGCAGCGGGGCGCGAATGGCCGTCTGCCACCGCTCCGCAGCCCGTTGCTCGAGCCGCCGGCGGCTTGCGGCGACCAGGCGGTCGGCCACTGCCCCGGGAGCCGCCCGGTAAGGCAAACCGTCCCGGAGGATGCCGAACCGCACCAGGGTGCGGAGTGCGAAGGTGTCGCCCGGGGTCCGGAGGGTGAGCCCCGCGATCGGGAAGCGGCGGGTCGAGTCCTGAGGAGGACCCGACACCGTACCCTGCGCGTGCACCGGCGGGGCGGCAAAGATTGCCGACAGGACCACGGCGAACAACAGCAAGGCGAGGCGTCGCGCCAGGCGCCGGGGCGCCCGATCGCAGCCGCCGGCCCGCTGGCACATCGGACGGCGCACCGAACTCCGGTCGTGGGGTACGAGCAGCGCACTTGCATGCACCGCAGGACTCGTGGTCACTGGGCCCAGTGTGCGCATGCCGCGGCGACCCGCCTCAGCCCCTTCACGCACAGTTCATGCATCCATCTGCGCCCACGCCCTTGATAATGCAGGTAGTGAACGAGGAATTTACGTCGTGAAGCTTGTTACCCGCTACGTCGTGCGCGAGCACGTCGGTCCTCTGCTGTTCGCGCTCAGCGCGCTGACGTCCCTGCTCATGCTGCAGTACGTCGCGCGTCAGCTGGCCAATCTGGCCGGCAAAGGGCTGCCCTGGACCGCCATCGCCAAGTTCTTCGTCCTGTCGCTGCCATTCACCATCGCCATGACGATGCCGATGGCGGTGCTGGTGGCCACGCTGTACGCGTTCGGCCGGATGGCCGCCGAACACGAGATCACGGCGTTCAAAGCCAGCGGCGTGCGCGTGCGCAGCCTCATGGCCCCCGTACTCGTCTGCGCCTTCCTCCTGTCCGTGGTGATGGTCGGGTTCAACGACCAGATCCTGTCGCGCGCCAACCACCAGCTGCGCATCCTGCAGCAGGACATCGCGCGCACCAAGCCGACGCTGGCCCTGCGGGACCAGGCGATGAACGCCATCACCGACCAGTTCTTCATCCGGGTGTCCAGCAGCAACGCGGAGAAGAACAGCATGAAGGACGTCGTGATCTACGACCTGTCCAAGGGTCCGGAGCGCAAGACGATCTACGCGGACAGCGGCCTCTTCCTGCTGGCGCCCAATGGCCGGGATCTGCAACTGCAGCTGTTCGATGGGCACTCCCAGGAATTCGTGCGTGGCGACCCGCGCCGCTTTCAGCGTAGCTTCTTTCGCGAACAAGTGGTGCAAGTGCGCGGCATTACGCAGGGCTTCGAAACCTCGCGCTCGGACACCTACAAGGGCGACCGGGAAATGTCCATCTGCGAGATGGAGCGCAAGTACTTCGTGTCGTCGGCGGAGTACATGCGCATCCGCGATGAATACATCATGTACGCCAGTCGTCTCGTGAAGGCGGGGACGAAGACGATCAAGGCGCCGCGTGAACGGCCGGCGCGGGACCGCCTGGCCCACCTGTACTGCGTGACGCTGCCGTCGCTGTTCGGGGTGAAGACCGCGCAAGCGCAGGGTGTTCGAGGGGAAGTGGAATGGGGCGCCGGTCAACCGCCAGTCGGACAGCCGCCCGTGGGACAACCGCCCGCAGGACAACCGCCGGCGAGCCAGCCTCCTGCAGGGCAACCGCCGGTACCCCCGAGCTCGTCACCGGTTGCACAGCCCGCACAGCCAGTTGCACAGCCCGTTGCTCAACCCGCCGTCGTGCCCGGACCCCAGCCCCCGGTCGTCATGACCGACTCGGCGCGAATCGCGCAGTCCGCCGCCGACGCGGCCGCACAGGCCGCAGCC
>CAZMGX010000180.1:0-9566 GCA_964565915.1 uncultured Gemmatimonas sp.
ACCGCTCCGCCCTGTCGCCTGCGGCCCACGATCACCCCGATCCCGATGGTGCACACCGTAATCGCAATGATCTGCGCCGTCGTCAGTCCGGCGGTCGTCTGATCATCCTTGGCACGGAAGAACTCGACGATGAAGCGCTCGACGCCGGCCAGCACGCACCAGATGCCGAACAGCCAGCCTTCTCGATGCGTGTGCTTCCGCATGCGCCAGAGAATCACGAACATGAGGAAGCCGAGCACCACTTCATAGAGCTGCGTCGGGTGTACGGACACGACCATGTCGCCGGGCGTGCCGGCGGGAAACGTCGCGCCGAACTGCGAGCTCATGACCGAGACCGTCGAGGGCGGCGCCCCCTCCGGAAACTTCGCCGAGAACGGACCGCTCCAGGGCCGACCGTAGTCATCGCCGACCGCCCAGCAGCCAGAACGCCCGACCGAGTACCCGGCGGCAATCGCAATCCCCGCGACATCCGCGAAGCGCAGGAAACTCAACTTCCGATACTTGATCACCGCCCAGCACAGCGCGACGGAGCCCATGAATCCGCCCCAGAACACGAACCCCCCGCGGCTGAAGAACGCCGCGGGATCGCCCGTCAGCACGACGTAGTACGTCTTCGCACCGAGCAGCGTCCCGAACAGGGCGGCCATCACCACGTCCGGCATGGCATCGGCTTCCTTGTCGTGTCCGCGCCGCCAGAGCTCGCGTTGACAGACGATCTGTGAGATCGCAAACGCCGCGAGAACGGCCAACCCGAAGCCCGTCAGTTCGATCGGCCCCAGATGAAAGACCGTCGG
Source organism: uncultured Gemmatimonas sp. (assembly GCA_964565915.1). Lineage (GTDB taxonomy): Bacteria > Gemmatimonadota > Gemmatimonadetes > Gemmatimonadales > Gemmatimonadaceae > Gemmatimonas. The sequence goes on from CAZMGX010000180.1 coordinate 795, forward strand.
ATGATGGATGATGCCGTCTGGATTCATGGTCGCGGAGTCGGGGGCGTGAGCCCGGGAATCGGGAGTGATGCCTGCGCCGTAAGCGACGCACTGACGCGCTCACCGACGGAAAATCGATACAGGCCGGCTGCGGCAATCATGGCCGCGTTGTCGGTCGCCAGACGCGGAGACGGTGAGAACAACCGGACGCCGCGTCGCGAGAGGCGATCGTGAATGGATCGCTGGAGCGCCCCGTTGCAGGCGACGCCGCCTCCCAGCACCACGCGCGTGCGGCGATGCAGGCGGACGGCGCGTTCGACCTTCTCCGTCAGCGTGCCGATCACGGCATCCTGGAACGCGCGGGCAATCTCGGCGCGCTGCGCGTCCAGCGTCCCCTCCCGTTCCGCCTCGCGCACCGCCAGCAAGACGGCGGTCTTGAGTCCGCTGAATGAGAGATCGAAATAGTCCTCATCGCCGGGCACGGCGTTGGCTCGCACCATCGGACGCACGAAGCGCCGGGCGCTCGATTCGATCGTCGCGGCCAGCAGTTCGAGTGGTCGTCCGCCAGGATAGGGAAGGCCGAGCAGCTTCGCGACCTTGTCGAACGCTTCGCCCGCCGCGTCGTCGCGGGTCTGTCCCAGCAGTTCATAACGTCCCCATGACGGGACGTCGAGCAGCATGGTGTGCCCACCGCTCACCAGCAAGGCGGTGAATGGCGGACGTGCCTCGGGGTGATCGAGCAACGTGGCGAAGAGATGCCCTTCGAGATGATGCACCGGGACGACCGGAATGCCGCTCGCGTACCCGAGCGCCTTGGCGTAGCTCGTGCCAACCAGCAGCGCGCCAACCAATCCGGGCGCATGTGTCACGGCGATCGCGTCAATGTCGGCGAGCGTCACGTCGGCGTCGTCCAGCGCCGTCTGCACGGCCGGAACGATACCCGTGAGATGTTGTCGGCTGGCGATTTCCGGCACCACGCCACCAAACAGACGATGCACGTCCTGCGACAGGATCACCAGCGAGCGCAACATCGGCGCCGACGCGTCGCCGGACACCACGGCCGCGGACGTCTCGTCACAGGACGTCTCGATCCCGAGGATGCAGCGGTCGGCGGCCCTCACTCGCGCACGCCCACCCGCACTCGCGCGGTGTCCGGCGCCGGATGCAGCAGCGAGTCATGCACGAACCGCAATCGCACGGTGAGCAGCCGCGGCTGGAGATCACGCACGCGTGCGTCACTGCCCGAGGGCAGCTCGAGATCCTGCTCGCGCAATTCAAGACGCACGCTGTCCGGCGTATCGTCGGTCACGGCACGCTGCAGCACCGGCGGCGCCTGCAGCAACTGGAAGAGGTCACGACGCCGGCCCACCACGAACGCGCGCACCGGCGGGACGGGTTCACGCAGCACCACGGCACTGTCGAGCGTCAGCAACACGCGCACCGGCACCCACGTCGCCGCCGACTCCTCGGCGCTGACGATGATCCAGAGCGCCACCGCCAGCAGCAGTGCTGCGGCTGCACGCAGGATCACTGGACCTGAACGGCTCGACGACGATCCTCGTCGCGACTGACGGCCGATGCCGCCTTGCTGCCGTCGGGGCGCGGCTCGGCCAGCAGCTGTTCGAGCAGCGTCCGATTGCCCGGCGAGTTCCAGTCATCTTCGCCGATCCACTTCTTGTGGATCTTGCCGCTGCGGCCGATCACAAACGTCTCCGGCACGCCCGATGTCCTGTAGATCGCCTGAATCGAACCCGTGTCGTCGTACAGGATCTCGAACGACAGGTTGTACTCCTTCACGAAATCTCGAATCTGCTGCTCGAATCCGGGCTGATCGACACTGACGGCCACGACCTTCAGCCCCTTGGGTCCGAGGTCCTTGTACAGCGCCTCGATGCTCGGCATCTCCGTGCGACAGGGAATGCAGTACGTCGCCCAGATGTTCAGCAGCAACACGTCGCCGCGATAGTCGCTGAGCGTGCGCATGACCGGTGTCGCATCGACCGTTTTCACCGCAAAGCCGGGAGCGTCCGAACCGACACTGACCGAGGTCAACTCATCTTTGAGAAAATGGGTGGCCGTCAGCGCGCCCCCTGCCAGGAGCAGGATGACGCCAAGGACGACGAGCCATTGCTGTTTTGCGGTCATCGCTGAAACCTCACGCGCGCTCGGCGCACAGACTGCGAAGGATGCCGATCTCGGCTTGCGGGTCGGGCGCGGCGAAGATCGCGTTGCCGGCCACGAAGGTGTCCGCGCCGGCGCGCCAGCAGCGCTCGATCGTATCGCGGGAAATACCACCATCGACCTCGAGCGCCGCCGCGCTCTCGGCCTGATCCAGAAGAAAGCGGGCGCGTTCAATCTTGTCGACGGAGTACTCGATGAACTTCTGCCCACCGTACCCCGGATTGACCGTCATGATCAGCAGCAGGTCGAGCAAGTGCACGATCTCCTCGATGGCCGAGAGCGGAGTGGCCGGGTTGAGCGCGACACCGGCCTGGCAGCCGAGCTCCTTGATCCGCATCAACTGGCGATCGAGATGCGGCGCCGCTTCGACGTGAATCGTCAACACGTCGGCGCCCGCCTTGACGAAGTCGTCGAAGTAGCGTTCGGGTTCGATGACCATGAGGTGCACGTCGACAAGCTTGGAGGTCGAACGACGCGCGGCCTCGATGACCTTGGCGCCATAGGACAGGCTGGGCACGAATCGCCCGTCCATGACGTCGACGTGAATCCAATCGGCGCCGCCGGCGTCGCACATGGCGATGTCGGCACCGAGACGGCAGAAGTCGGCGCTGAGCACCGACGGAGCGATACGGACGGTCATTCGTTGGGGGGCGAGTGGGTCGAGGCGGCGACCTGCGCGATGTCCGAAGTCCCGGTGCGGCCATCACTCAGGACAAGATCGATCGCCGTGCCCGCGCGGACCTTCCGGCCGGCGGTCGGCATGGTGGCCAGCACTGTGCCCGCGGTCGCGCTGTCAGCGCGAAAGATGACACTGCCGACCATCAGCCCGGCGTCTTCGATGGTTTGGCGCGCGGCCCCTTCTTCCATCCGGACGACATCGGGGACGACGGGAGCGTCGGGATCGTTGGCAAGTGCGACGCTGTCGGCGATCCGCTGCGCCCGCAGTGCCGCGTCGAGACTGTCGGCCGCCCGTCGCTGCGTCATGGGCGCGTTGGCATCGTCGCGACGCTGCAGGCTGTCCAGCATCAGCTGCAGCGAATCCGGCTGTCCCGGACGTCCCGGCTCCAGCCGATTCACGCCGGCGATCCCACCGCCGATCCCCAAGGCGAACCCGATGCTGATCGCAATCGCTGCGCGGATGGCCCACGTGCGAGACGAGCTCGGTGCGCGCGGTTCGCGCACTTCCCGACGTTTGGTCGTGTTCACGAGCGTCTCCGCAGCCGTGCGGCGAACGCCCCGTCGTGGCCATGGCGGTGCGGGAGCACGCGCAGTCGGCCGCGATCCACCACCGAGTCGTCGACGACGCCGGCCGCCGGCGGTTCGAGCGTGAACTCCGGATGCGCCGCGAGAAACGCGTCGATCACCTCGTCGTTCTCGTCGAACTCGAGGGAACACGTGCTGTAGATCAGCAATCCGCCCGGCTTCACGATGCCCGCGGCGGCGCGCAGAATCGCGCGTTGAGTCATGCTGAGGACGGCGAAGTCGGACATTCGCAATCGCCAGCGGGCATCGGGGTGGCGACGAAACGTCCCGGTCCCGGTGCAGGGCACATCGACGAGCACGACGTCGACCGGTGCCATCGCCGGCGACTCCGCGTCGGCGACGATCGCGAAAACATGTTCGGCGGCCAGTCGGCCGAATCCCAACTGCATCCGCTCAACCCGGGCGCGACTGCGATCGGCCGACAAGACCAGCGCCGCACGACGCGAGAGCTCGAGGGATTTGGTGCCGGGCGCTGCGCAGAGGTCGGCCACGATTCCCCCGGCAGGGATATCGGCATACTGCGTGACGAGCGTCGCGGCAGGATCCTGCACATACAGGACGCCCTGCTTGAACGCGCCGAGTTCGGTCAGGGCCACGCCAGGTCCGAGCCGAATCGAGTCCGGCACGAGTGGCACATCGAATGTGTCGACGCCCGCCCCTTCGAGCATCGCGTCCAGCTGTTCACGTACGATGCCGTAGGGGCGGACGGTGATCGTCGACTCAGCGTTGTTCGCGATCAGCAGCGCCTCGACGGAATCGATGCCCCATCGCTCGGCCCACCGCGCCACCAGCCATGCCGGATGCGAGTGGCGCAGTGCGAGCGCCTCGATCGGGTCGGCGGGGGTCGCTGGCTCCAGCGTATCGCGCTCTCGATCCACGCGGCGCAGGACCGCGTTCACCAGCTTGCTGGCGCCGATGCCGTCACGGCGTTTGGTGATCTCGACCGTCTGCGCAATGGCGGCGTAGGCGGGGACGCTGCCCATGAAGAGCAGCTGGTACACGCCGACCCGCAACAGGTCGACCACGTCGGCATCGAGCTTGGCGAGGCCGCCACGAACCCGCGCCGCCAACACCGCGTCGATCCATGCGCGACGACGCAGCATGCCCCACAACATCTCGTGCAGCCATCGTCGGTCTCGCGCATCGAGGGCGACCGAACGACGCTCGAACGCCGCGTCCAGCAGTTCCCCCTGCCGGAGGTCGGCAAGCACCAGCGCCGCCGACGTGCGCGCGTCCGTGACACCGCCGCGCTCGCTGTTTACGGCGGGAGCGCCACGATGCCTGCTTCGCGTACTGCGCTCGGGGCCGTCGACGGGAGACACACTGAAAAGATAGTAGGGAGTAGGAGAGTAGGGAGCAGGGAGCAACCGCGGGTATGGAGTAAGGGGTAGGGAGTACGGAGTAGGAGGGCACTCGCTACTCGCTACTCCCCACTCCCTACTCGCGGTTGCTCCCTGCTCTCTACTCCTTACTCAGAGTAGTTGGTCACCGGGGCTGACGCCGCGCCCGCGGTGCCAGGCGGCGGGGGAGAGCCGCGCCCGGCCGCTGGGTTGCACTTCGAGAAAGCGCACCGCGCCGACGCCGCAGCGCACCAGCAGACCATGCTCATCCGCCGAGCGGACGGTGCCGGGTGGCGAGGATCGGGTGGGCTCGTCGAGTGCGTCGTCCGTGCCGTCACCGACCAGTCGGGCCCCGAAGCACTTGACCTCGTGCCCCTTGAGCGCCGCAAACGCGCCCGGCCGCGGATCGAAGGCGCGGGTGATGCGGGTCACTCGGATGGCACTCTCGGTGAAGTCGAGGCGGGCCATGGCGCGCTCCACCTTGGGTGCGTACGTCGCCTGCGCGTCATCCTGCGCGATGGGACGGGCGAGACCGGCCTCGAGCAGCGCCAAGGCCTGCACGATGCCCATGGCGCCAAGTTCCGACAGACGATCGTGCAACTCGCCGTAGGTCTCGATCTCATCGATGGGCGTTCGCAAAACGTGCAGCATGGGACCGGCATCGAGGGCCGGCACCATCTGCATGATGGTGATGCCCGTCTCGCTCAGTCCCTCGAGGATCGCCGACTGAATCGGTGCCGCACCGCGCAGGTGCGGCAGCAGCGAGGCGTGGATGTTGAGCGTTCCATGGGTCGGCAGGTCGATGACCGCCGACGGAAGAATGCGGCCGTAGGCCACCACCACCGAGACATCAGGCTCCAGGTCGCGAACGGCCGCCATGAACTCTTCGCCGCGCGGTTTCTCGGGCTGCAACACCGGCACCCCTTCAGCCAGCGCCACGCGCTTGACCGGCGAGGGATCGACGTGGGACCGCGAGCGCCCGCGTGGCTTGTCCGGCTGGGTGACGATGCCCACGACATCGTGGCCCTCTCCGAGCAAGGCGCGCAGCGGCGGCACCGCAAAGTCGGGGGTGCCCCAGAACAGAATGCGCACGGGCGGTCTCGGGTGGCGGGCGTCAGCCCGCGGGGGCCGCGTCGCGTTCGGGCGGGAGATCCCCGACCGGCAACACGCGCAGCAACTTCGGATACTTGAGCTTCTCTTCTTCCCACTCGCGCATCACGCTGCGCCGCTTGAGGAGACTGAGGCGATCGGTGAACAGCTTGCCGTGCAGGTGGTCGATCTCGTGCTGCAGGCATCGGCCCAGCAACTCCGTTCCCTCGACCTCATACCAGGCGCCATCGATGTCCTGCGCGCGCACGATCACCCGCGCCGACCGCTGCACATCGGCGTAGATCTCCGGCATGCTGAGACACCCTTCTTCCCCCTTGATCGTCCCCTCCGCCAGGATGATCTCGGGGTTGATGACAACGAGCCGTACGTCATCCGCGTCCACCACGCAGAGCCGCTCTCGGCGACCGACCTGCGGTGCGGCCAGGCCCACCCCTTTCGCGGCGTGCATCGTGTCGAACATGTCGTCCACGAGCCGACGCAGGTCCGGGGTGATGCCGTCGACGCGCTCCGTTTCCTGTCGGAGGATCGGCGATCCGAGCACGTGAATGTCGAGCAGGGACACGGTGCGCTCAGGCGGCAGTCGCGCCGGACGCGACGGATGCGACGCGGGCGCGCACGATGATCAAGCGCGAATCCCCCGACTTGATGGTGATGCGATCGTCCATCGAGGACACGGACGAGCCGTCCTTGGATTGCGAGGCGATGTGCACCACTTCGCCCACGATGCCGCCGGCCGTGACGATCTCGTCGCCCTTCTTCAGTTCCTTGATGAGGGCTTCGTGCTTCTTGCGCTGCTGCTGCTGCGGACGGATCAGCACGAAGTAGAAAATGGCGAAGATGGCACCGTACATGAACACCATCTGAGCGATGGAACTGCCCGGGGCCTGAAGCGCCAGCAATGCTGCGGAAATAGGGACGGTCATGGAGTGTTGGAAGCGGACGAAACAGTCGTTCGGGCCAGATATCGCGCCAGCCACGCGCGGCTCCATCCCCCAAACGTGCCGGCGGCGAGCGCCATGCGGGCCTCGCGCATCAGCGCAACGAGGAAATGTACATTGTGGAGGGAGAGGAGGCGCAGGCCGAGGAGTACTTCGGTGACTAAGAGATGGCGAAGGTAGGCGCGCGAAAAGCGGGCTCAGGCCACACAGTCGCACTCGGGGTCCAGCGGTGACGGATCCAGTCGCCACGCCGCATTCTTGATGTTCCGGCGTCCATCCCGCGTGAAAAAGGCGCCCGTTCGTCCCATGCGGGTCGGGGCGACGCAGTCGAACATGTCGACGCCGCGCGCGACGCCCTCGACCAGGTCCTCCGGGACCCCGACGCCCATCAGGTATCGCGGGCGATCGACCGGGAGTTCGCGGTCGACGACCTCGAGCATGGCATACATGTCCGGTTTCGTCTCGCCCACGGAGAGGCCGCCAATCCCGATGCCGATCCAGTCGTCCAGATCCGCGATCGCGCGCGCCGACTCCCGCCGCAATCCGGCGTGGATGCCGCCCTGGACGATCGGAAAAAGCGCCTGCGCCGGCGTCGGGGCGTCGGGGTCCTCGCGGAGCAGACGATGGAATTCGGTGCGGCAGCGCGCCAGCCACCGGATGCTGCGTTCCATCGCCTCGCGCGCGGTCGCTTCATCGGATTGCCCGGGTACGACGTGATCGAACTGCATGATCACGTCGGCGCCGAGGTCGCGTTCCAGCCGCATCACGGACTCGGGCGTGAATTGATGCAGCGATCCGTCGAAGTGGCTGCGGAACTCCACGCCCTCTTCACTGATGGTGCGCAGCCCTTCCAGCGAGAACACCTGAAAGCCGCCGGAGTCCGTCAGGATGGGGCCAGGCCACTGCATGAACTGATGCAGGCCGCCCATCGTCCGGACCGTACCCCGACCGGGACGCAGTTCCAGATGATAGGCATTGGCGAGGATCATCGTCGCCCCGAGTCGCGTCAGATCATCGGGATCGAGCGACTTGACCGACGCCAGCGTCCCCACGGGCATGAACTGCGGTGTCTCCACCACGCCGTGCGGGGTCACGAAACGTCCGGCGCGGGCCGAGCCCTCCTGATGCGTCAGCGCGAAGGCAAACGGCATTACACGACGCACATCGCATCACCGTAACTGTAGAAACGGTACTGCTCGTCGACGGCGGTCTGGTAGGCGCGCATGGTCAACTCGTACCCCGCGAACGCTGCCACGAGCATGATCAACGTGGATTTCGGCAGGTGGAAGTTCGTCACGAGGTGGTCCACGCCCCGAAAGACGTGCGGCGGCCGCAGAAACAGGTTGGTGTCACCCTGTCGCGCATGGATCCGACCCGTCGCATCGACAGCCGATTCGAGCGTGCGAACGCTCGTCGTGCCGACAGCCCACAGTCGCCCACCGCGTGCGCGCACGTCGTTCATCGCGTCGGCGGCCTCGGCACTGACTTCGCACCACTCTTCGTGCATGACGTGCTGGGTCGGATCGTCGTCCTGCACCGGCCGAAACGTGCCGGGCCCGACATGCAGCAGGATGTTGACCCGGCGCACCCCACGGGCTTCCACGCGGGCCAACAATTCGGGCGTGAAGTGCAGGCCGGCCGTCGGGGCTGCGACCGAGCCGGCCCGTTCGGCATACACCGTCTGGTAGCGTGTTGCGTCGGCCGTGTCATCGGCGCGCGCGATATACGGCGGGAGCGGGATGTGGCCATGGCGCTCGATGGCGGCCGGCACGTCGCCATCGGTGATCACCTTCACGATGCGCGTGTGCCGCTCGGTCGTGTCGACGATCTCGACGCGCAGGTCAGGCGCGATCGTCACGATCCGTCCCGGGCGCAGTTTGCCGCCCGGATGAATCATGGCTTCGTAGTGTGTCGCGTCGATCGGACGCAACAGCAGGATTTCCGCCGGGCCGCCACTTTCC
>CAZMGX010000181.1:0-2877 GCA_964565915.1 uncultured Gemmatimonas sp.
GCGCGATGTCGGCAAACACCTCGAGATTCTGCGCGCCCGGCAGATCGATGGCGTTCTGCTCGATGCCGTCGGGGCGGCCAGTCTCCCCGCGGATGCTCTCTCCGGCGTGAACGTCGTGCTCATCGACGAGCCTTCCGAGCGGTGGCCGGGGATTGCGACCGACGCTGTCGGCGCGGGTCGACTGGCGGCGGACCACCTGTTGCAGTTGGGCCATCGTCACGTGGCGTTCGTGGGACCGGCGACCGACGTTCACATGTTTCGGATGCGGGAGCGTGGGTTTGCGGCGCGCCTTCGCGAGGCCGGGCTGTCGTGGTCCAGCGAACGTTGGCGGCGAGCCCCCGCGACGATGGCGGGAGGACGCGACGCGATGCGCGAACTGCTGCGACTGCCGCAGCGTCCCACCGGGGTGTTCTTCGCCAATGACCTGATGGCGATCGGCGCAATCAAGCAGTGCCTGCGCGATGGGCTTCGGCTCCCCGATGACTGTTCCATCGTTGGGTGCGACGACATCGAGTTCGCGCGATACGTCACACCCGAGCTGACGACGGTCGCGATCCCCGCCCGCGAGCTTGGCGCGCGCGCGGCTCGTCTGCTCGTCCAACTCATCGAACAATCGACGCATCGCCTGAACGCCAATCGCATGCTGCCCGTGCAGTTGATGTCCCGCGGTTCGTCGGGCCCCGCCCCTCGCACGTCGGTCCCGGTGCTGCCGTCATGAGCAAAGCTGCCTCGATGTTGCGCGAAGCCGTCATCACGGGCACAGGGAGTTTTGTGCCATCGCGCGTGGTCACCAACGCCGAGCTGTCAGCGCAGTTGCACGAGGACATTGGCCCGTTCGTCTCGGGGACACTGGGGATTGTCGAACGCCGATGGTGCACCCCGTCGGAGTCGACGGTGGATCTCGCGGAAGGTGCGGCGCGGCGCGCCCTCGAAGCGGCAGGTATTTCGGTCGACGACGTCGATCTGCTCATCGTCGCCACCGACACACCAGAGTACATCTCCCCGGCCACGGCGTCCGTGCTGCACGGCCGTCTCGGAACTCGGAATGCCGGCACGTTCGATCTCAATGCGGGCTGCGCGGGGTTCGTGACCGCGCTCGATGTGGCGTGGAAGTACCTGCGCGCCGATCCGCGATATCGACGGATCCTGGTCGTTGGCGTCTACGCGATGTCAAAGTGGCTGGACCCGCTCGACAAGAAGACCGTCACCATCTTCGCGGATGGAGCCGGTGCGGTGGTCGTGGAAGCCAGCGACGAGGTGGGCATCCTCGCGTCGGAGCTCTTTGCCGACGGTCGATACTGCGAAGGGATGGGGATCTTTGCGGGCGGCGCGCGGACGCCGATCACTGCGGAGGTGCTCAGTAGCGGCATCAGCAACCGCTTGCGCTTCGTGCAGAAGTATCCGGCGTCGGTGAACGAAGCCGGATGGCCGCGAATCGTGCGGTCGGTGCTGGCGCGTGCCGGGTACAGCCCGGCGGACGTCGATTGCTGGTTGTGGACGCAGGTCAATCGCTCGACGATCGTGCAGGTGATGGAGACGTTGGGCCAGCCGATGGCACGTGCCCACACCGTCATGCACAAGTGGGGCTACACCGGCTCGGCGTGCTTGCCGATGGCTCTGGATGATGCTGTGCGCTCGGGGGTCATCCGGGACGGACAGCTCATCGTCTTCACGGGCTCGGGCGCGGGGTTGGCCATGGGATCACTGGCGCTGCGCTGGCGCGCACGGCCCGGTGGGGCGACGCCTCCAACGCCTGCGGCGGACGCACAGCCTGCGCGCGACGAGTACGACGCGCACAACCGCGAGTCGAACCGATGATCCCACTGGTGCATCGGTTCGTCGCGCGCGCGCAGGAGGCGCCGGACGCGGTGGCGTTCGCGGTGTACGCTCGCGGCGACACACGGGCGCGTGCGTCGGTGACGTGGGGCGCCTGGTACGAGGCTTCCCGTGCACTGGCGGCACACCTGATGCACACCGGTGTTGCGGCGGGCGACCGTGTCGCAATCCTCGCGCCGAATCGTCCGCTGTGGCCCATTGCCGATCTGGCCGTTCAGATGATCGGCGCCGTCGGTGTTGGCATCTTTCCCGGCAGTGCGGCGTCGCAGACCAACGCGCTGATCGCGGATAGCGGCGCGCGGCTCACGATCACCGCCGACGAGACGGCCTTTGACGCCATGCTGGCGCACGGTCGCGCGCTCCTCGCGACCGATGACACGTCGCGCGAGTCGTTGGAGGCCCGACAGTCCGCCGTAAAGTTGGATGATCTGGCGGCGATCATCTACACGTCGGGCTCGACGGGTATTCCGAAGGGCGCCTGTCTGTCGCATCGATACCTCGCGGCCTCTGCGGCGTCGATCGTCGAGGTCCTCGGACTGACGGCCGCCGATCGCGTCCTGTCCTTTCTGCCGTTCTCTCACGCAGCCGAGCGTGTCTTCGGACAGTGCACGCGGCTCCTGACGGGCATGAGCGCCGCGCTCATCGAAGACCCGGCCGACGTGTTCTCGGTCGCGGCGGATTTCGAACCGACCCTGCTGGGAGGCCTGCCACGGATCTTCGAGCGATTGCACGAGGCCGTGGAGGTCGCGCGTCGGGACGGCGCAGATCCCAGAGCGGCCATTGCGGCGCGTATTGGCCGGCACTGTCGACTGGCGACGTCTGGCGGAGCGGCCATGCCCGTCGAAGTCGCCGAGCAGCTGGCCGAGCTCGGGCTGCCGATCGTGGGCGCGTATGGACAGACGGAGCATCTCTGCATCGCGATGAACCACCCGTCCCGCGTGCGATTCGATACCGTCGGCGAACCCATGCCCGGCACGACGGTTCGCATCGCCGATGATGGGGAGCTGCTGGTCGCCCGCGGGTCCCTCACGTTCAGCGGTT
>CAZMGX010000181.1:2887-9564 GCA_964565915.1 uncultured Gemmatimonas sp.
CCCCCGACGGCTCGCTGCGGATAACGGGTCGCATCAAGGAAGTTCTGGCCTTGTCAACGGGACGCAAGATTGCCCCCGCGCCGATCGAGGCCGCGCTGAACGCCTCGCCGTTTATTGCGCATGCCGTTTGCCACGGCGAGGGTCGCAGGTTCCTCTCCGCGCTGCTCAGTCCCCGGCAGAGCGTCATCGAGGCGTGGGCGCGTCGTGAAGGCATCGCGACTCCTTGGCCCGCGCTGCTCACGCATCCGCAAGTCCACGCGGTGTTCACCGAGGCCGTGTCCCGGGTGAATCGCGAGCTTGCGCGCACGGATCGCGTGCAACGATTCGTCGTGATCGAGCACGAGCTGTCCGTGGAGGACGGCACGCTGACACCAACGCTGAAGGTGGTGCGACAGGCGATCGCTGACCGTTTTGCGCCGCTGTTCGATGCGCTCTATGCGCGAGACGCCGAGCCGCAAACGTCCGGCCTCGCCGCCACGGAACACTCCACGAGGAACGCATGACCGCACCAGCCGAGCCTGTCGACCGCTTCACGCGGCTGGCGGTCGGGCAATCCGCCGCCATGGTCCGTACCGTCACCGACACGGACATCCTGTTGTTTGCCGTGGCCACCGGTGACCTCAACCCGGTGCATCTCGATCAGGCGTTCGCCGAGCGTTCGTCGTTCGGCGGGCGCATTGCGCACGGCATGCTCACGGCAGGCTTCATCTCCGCGACGATGGCCACGCACTTGCCTGGACCCGGTGCGATTTATCTCACGCAATCGATGCGGTTTCTGCGGCCCGTTCGGATCGGCGATGTCATCAGCACACACGTGACCGTGCTCGAGCTCGACCCGGCCAAGCGACACGTGCGCTTGGCCACGGTGTGTCGCAATCACGCCGGCAAGGTGGTGCTGGATGGCGAGGCGCAGGTACTCGTACCGCGCGAGGACTGAATGCCGCCGCCGCGATGAATGCTCCCTGACAGGGTCTGCGCGGCGAGCGCAGCCGACTCCGTTGTGTCGTCGTTGTTTCGTGCTGTTTCCCTTTGGTGTGTCCCGCAGCTCCCTCCAGGAGGATCCTGTATGTCCCGTTCTGTTTGGCGTTCGGCGTCCGCGGCGGTCGGTGTGATCCGACAGCGCGCGACGCGCGTCCGCGCCTCAATGCTCCTGCTTGGCGCCGTCTCGGCGCTGAGTGTGCCCGTGACGGGCAGGGCGCAGTCCACCGGTGCCGTCAGCGGTGTCGTGACGGATTCGTCAAAGGCGCCGTTGCCGGGTGCCCAGATCACGTTGGTCGGCACGCGGTTCGGTGCGACGTCCGGTATGGATGGTCGCTACCGGGTCGTTGGTGTGCCTGCCGGCAGCTACTCCATTCGAGTGCAGCGCATCGGCGCGAAGGCGAAGACGTTTGAGAACATCACCGTCGCGGCCGGTGCCGACAGCAAGCTCGATATCGAGCTCGAGGCCACGGCCCTGCAACTGGGCGGATACGTGGTGTCGGCGTCTCGCCGGGTCGAAAAGATCACCGATGCGCCCGCGACCGTCACCCGGCTCGACGCCGAGTCGTTCAGGTACGCCGCCGGCAACTCGTTCGTCGCCGCGTTGAAGGAAGTGAAGGGCGTCGACTTCTTCCAGACCGGCATTGCGGTGGCGGGCATCAATGCGCGCGGGTTCAACAGTGCTTTCAACAACCGCATCCTCCAGATGGAGGACAACCGCGTCGCCGTGCTGCCGGAGAACGGACTGCCGGTCGGTGTATTCACGACGATTCCCAAGATCGACATCGCCGGCGTGGAAGTGCTGATCGGTACCGCCGCCGGCTGGGGCGGCAATCCCCCCGGCGCCGCCCTGTACGGCCCCGACGCCTCGAACGGTGTGGTCACGCTGCTCTCGAAGGATCCGAAGCAGTACCAGGGATTCACGGGCGAAGTGACCCTCGGCTCCAACGGTGGCAACCCGGGGAACTTCTTCGATAACCAGCCGGGACGCGTCAATTACAACGACGTGCAACTGCGCTATGCGGGTGTCACGGGCAAGATCGGGTACAAGGTGACCGGCGAAGTGCTGACGGCGCAGGATTGGCAGAACGTCAACGTCTACAACAACGGCGGCGTGCCGATCCGGGAAAACAGCCCCGATTGGTCCACCAGCTATCGACGCGCCAGCGGCGCGCTGGTGTACTACTTCGATCGCGGCGGACGGCTCGAATATCAGGGCGGGGCCAGCAAGAGCAACGGGATCGGCGTGACGAGCGTCGGCCGCAACCAACTGAAGGACTGGGGCTACTGGAACCAGCAGGTTCGGTTCACGTCCGACCACTGGTTCGCGCAGGCGTACGCGACTCGGTCGTTGTCGGGGCAAACGTTCGCGCTGAACGGCTACACGACCAATCGCGCCGCGGCGCGATTCAACGGCATCAGCGACGACTCGGTCCGCAAGGCGTCGGCGTTCCCGGTCGATGGCCGGCTGATGGCTGCCGAAGTGCAGAACAACGTGACGCTGCCGCGCCTGTTCAATACGCGCATCGTCTCGGGCATCCAGTACCGGAAGGACGTGGTCGATTCACGCCGCGTCTGGCTGTCCGATGCATTGACCAACAAGGACATCGAGTTGACGCAGCTGGGCGTGTACGCGCAGACCGAAACCCAGGTGAACAACATCACCAAGCTCGTGCTCGGCGCGCGCTACGACAACCCGGAGTTCTACGATCCGCAATTCAGCCCGAAAGCGGCGCTGCTCGTGTCGCCGAACGAGAACGCCACCTTCCGCCTCACGTTCAACCGCGCGTTCAAGTCGCCGTCGATCCTGCAGACGAGCTTCTACTACCGCGATTTCAGCCCCGGGATCGGCGTGTTCGGCAACAAGGACGGCATCACCGTCAAGAACGCCGCCGGTGTCGTGCAGCGCACGGTGGCGCCCGTCGTGCCCGAAATCAACAACACGTTCGAACTCGGCTACAAGGGCGTGCTGAATGACCGCCTCTATCTCGATGTCGCGGGCTACGTGGCGCGCTACAAGTCGTTCCTGAGCCCGCTGGTGGTCGTGGCCAATCCGTTCGCCGGCACGTTCGCGTACAACACGGTCACCAACACGAAGTACACGAACGCCGCCGGGGCGGAGCAGATCGCCCTCACGTACTACAACCTCGGTGAGGCCACGCTGACCGGTGTGGATGCCGGCGCGCGCTACGTGGTGAACTCGAAGTTCAACCTGTCGGGCACGATGAGTGCGCTCAAGCTGGACTCGATCATCGCCAAGCCTGGCGATCCGGCGGAAGCCACGGCGCTCAACAGCCCGTCGTTCAAGGCGACGGTTGGCGGTGATGTGCACGACCTGCCGCAGCAGACGTTCGGCGGGTTCACGTTCCGGTTCGTGAAGGATTATCGCTTCCTGTCGGGTGTGCACAACGGCGTGATCCCGGGGATCGTCACTCTCGACCTGAGCGCCGGCAAGAAGCTCACGGCGAACACGACGCTCAATGTGTCGCTGCAGAACCTCTTTACCTGCACGAGTGGCACGACCACTCCGCCGGTCGTGCTCGCGGCGGCGAACGCGGCGGCCTTCGTGAAGGGATGGGACTGCGGGATCGGCCGCAAGCACATCGAGTTGTTGAACATGCCCGCGATGGGCGCCATGGGCTTTGTCAGTCTGCGGATCGACCGCTGACATCGTCTCGGAGTTCGTCAATGTCCTCCGGTCTCTGCGGGCGCGCTGGGCGCCGGCTGCTGGTTGCGGGACTCGTCTGCGCGGGGGTGCTTGGCATCCCCGCCGCACGAGGCGTTGCCGCACTCACCCTGGAGTCCTCCATGCGCGAAACGCACACAACCGGGCAGGTGCTCACCGGTCGTTACACGGGGCCGGAGGGTACCCGTGACTGGCGCTTGTACATACCCACTTCGTACGATCGCGCACGCCCCCCGATGTTGCTGGTGGTGTTGCACGGTTGCACGCAGACGGCCGACGACATCGCGCGCGGTTCGCAGATGGACAAGGTGGCGGAGGAGCAGGGGTTTCTCGTGTTGTATCCAGAGCAGCCGGTGACGGCGAATCCGCGCACGTGCTGGAATTGGTTCGACGCCGCCCATCAGGCACGTGGGGCCGGAGAGCCGGCGATCATCGCCGAGTTGGTCGCGGATGTGATGCGAGCCTATCCGGTGGATGCGAAGCGGGTGCACCTGGTTGGCATTTCGGCCGGGGCGGCAATGGCCGGCTTGGTCGCCGTGGCCTACCCGGAGCGGTTCGCAACACTCTCCAGTGCCAGCGGTATCGCGTGGCGGGCGGCGCAGAACGTGAGTGTCGCGATTTCGGTGATGCAACGCGGCGCCGGCGCCGCGCTGCCCTCTGCCGACGACATGCGGCACGCAATGGGTGCTGCAGCTCGTGCGATGCCCGTGCTCGTCGTGCATGGTGGCGCCGACGCGGTGGTCTCCGTGAGAAACGCCGATGAGACGGCGGCCCAGTGGGTCGGCCTGCACAATCTGCTCGGCACGGGACCATCGCTGCGCGAGCGGGCTGAGCGGGTCGCGATGGAAGGCGGATACACGGTGCGGTTGACCGAGTGGACCTCGACGGCCGATGTCCCGCTGGTCACCCGCATTCGCATTGATGAACTCGGGCACGCATGGTCTGGCGGCTCGACGACGGGTACCTTTGCCGATCCCAAAGGACCGGAGGTCAGTCGACAAATCGCCGCATTCTGCGCGCGCCATCGACTGCCATAGTTCGTTGTCCGCTGTGGCGGCGTCCCGTGGCGGCGTTTCCTGCCACGGCGTTTTCCACCACGGCGTTTGCCACCGTGGTGTTTCCCACCATGGTGTTGTCCACCGATGGTGTTTCCCGGAGTACCTCGCGTGTTTCCTTCCCACCCCGAGCGGTTTGATCCTGTCGCCTGGTGGGCGCGTGTCGATGGCACGCGCGTCGCACTGATCGAAGCGGCAACGGGTCGGCGCCATCGCTACCTGGATGTTGACGCCGACGCGGACGCCTGGAGCGGACGGTTGTCGCGTTGGGGAGTGCGGGCCGGTGACCGTGTGGCAGTGCTCGCACAGAACCGCGTCGAGTACGTCTCCTTGCTGTTCGGTTGTATCCGTCGCGGCGCGGTGCTGGTCCCGCTCAACTGGAGACTGTCGGCGCCCGAGTTGACGCGGGTGCTTGATGACTGTGGGCCGGTTGTCCTGCTTGGAGAGGACCGGCTGCGAACCCTGGGCGAAACCGCCGCGGCGTCGATGCGAATGGCGCCCGGTCCCGCGTGGTACGACCTCGATCGTGACGTGCCGGCGGCCGACCGGCACACCGTCTCCGCGCACGTGGGGCGCGCGGAAGATCCGACCATGCTGTTGTACACGTCCGGCAGCACTGGGGCGCCCAAGGGCGTAATCGTGCCGCACCGACAGCTGCTGTGGAACGCGATGGCGACGACGACGGCGTGGCGGATCGGTCCGGACGACGTGGGACCTGCGGCGACTCCGTTCTTCCATACCGGCGGATGGAACGTGTTCACGACACCGATGCTTTTTCGGGGCGGGACCGTGATCCTCATCGATGGATTCGACGCGGACGGTTACTTCGAGATGTTGGAGAGGTTCGGGGTCACCATGACGTTCGGGGTGCCCACCCAACTGGCGATGGTACGTGAGACCGCCAGCTGGGGGAGGGCATTGCCGCGCCTGCGGACGTTCATCTCGGGAGGGGCCCCGTGTCCGCAGCGCGTGAAGGATGCGGTCCGCGCCGCGGGCTATCGTTTTCGCGAAGGCTACGGCCTCACGGAATGTGGACCCAACTGTTTTGTGACCAACGACCAGACCGCGCTGGAGAAGGACGGCAGTGTCGGCTGGCCGATGCTCTACCTCGAGGCCCGTCTGCGCGATGGGGATACGGCGGATGTCGGCGCCGACGCGATCGGCGAGCTCGAGTTGCGGGGCCCGCAGCTGTTCGGTGGATACTTCAATGCTCCGGAGCGCACCGCGGAGGTGATGACAGCGGACGGATGGCTGCGCACCGGAGATCTGGCCAGTCGCGATGTCGATGGGGTGTACACCATCCGCGGGCGACGGAAAGAGATGTACATCTCAGGCGGTGAAAACGTCTTTCCGGGCGAGGTGGAAGCCGTGCTGCTCGACTGCCCCGGCGTCGCGGAAGCGACCGTCATCGGCGTTGCCGACCCTCGGTGGGGCGAGGTCGGGTGCGCCTTGATCGTGCGGGCGGAGGCCGCGCTCGACGAGGCGCGGATCTTGACGTTCGCGCGTCAGCGCCTCGCGGGCTACAAGGTGCCGAAACGGGTCGTTTTCGTCCCGCACATTCCCCGGCTCGGCTCCGGGAAAATCGACCGCCGCGCGGCCGCCGCGATGATCGATGGCTGACACGACGGCCGCCGCGAAGGGGTCAACGGTTCGCGGGACCTATGCCTTTCTCCTGGAGCGGTTGGGGGCGCAGGGTCTCGACACGGTGCGCCAGTCGCTCGCGGCTGACGAACGGCATGCGCTCGATGCCGTCGAAGCCACCGACGAAATCCCCTATGGCCATCTCGTCCGCCTCTGGGAGGCCGCCGATCGCCTGCTGGCGCCGTCTCTGCCCACGTGGGCGGAGGAGGCCGGCGCGTATGCGATCGAATCGGTGGGTGTCCTGTTGTACGGCGGCATTCTTCGCAAGGCCACACCGCGGGTGTTCCTGACACAGAGCATCTCGCTGTTCCGGTTGT
>CAZMGX010000182.1:0-9543 GCA_964565915.1 uncultured Gemmatimonas sp.
GAACGGTGATCGGGTGCGGGTTGAGTTTCGTGAGATTGCTAGCGAAGTGGAGGGTAGTCGCGCATTCCCAACTCACTGGCCCGGTGCCGATATCTCGAACTACCCGGCAACTACGTGTGACATTACGTATCACATTGCTGGCACCTCGATCGATATCAGTCCTAACCACTTTAAGTTCGCGGGATCTTCGATAAGAAACAGTGTCATCAGAAACTGCGGACCGATCTCGTTGGGCGGCTACCGCGGAGCCCCATTCCGCATGTCAGAACGCGAAGTCTTCCGCGCAGGTGATCGGGTGGGAAGGAACGATCGGTGTCCCTGCAACAGTGGGCGAAAGTTCAAGAGGTGCTGCGGCTCAGTGGCTTAGCAGGGGAAGTTGCAGCAAACGAGCAAGCTACGTTGCCTCACGGGCGGGCTAGCAGTCGGGATTTTTCAGTTGTGACCGTCGGTCACGGTGCCCACAGGCCTGAGCGCCGCCCCCCGGTCGCCGGCAATGCGGTGCCCAGGGCCTCGGATGCCACTTCGTGCTGGCTCTGTCGGCCAACCGTGAGCATGACTACCCTGGGATGAGGCGCGGTACCAGTACCGAAGCCGTCAGGGTGCCGGATCGTGCGCGTCTCTATGGATAGGCCGATCATAGGCGTCCCGCGGGATCAGGCTAACAAAGCGGTGCATTCGCGAATATCCCAATACTCGCCAGACTCAGCAGATGACGGCAAGAGGCCCTCGAAAGCGTGGAAAGAAGAGCATCGCGCGCGGTCGCCCCTATCAGCGGCTCGTCGCGGAGATCGCTCGCGCCTTCGACCCTGGAGCGAAGATCGACGAAGGCGTTTGGGTGCCAGGTCCGGATGGACGGCTCGATTTGGATGTGTCGATTCGTGGAAAGGTTGATGCGAGAGAGGTGCTCACGGTCATCGAGTGCAAGGACTTTGCCCGGAACGCGACGGGCCCGGTAGGGCGCGCATTTGTCGACGCATTTGACTCTAAGCGAGAGGACCTTGGCGCCGATAACGCGCTAATCTGTTCAAACGCGGGCTTCACGCGCGATGCGCTCAGTAAGGCACGAAGGAAAGGAATTGGAATGATCTCCGTGTTGAAAGCAGGGGACGCACGGGTCAAGGCAGTCATTGAGCAAGAGATAGTTCTATGTCGTTTACGCATACCCAGCTGGACGTTCACCTATCACTTCGCGGATGAAGGGGGGCGCCTCCTACAGCCTGCGGTGCATCGGCTGCGCTTCGATGGCCTTTCTCTTGACTCGTGGCTTCAGCATCGAGGTTCGCTGATCGCCACGGCCAACCCGGGATTTGACAAGGAAGTGCGCGCCGACTTTCGCTTCCTGGAACCGGTTTGCTTCAGTTCGCCTGGCGGACCGGTCTCGCTGGCGGCAGCGTCCGTAACGTTCAGTTATCAGACAGAGTGGCTCTCCCAGGTCATCCAACTCGATACTTCGCTAGGATTCTACGACTATGTACGTGGTCAACTACGCATGGCTTCAGGCGCGAGCTCCTTGATCATGAAGGGCGTCAACTTCGACACCGCCACGCCGATTCCGCGGCCCGAGAATCCTAAACGGTCGCCGCGTGCGCCTGGCGAAGTGAGGATCGCAATGACGATGGTCGACGGACTCAACAACGAGGGCGTTCAGCAGGTTGCGCCGCTCGAAGCGCTGACTCGCCCTGAGGACCTTGAGACTCGCATCGAAGGATTCGAGCTCCAGTGGAACCCAACATAACGCGACTTGGTGGCTGACGGGGGCTCTGGCACCAAGACCTCGTCCACACTGCGCTCCCGATATGCCGCACTATTCGCAGAAGAACGCGGGCGGACCAGTAAGCTGCAACTCGCTAAGTGCTTCTGGCAAAGGACCTTGCGTTGTAGTGGCTGACGCCACAGCTTGATAATTGACAGCAGAAGATTGCAGCGAATCGCCATCGCCGCGGTGATCCCGTGCCGTTCATTCGTTGCTGGACAGCCACAATCTTGTGTGTGACGACTGCGTACAGGCACCGAGGAGGTAAAACTTGATTCGCTTCTTTGTCGCGGCCGCCATGGGTCTGGCGGCACTCAAGCCGGCGCACGCTCAATTCACCGGCAAGGCGGTCGGCGACATGGTTATTGAACGTGATGGATGGGAAGCCTTCCCTTTCGTTCAGTATCAGGGCGGAGTCGGTTCGATGAGCAAGAAGGTCACTGGCGTCCTCGTGCTGACTGACTCGACGATCGCGCTACACGAGTGCGCTGTCTCAAGTTGTAGTGACGACAAGAAGAAGGGTGTGTTCAAGGAGACGGCGCTGCTGGTAGTCCAATTGAAGTCAATACAAGAAGTGTCGAGCTCGACGCAAGTACGCGGGCCGACTGTTGGTGCGAGACTCGCCTTCGGGCTGCTTGCTGGTGACCGCACTGAGGAGTACTTCGGTGTCGCGTTCGAAACAGCGACGACGGCCGAAGCGCCGATTTTCAAGACGCGAAAGACGCAGGCCGCAATGATCGACGCAAAGATCCGCTTCCGCTTGAAGAAACTCGGTCTTGAGCTGAAGGACGCGAAATGATTGGCACTCCACCGACGAGTCGGCTAACCGTGACTGGTGAGCGGCTGTTCAACAATCCATTTCCGCTGTCGGCTCTGAGATATCGGAGTGCGGCTCGCACGCTGCGCGTGGATGCCACATTGTGTTGAACGCGCCGCAGCAGAATGCGAAAACTGTACGGACAGAGGCGCCCACTGAGTTCCCAGTGCTTCTGAGCTTCCCGACTGTGTTTCGTTCGCTAAGGGAAATTCTGTACCAGACGGAACAGTCCACGCTGCATCTTCTCCCCATGGCGCCGCATGACCGGCGCGATATCGTGATACGGCACATCCAATGAGATTGCCATTCGATGGCGCGAAAAGCGCGGTACCTCAGGGAAAGATGCGGCGCTTTCTGCGCATGGCGGACGGCTCTGGCGCGGAGACAGCAATCGAGCGCGCGCTCGCGGAGAGTGGCGCGAGTCCTCCGGACGTGAGTGTCGTGCGGCACCTCCTCGCTATCCACAACGTCGGAGCGAATGAGGCGCGTGCGATTACCACTCGTCTATGGACAAAGGCGCTAACCGCGTTTGTGGAAGATGATGTCATCACCGACGCAGAGCAGGAATACCTCATTGCGCTGAGGAATTCGTTGGGACTGACGGAACGCGAGTCCACTGCGCTGCAAGAGGATGTCACCAGACGCGTTCTGAGTGAGGCGGCCGAGGAAGCCCTTGGCGATAACGCGCTGACCGACGACGAGTGGCGGCAGATCGAGCTCATAGCTTCGGGGCTTCGCCTACCTCCGCATGTCCGTGCAGACATCATGCGGGAACCCATCGACGGCGCGATGGCTCGCGTATTTTCGCACGTAACGGCAGACCACCGCGTCAGCCCGACCGAACTGCAGCGGATCAATGATCTGGCGGCCAGTCTCGGAGTCGATCCGAGGACTTTCGATGACAATGTCGGTGACCTCCTCGAGAAGCTCTCGTTGCTCTGGCGTATTGAGAATGAGGATCTCCCGCAGGTAGCCGCGCCGGTGAGTCTCCAGCGCGGAGAGGTCTGCCATGGATACTTCGAGGTCATCTGGCATGAGATGCGAACGCGCACCGTAAGCCGTGGATATGCCGGGCCTGTCGTGTCAATCCCCATCGTGAAGGGCTTTCGCTATAGGCTTAGTTCGGTACGAACCAAGCGAGTTGCCGTCGACGAAATGACCCCGGTCGACGAGGGTACTCTCTATGTCACGAGCAAGCGAGTCATCTTCACCGGTGTAAAGCGGAACACGACTATCCGTCATTCCACAATCCTCGGCATCGAGGCTTTCAGTGATGGATTTCGGATTGACAAGGCGACCGGAAAATCTCCCACGCTTCTTGTTCGTGGCGACGCGGACGTTGCGAACGCTCTTCTCGTAGAGGTACTCAATAGGTCTTCCTGACGCCATGCGGATGGGCCATGGGGAAGAGTTAGGGTGCTTGCCGCAGACGTGTCGCGCTATGCTTGATCGCGCGCGTCAGAAGCCGAGCTTAACCTGAGCTGGAGAGAACTTTGACTGAATCGATCGAAGCTGCGATCCAGAAGGCCGACGATGCGACCCTTCGCGCTGCGCTCCAGGCTTTACTTGTGGGCGCTACGACTCCGGCATTCGGCGCACTACCCAAACGCGAGACGGACCTTCTACTGCTTGAGGCCCTGATTACGGTTGGGTATCTCAACGCCTCGCCGGATCTCTATTCGCTCGTTCGACTTCTCCGTACAACCAAGAGTCGTGCTCGCGCGTTGCTGTATGAGCGTGAGCTGCGTCTGCGAGATTCCACCCAATTAGACGAGATGGTGCGCGCCGCCCTTCGTCGACCATTGCTGCAGAAGCAGGGAGAGGTCTTTGGTATCGAGGTTGAGAATCCGCTGGTTGCAGATCACGTGCGCGCGCTATTGAAGGAGGTGGGCCACACATCCGACGGTTCGTTCTCGCCCAGCTTGATTCGCATCAGCCTTGATGCCGCTGCCGCCTTGATCGAGCGCATGATCGAGAAATCCGAACGCCCGGCGCTCAAGAAGGCCCTCGTCGCGGCAGGCGCACCGGACAAGTCGCTTAAGGGTGCGATCCACGGGATACTGACCAAGGTAGGTTCGAAAGTCGCTGGCAAGGCGGGTGAGGCCCTCATGGACGACGCAGCCGAATACATCGCTCCTCTATTGGGCGGGACCAAGGCCGAGCTCCAAGCGCGCGTCGGCGAGCTATTTGCGCGCTCACGCTAACGATGCTTGCCTTTTTCCGCTCACTTCTATCCAACGGAACCGACACTGCGCTCTGAGCTCCGCACCAACTTCGCTCACTTGCAGGCCCACGACGACCAGCTCGTCCGGCTCGGCATGCTCGCGGAGCGTTACTTCGCCGACGATCCCAACACGGCGCTCCTGACGCTGCGCCAGCTCGCCGAGCTCCTCGCGCAGCTGGTGGCCGCGAAGGTCGGCTTGTACACGTCGCGCGAGGAAGCGCAGTACGACCTGCTTCGACGCTTGCAGGACCAGGGCATCCTTCCGCGCGAGGTAGCGCAGCTCTTCAGCGAAGTTCGGCGCGCGGGAAATGCCGCCAATCACGCGATCGTGGGTGACCACCGAACGGCGCTCACCGTTCTCAAGATCACTTGGCAGCTCGGCATCTGGTACCATCGTACTTTTTCCAATGCGGCTTTCAAGTCGGGGCCGTTCGTTCCTCCGTCACCGCCGAAGGACGAGAGCGAGGAGTTGCGCGCAGAGCTGACGACGCTCAGCAAAGCACTCGCCGAGTACCAAGCCGCACACTACGACGCGACTGAGCGACTCGCCTCAACGGAAGCCAAGCTGCGCGAAGCCAAGGACGAACAGACGTTCTGGGAGCAGATGGCGATGGAGGCCGAAGAGGCCAAGGCCGCCCTCGCGAGGAAGCTCGCGTCCGATCAGGCGCAGGCACTCGCGCAACCCAAGGCCACCGTTGCGGCGTTCGTCACCGCAGCGTCGACGGCAGCGAGCGCGGTTGAGCTCGACGAGGCCGATACCCGGAAGTTGATCGACGAACAGCTCCGGCAAGTCGGGTGGACCGTCGACTCCGGGCTCCTCACGTACGCCAAGGGCGCGCGCCCGGAGAAGGGCAAAACCCAAGCGATCGCGGAGTGGCCGACGGCCAGCGGCCCGGCAGACTACGTCCTCTTCGCCGGGCTTATGCGGGTGGCTGCCGTCGAGGCCAAGCGCAAGAAAATCGACGTCTCCGGGGCTCTCCAGCAGGCGAAGAGCTACAGCCGGACGTTCAAGTCGGTCGAGGGGCTCGTTTCGCCGGGCGGCCCTTGGAGCGAGTTCCAGATCCCGTTCGTCTTCTCCTCGAACGGCCGCCCCTACCTGCGCCAGCTCGCCACGCGCAGCGGCACGTGGTTCTGCGACCTGCGCAACCCCGAGAACCTCGGGCACGCGCTCGACGGCTGGTATACGCCCGACGGCCTCGTCGCCCTCCTGAAGCGCGATGAAGGCCGAGCGCACGAACAACTGAAGAACGAGCCATTCAACTACGGCTTCCCGCTGCGCCACTACCAGCAGGCGGCCATCCAAGCCGTCGAGGCGGCGATCGGCAAAGGCCAGTGTGAAATGATGCTAGCGATGGCCACGGGCACTGGCAAGACCAAGACTTGCATCGCGCTCATCTACCGCCTCCTCAAGGCGCAGCGCTTCCGGCGCGTCCTCTTCCTGGTCGACCGTTCGGCACTCGGCGAACAGGCCGGCAGGACTTAGGTGACGAGTTGGCCCAATAGCGTAGTCGGTCCCAACCCTCGTCAGGTGACCAACCTGGCATCCTTACCCGCGTGGGCTACCCGGGGTATCATCAGGAATGATCCGAGTCTCCAACCGCACCATGAGATCAGACGCGAGAATCGCCGCAGCCATCGGCGGTTCCGGGCTGTATTCGATATCGGTCGCCGCGCGTTTGCTTCAGGAGAGTAGTGCAACCGTAGAGCGTTGGGCTTTCGGCTATACGAGGCGCGGAATCGACTATCCGGCGGCCATTGACGCCGAGCTTCCCCCCATCGGCGATTCGAAGGCGATCACGTTTCTAGAGTTGGTCGAGCTGATGTTCATTCAAGCGCTCCTGACCTCCGGCCTTTCGTGGCCGAAGGTTCGCGAGGCCTCGCGCGTTGCTGCCAGGCTCCTAGAAGGCGAGCGGCATCCGTTTGCGGCAAGACGATGGTTTGCGGACCCTGCGGCGATCTATCTACAACTGGGACAGGCACACGACGAGGACATCCTCGTGGAAGTAGCCGGGCACGCGCAGGTGTCGATTGAACCGGTCTTGCACCCTTATCTCAAGCAGCTTGACTTTGACGTCAGAGGCGTTGCCCAGCGGTTCTTTCCGATGGGCGCAAACAATCACGTAGTTCTTGACCCTAAGCGAGAGTTCGGGATGCCCATCACCGTCAAGGCGGGCGTCGCAACCGAGATGCTGGCGAACCTGCATCGTGCGGGCGATTCGGTCGCAACGATCGCGTCTTGGTACGGCATGGATGAGGCGGAAGTGGAGGCGGCTGTGCGCTACGAAGAAGTCATCGCTCTCTCGGTGTGACCTTTCTCTTCGACAACAATCTCCCCGAGCCTCTTGCAGGCGCGCTGCGTCTGTTGGGTAAGCCCGTCGTTCATGTTCGGAACATCAAGGAACTTGGTCATGGCGCGCCGGATGAGCTGATTCTGGAGCACGCCGCTGAATGGGACTATGTCGTAGTTACTCGCGATAGAGCAATGCGAAAGTCCCCCCATTTTCAGGCTCTGCTTCGCGCGCGAAGAATCGCAGTGGTGTTCGTCAATACCGGTGGAGCGCGGCAGCTCAATGCTTGGCAGATCGCCCAGCTGATTGTCAAAGCGTGGGATGACATCGAAGCAATCTCTGCGACGCACTCGCGCCCGCTGCTAGCTCTGGTGCAAGCGAACGGGCGAGTCGTTCGCATTTGATTGCGCGCCGTCACCTAACCTCGCGTTGGTGCCCCACGGCCGCCCGTCGGAGCACCGTGTAACTCGTTCGCTGGCGCTCTCTCGTTTACGGCGTCCTATTGGGGGCGGGCGCGGCACACTGGTAGCGTTAAGAGACGTAAAGGCGAGACCACTGCAGAATCACTGTAGGCGACTGACTGCTACGACTCGTGCTCATCAATCATTGGTTTGATGTCGAGCACCGGCGTGCCGTCGATCGCTTCCAGCGGCCCAACGCGCAGCCGCGTCGTCCCTACCTCCCGGACCGTCACCCGGTGAAGTCCAATCGGGTTCGGGCGGTCTGCCGAGCGCGTGCTGAACACGCCGCGTAGTGCGGCCGCCGCGTCGTCGCGCGGATGGACACGAAGGATCGCGCGGTCGGCTTGATCGAGCCACGTGAGGATCATCACGCGGTCGCCGGTCTTCAGGTCCTGCAGACCCGGAGCGACCTCCGCGACCAACTCAAGCCACGCGTCCGGCGCGCCCTCCTCTCCCTGCTTCGGCGCGTGCCGCGGATCGGTCAGGGAAGACCGAACGACTCCGATCGGATATAGTGTGTACACGGTTGGCAGGAGTCGAACGTGGGCAGGGCAGGGTGACCGGCGCTCCGATGAAAATGCGCGCTCATCGCGCAAGGCGCCGCCTTTTGTAACGTGTCGCAAAGCACCCACCGCGGTGTACGCGTCTGACGTCGCGCCATTGGCGGGGGGCGTCCCGCGGTCGTACGTTTTCCCAGTCTGAAGGACCCCGTTTTCCGGGTAAACGCCCCACACGTCCGATGGCCGTCGACGGACCGGACAATGTCCGGAACCGGGGTTGCGGCACGTATGGCTGTTGGCGTGGTCAGTGCCATGCCCCAAAGTGAAACGCTGCTGAGGATCCTATGATGAAGGGTTTGCGCGTCCCGCTGGTACTCGCTGCGGCGGGGTATCTGTTCTCGACCCCCGCGGAACCACTCAAAGTGTTGCGCGTCTACCCGGGCGCCGAAGCGGGGGCGACCGACACGATCGTCATCACGTTTGATCGCCCGGTCGCCGGTTCACTCGACAACGCGGTGGACCCGCGGGCGATCGTACAAATCGCACCAGCGGTGCCGCAGGCGCTCGTCGATTGGCGCGACCCGGTCACGCTCCGGATCATCCCGCGCCCCGCACTGCGCCGCGGTGTCACGTACACGGTCTCAATGGCGACCGGGTTTCGCGCGATGGACGGAAGCCAGTTGGCGTCGAACTATTCGACGACCTTTCGCGTGCGTGGACCCACGCTGGAAGGCGGGACGCCAGTTGGTGCGGCCGACACCGCCCGAAATCTCGACGCCTCACCAAAGTTCACGTTGCGTTACGACGTGCCAGTACGCCCGGTAGACGTAGCCGTACTCACGCGTGTCGAACCTTCACCGCGTTGTGTGCAGGGCGCCAAGCGCGTTGGCAACGTCACGGTTGCGCCCGTCGGAAACGGCACCGCACCCGCGCGTGAGGTCACGCTGCAAACGTCGACGGCGCTGCCGCTCGATTGCCTCGCGACCCTCGTCGCCCCGCGCGAACTGGAAGAGAGTGCCACGACGCCCGTGGCACGCACATCCGTACGCTGGCCGTTCCGGGTGCACGGAGCATTCACCATTGCGGCGGCGGAATGTGGTCAGGAAGGGTACTGCCCGACGGGCGGCATCTCGCTCCGCTTCTCCACGCCCGTAAGTGGCCAGGAACTGGCGCGCGCGCTCCGCATCGCGCCCGCCGCTACACTGTCGTTCAATACGACGGAAACCGCCACCGACTGGCAGATCGACGCCACCCTCAAGCCGCGCCTCTCCTACGCGGTATTCCTGAACGGCCAGATACGTGACGTGTTCGGCCAACCACTCAAAGGCAATCCGGCCGCGTCTTTCCGCACCACCGGATACGAACCGGATGTACAAGTACCGTACGGCCGCCTGACGATCGAGCGCGGTGCCTTCCGCACTCTCGCGGTGCGCACCATGAACATCGATACCCTGATCGTCGAAACGCTGGCGGTACCGGCGTCACTCGAACCCGTGGTGA
>CAZMGX010000183.1:0-9530 GCA_964565915.1 uncultured Gemmatimonas sp.
GGAAGACCACCGTTGGCCACGCGCGAGAGGTTCACCAGCGCACCCGCCGCCGCGAAGTTGCCCTGACGGTACAGTCCCTCGGCCTGCAGCAGGTCGATTTCGGCCTTCATCATGAAGGGCGTGTTGCCGTTACGGGCCGCGCCGGCATCGCCACGCGTGTTCCACGAGATGAAGCGCACGTGGTCGTAGTTGGACCAGCCCCAGCCGAGCCCGGCGTTCTGGTCGCCGCCCTGCGGACGATTCACGAAGTACCGCTTGCAGACGGTCGCGGCCGTCTGACACGACGGGATCGCAAAGTCGCTGTTCTGCGCCGCACGCGTGGCGCCCTGTGGGAAGCGCAGGTCGGGCGTGACCATCGTGAAGCTCACGCCACCGGCACCACGCTCGCTGATCGGCTGCGCGATCCACGCCGCATACGAACCCGACACGTCGGCCATGCCAATGAAGTATGGCGGCATCTGGTGCCACGTCGTGAACGCCAGATACTGCTGGCGCCATGAGTTGCCCGGGCCGGTCACGGTGTTCGTCGTGATGATGTGATCTGACGTGATGCCGTTCTGCGCATCCGCCACGACCGCCGCCCAATCCACCGCCGCACGTTCGGCCGGCGTCCGCGCCATGTTGGCACGAAGGCGAGCGCGATACGAGCGAATCAACTTCACGAACTCGACCTTGGTGAACGAGGTCGGCGACGGAATCCACGAAGTCGGCAGCGGGAATCCATCGGCACCCGTCGCGGTCTGGTTCGTGTAATCGATCGCCTTCTGCAGGTGCGCGTACGCCGAGTCGGCCGCCGCCTTGTAACCGTACAGCGTGCCCGGGTCGTTCGCGTCCTGGCCCGGCTGGACGATCGCGGTCGAATCGTACATGAGCGCGGCATATCCGATCGAAATGCCGTTCAGGAACTCCGCGAACGCCTTGGCGCGCAAGTCTCTCGCCTGCGATCTCGCCGACAAACCGTCGCCGATCTTGAACAGATAGTTCTGCGCCACACGGTTGACTTCACTCATGAAGAAGTACAACCGGCTCTGCTCACCGGCGCACACGTTACCCGGGGCGTTCGAATTGGTGGCCCCGGAGAACGGCGCGCGAGCGTTCTGGCAGTTGTTGGCCAGACTGGAGTAGTTCATGAAGGACATGATGTTCGCCATGCCCTCCAGATTGGTCGTGCTGCCGTACACGCCCGAGCTCCAGCGACGATAAAACGAGCCCAAGACGGCTTCGGCATCGTCCGGTGTACCCAGCACGCGTTCGGTTTCACCCTCGTTCGGGTTGACGACGGCAAGACTTTCGTCCTTGCAGCCGGCCAACCCGATCACGGTCGCCGCGACGGCAGCGATTCGGAAGAGATTTCGTGTCATGTTGGCGAGTTCCTAGAAGCGCGAGGAGATGGAGAGCGTGTACGTCCGCAGCGTCGGGTAGGTGAAGGCATCCACCTGATTGATGAGGCCCGAGCCCGCCTGTCCACCGTTCACACCCACTTCGGGATCGTAGCCGCTGTAGTTGGAGAAGGTGAACAGGTTGCGGCCGATGGCCGACACCGTCCAGTCTCCGAACCCGCGCAGCTTGCCAATCTGGTACGTCAGGCTGACTTCACGGAACTTGGCGAACGACCCGACTTCCGTGTTGTAGTTGTTGGCATCGAGCTGGTCGTAGAAACCACCCGTACCGGCGCCTTCGGCACCACCGACGCGCCAGCCGTAACCCATCGGCTTGGCGTTTCCGACCGTACGGCCGGCCATGTCGAAATAGCCCGACGAGAAGTCCAGCAGACCCCAGCCTTCACCCTGGTTCTGGATGCGGTGACCGATGGTGCCGTCCAGCAGCGCGTACACCGACAGCTTCTTGTACGTGATCGTGTTGTTGAAGCCGAAGCGGAAGCTGGGCAGCGCGTTGCCGATGATGCTGCGCGTGCCGAGGCCCTCGCCCACTTCACCACGCAACGGGCGCTCGACGATCGGGTGACCGAACTGCAGCGGGTAGTTCCACGGCGACTGCGCGGCCGGCAACTTGGTCTGCCACAGGTTCTTCGTGATGCCGTCCGTGTAGCTGTTGCCGGCACCCGTCCACACCACCCACCCATCATCATTGACCTGGAACGACTTGCCCGCGCCGCAATCCGGCTGAACGGTCGCCGGGAGATCGCTGCACGTCTTGTAGAAGCTGCGGCCCCAGATGCTGCCGTAGCGATTGACCTGCTGGCCCTTGCTCTTGTCCGTACGCGCCGTGATCAGGAACATGGAACCGGTGCCCTGGCCCGTGCCGGCGTTCGTGAAGTACTCCGGCAGGAACAGCTCAGTGATGTAGGCGCGGTTGCGGTCGAACGTGCCGCGCATGTTCCACTGCAGGTTCTGCCGCTGGATGACCGGCAGGTTCAGCGCCAGTTCCAGCGTCTTGTTGGACAGCGTGCCCGCGTTCTGCCACTTCGTCGCGAAGCCGAGGGCGGCCGGCGTCGGGACGTTCATGATCTGGTTACGCGTATCCGACATCGCGTACGTGAGTTCGACACCGAGGCGATTGAACAGCGTCGCGTCAAGGCCCATCTCCGTTTCCGTCGTCGTCTCCGGCTTCAGGTTCGCATTGCCGGCCTGACCCAGCGAGCAGCCGCTGGCGGAGCACGAGTAGGTCTCGTACTGCGCCGTGAAGTTCGGCGTGTTGCCGGCCGAGCCACGCGAGGCACGCACGCGGAAGTCGGACAACTGCGGCACGTTGAACCAGCTTTCCTCACCCACACGCCACACGGCCGAGAGGCGGCCGAACGGGGCCCAGCGGTTGCCCGCGCCGAACAGCGAGCTGCCGTCGTAGCGATAGGTACCGTCGAGGATGTAGCGGCCCTTGTAATCCAGATTACCGCCGGCGATGAAGCCCTGGTTCTTGATCAGCTGGCTGCTGGAGCTGGTCGCAAAGTTGGTGGTCGTGTTGCTCAGCGTGTACACGTCCTTCACCACGAACTGCGTGCCGCTGCTGTTGTTGCTGATGGAGTAGTCGCGATCCATGAGGGCACGGAAATTCAGCTTGCCGTTCATGTCGCTCGTGATCTGCTTGCGCAGCGTCGCCGAGAGGTACGCGTTCATCGACTCCCGGTTCAGATTCGAAATCGACTGATTGCCGAGATTGGTGTTCGGGGCAATCGCCGTGCTGCGCGTGCCCTTGATCTGCCACTGCGGGTTCAGGCGCTGGCGGTTGTCGTAGCTATACAACGCCTCGAACGAAATCCACTCCGCAGGCGTGTACGTGGACGTGACGCTGGCCTGATACCGCGTGGACTGATCGGTATCGTAGTTCGTCTCGGTAGCATACAGGAGGGAACCACCGCCATTACCCGTTGGACGAAAACCCGAGCCGCCACCACGCAGCAGGTACCGGCCGAGCGTGTCGCGGGCCAGGTAGTTGGTGCCGGCCGGCGCGCCACGCAACAGTGCGCCGAAGATGCCACCGGTGCCGCGCTGGTCGATGATGCCCTTGTTGAACAGCGAGCTGATGGAAACGTTGAAGTTCGGACGGATGTCGTAGTCCAGATTCACACGCGCACGACGCTGGATCTGGCCGTCGAAGTTGCGCAGACCGCCGGCGTCCCCCGTGTAGGCACCGGACACGAAGTACCGCACATTGCCCAGACGACCCGTCATGTCCAGCGAGTGCAGCTGCACTGGATTCGACTGCGACACCTGCGCGAAGGCGTTGTAGTACTGGTCCGGCCAGATGTTGGACTGATACACGTTCAGCAGCTCGCCACCGGCGACGGCGGGCGAGTTCCACTGCGCATTCTGCTGCGTGCGCGTAGTGTCCGCGTTCACGTTGTTCACGCGGAGAATTTCTTCCATCCAGTTGAACGTGCGCGAGCAGGCCGACACGGCGCCGGAACCGGTCACGCAGAAGCGCTTGCCGGTTTCATCGAGCTGCAGCACGTGGTTGACCGGCGCACCGAAGTCGAAGCTGTTCAGGTCGGAAACGCCATACTCGGACCGGTAGTTGAACCGCACGCCGTCGCGCGAGTTACCGCGCTTCGTCTTGATCACGATCACGCCGTTGGCCGCCTGCGCGCCGTACAGCGACGCACCAGCCGCACCCTTCACGACTTCGACCGACTCGATGTCGAGACCGCCGATTTCGTTGAGGCTCTGGTTTCGCAGAATCGTGCCGTCGACGATGATCAGCGGGCCGGTGGTCCGGCCGCTCGCGTTGATCGACGTCGGGCCACGCAGCATGATCTGCGGCGTCGAGCCAGGCTGACCCGACGTGGACGCGATACGCATGCCGGCCACCTTCCCCTGCAGCGCCGTCACGGGGTTGAGCGCGGGCACCGGAATGTCTTCGGCCGTCAGACGACCAACCGAGAACGGCACCTTCGAACGCTCCGTGCCCTCGAGCGAGCCCGTCACGACCACTTCGCTCAGACGATTCACGTCTTTCTTGAGCGAGAAGTCCTGCGTCTGGCTACCAGCCGTAATGCGGATTGCCACCGCGCCCGGCACATAGCCGACCGCACGTACCCGAAGATTCACCGCCTGTCCCAGCACACGCGCCGCCGGGATGCTGATGGTGTACACACCCTGCGCATTCGTCGGAACCGAGATCGTCAGTTCGTTGATGTACACGTTGGCGAACTCGAGCAACTGCCCCGATTCGCTCGCCACCTTGCCGGTGATGATGGCGTTTTGGGCCTGTGCTCGGCTCGCCGAGGCGGTGAGCGCGACGCCGAACAACACGGCGGCGGCTCGGGCACGATGGAAAAGTCTCATAGCGGACATCTCTCTCCCTTGGTGAAGAAACAGGGGGTAACGCACTACGCCGGCACCGTGAACCGCAGGTCCACGTCGGGGACTACCCGTTTGGAGGGAACAGCACAGCCGTCTATGGGAAGCGAGCGAACCTTTCCGTCGGCGAAGGTGTCTTACCGTTGGCGCTGGAAGAGCGCCGGGCGGCGAACCGGATCGACGGCTGGAAGGGTGCCCCGCACTGCGAGGGAGGAGAAACCAACTCCAAGAAAGCCCAACGACACGGCACGACAGGCGCGAGGCATCGCCGGTCGAGTCCGTGGTAAAGCCGTTACGTTCTGAAGACGGGCTATCGTACGACCCGACCAGACGTCCCGCAAGAGGGCTAGGTCGTCAGAAAATGTCCAAAAACCCAACCGGCGGCGGGACGACCAGCACCCATCCGGGACCAACTGTTGATGGACATAACAGTCCAGACCTGTTCTCGTCACTACAGCAGAGCTCGGCTGAGGTTTGAGACCCGGAGGGGAGAGAGAACGGCAGGCAACAGCGCTGAGCTCGAGCCTTGAGGCCGGAGGTTGCCGAACGCGAAACGGGAGGGTCGAGGCTGGGAGAAGTACATCTCCGCGTCTCCACCCTCCCGATCTCATTTGGCACCCGCCCGCCTCGAAGCGCCACCGCACCCCTGGCGCCTGCCGTTCTCTCTTCCCTCCGGGTCTCAACCCTTATCTCCCGCCTCCACCCTCCTCACCTCACTACCTCGCCCCTCTCACCAGCGGTCGCGGCGTCCAGTTGAAGCCGATGGCAAACGTGTCCTCGCTGCCGAACAGGTCCGACCCGCTGAACGACCCCGCCACCCGCAGCGCAAACTCCCGGTTCACCTGGTAGTTCACGCCCAGATCGAAATTCAGACTCACTTCCGAACGGCCATTCCGT
The DNA here is from genome assembly GCA_964565915.1 of uncultured Gemmatimonas sp. Classification (GTDB taxonomy): domain Bacteria; phylum Gemmatimonadota; class Gemmatimonadetes; order Gemmatimonadales; family Gemmatimonadaceae; genus Gemmatimonas. Next base: position 5,655 of record CAZMGX010000183.1, read on the forward strand.
CGGCCGCCGCAGCTGCTGCACAAGTCCAGCGATGCGCGCGGATGCAGGTACGGCGTCAGCGACATCCCCTGCTCCAGCGCAAACGTGTGCCCGATGCTCACGCCCATGGGAAGACGGATCAGCGACACCCCGCTCCCGAACGACGCACCGGCGCCCGCCGACAACAACAGGTCCAGCGGTTGATCCCCCGACGCACGCACCAGTTCCTGCCCGAACGCGCCCCCGACGATCAGCAACAGGTTGTCGTCTCCCTTGCGATCCGCCAGCCCCAGATCCAACTGCAGGTGCCGGTTCACCCCCCACCCCTCGCGCCACTGGAACAGTGCCGTCGAGCCCGCACCGCCACTCAGGGCCGCCGTGTAGTCACGCGTCGACGCCTGCGGCAGCTGCATGGACGGATAATTGAACGCCTGCGCATCCGCGCCGGTGGCGGTCAGCAGCGCGAACAGCCCGACCGCCGCCACTCGGCGCATCGGGAACGCAGCGAACGAACGACGTGAAGACCCGAACACAGCAGTGGGCATCTCGAAAAACTCCAGGCAAGGTGTGAATCGTCGGTGCTACGACGCATGTGGAGATACCGCGATCGGTCTTCCGCATGCGGTCGGCCCGCAGACGGATGACGTGGGTGGAAACGTTTCGCCGCCACCGTTCGACACGACATGTGGGACAGACCGTTGAGTACGTGCTCGCGAGTAGTACGGGACAAGGCGCCCGTGGTTCCATCATGGCGGAACGCAACGCACATTAATCAGATGCGCCACGCTGTGTTCGTCGCTCCCCACCCGCCGCTTGACGCGCCGTGTCACATTCCGTGTCACATTCCGCGTCACATTCCGCGTCGCGAGCTGCGCCGGTCGGTCCGCACGCGAGACCGTTGGCGCAGGCTGCGCGGGACGATCAGTGCCGCGATGGCCTGCACCATCAGCAGCGTCGCGCTCAGCAGCGTCGCGCTCAGCAGCGTCGTGCTCAGCAGGATCGTGCTCAGCAGCGTCCTGCTCTGGAGCGTCATGCTGCTGGCGCCCCTCGATGCGATGCAGGCACAGACGCGACTGCGGCCGCCCACAGACTCGCTCGTGCGCGAGGCACTCGACAAGGCAGGCAGCGGCGATACGTCCTCGGCGTTGGCGCTGCTGGAACGGGCCACCGACCAGTCCCCGCGCGATGTAAATGCCCTGTACTGGCGCGGCCTCATGCTCTCCCGCACGACCGCGCTGTCCATGGTCGACACGCCCCGGCGATTGCTGGCCGGCTATCTGCTCAATCGCGCCAACGACATCGACCCTGCCAATCCACGTTATCTCGTGGAACTCGGGCGAATCCGGCTCAAGACCCCGCTGCTGCGCGTCGAGGCGGAACGCTTGTTCCGCAAGGCGCTCGCCATCGCCGAAGCCAGCGGCGATCCGGTCCAACTTGCCGACGTCGCCTACGAGCTCGGTGCGATCAAGGAGCGTCGCTACCTGAGCGGTCGGGATCGATACATCTACACCACACCCAACGTCATCTTCGATCCCATCGCGGCGCGTGCGCGGCTGCACTACACCCGCGAATTCCTGCAACACCTGTCTCAGCCCATTGAGAACTCGGCGCAGGTCGATCGGCTCGACGCGGAAGAGTTCTTCCGGCGCGGAACACGCGCCCTGCCGACGCACCAACCCAGCGTCATTGGCCTGATGGGGCTCTTGTACGACCAGAAGCGCTATGACGAAATGCGACGCGTGGCGCAGCCCCTCACCGCCCTCGACACGGCACCGGCGCGGGTCCTGATGGCCGATGGCCTCGCCGCCTATCGCCTGGGATTGCTCGCGCAGGCCGACTCGCAGTTCAAGCGGGCCCTCGCGCGCTTCTCACCCGCGGAACGCGCCGAACTGACCAACCTCGGCCGCATCACACGGAAAGGCGATTCCGTGCGAATCTTCGGCCTCAGCGACGACGAACGCGAACGCACCGAAGCGGCATACTGGGAAGCGGCAGACCCGATGCTCTCGACGCCGGAGAACGAGGGACAGCTGGAGTACTATGCCCGCGTCGCGTATGCCGATCTCCGCTTTTCCGACACCGACACACGCCAAGTGGGTTGGCGCACGGACCGCGGGCTGATCATTGCCCGGTACGGCGAGCCACCGGTCATCGCGACCTTTGCGCCGACGTCCGATGCCGATGCGAAGGATGCCGTGGGGCGTGTGATCACCGTGTGGTTCTATCCGCGCACCGAAGTGGAGTTCGTCTTCACCGGGCCACCGGCGATGAACGTGGCGATCTTTGCGGGCAACCACCGCGGATTTGCGGAGGAACAGCGCGAAGAAGCGCCGTTCCTGCTCGACAATCTGCCGATGGCCCTGGCGATCGACACCATCCCCGTGCAGGTTGCCCGCTTCCGTGGCCCTTCGACCGCGCGCAACGAGCTGATGATCGCCGCGAGCGTCCCGCTCGACCGGCTGTACAAGGACGCGGAGATCGATCGCGGTGCGCTCGAAAGTTCGGTGCGGATCGGCCCTCTGGCGGCGCTGAAGGTGGCGCACGTCGACACGAGTGCGGTGTCCCTGCCCGCATCGCGCCGCGCCACGCGGTTGTGGCTCGACACCCTGAATGCCGGCGCGAACTATCGCGTACGCGTCGAAGTACGCGACGCGTCGCTGCAGGGCGCGATGGCTCGCGCCCAAACGGATCTTACCATGCTGCCTGAGAAGCCGTCCCCGCTCTCCGCCAGCGACCTGGTATTCGCCAATCGCCTCGCCTCCACCAACAGCACCGTGGGTCGATGGAACACGATTGGGCTCGTTCCGCGCGGTGACCTCGTGCTCGCGCAGCGTGATACGTTCTCCGTGTACTGGGAAAACTACGGTCTCGCGGCCGACGCCGACGGGCGTGTGAAGTACGAAGTCCGACTCACGATCACCCTCGAGGAGATCGAGCGCGTCGGTGGGGTCAACCGGTTTTTCGGTGGCCTGTCCGACATGTTCGGCATCAGTCAGGAGGGCGATCAGCGGCTCGGCTTGCGCTTCGAGCGCAACGAAGCCCTCGGGAACAGGGACCGCGTTCCCGAACTCGTGACGATCGGACTCGGCACGGCCCCGTCGGGACGCTATCGTATGGAGATGGTCATCACCGATCGTACCAACCGCAATGTCACCCGGACGGAGCGGACGTTCCATATCCGAGGTCAATGAACATGCGACTCTTCAAATCGCCGCCGGCCCGGCGTCGGGCCTCGCAGTGGCTGACGGCCGCCGTCGTGTTGCCGCTCGCCGCCGGTCTGCGCGTGGATTCGGTGGTGATCGACGCGCAGCCAGCCCCACGACAGCTCTCGGCCCCGGTCAGCGCCGGGCGGGCCTCGGGCGGTACGTTGATGCGTACCAGTGCATTCGGCGCGCTTACGGGGTCGATCCTCGCGATGGGGTACTACTTCTTGAGTGAGCGCGGTGAACGCTCCAGCGGCTGCCAGCCACTCAACTGTGCGATGCCGTTCCTGACGTCGAGCGGGGCGATCGCCGGGCTGTTCATCGGTCGTGAACTCGATGCGCAGCGCAGAGCGTTTGCGCCGCGCGCCGGCGAGTCGATCGAGTTCGGGTTTGCCGAAGCACGATTGCTCGCGCCGCCGACGTTCATCGACGTGCGCGACACGCTGATCGCGGTGGTCAGCGATAGCGGTGCTCAGCTGCTGACCGCAGCCATCGCCCCCAAGGCGCTGCGCCGGCGGGCCAGTGGGCTCAGCGCGATGCGGCAGGTGGCCATCATGCCGGGCCGCGGCAGTCTGGTCCTGGGCACCGGGACCGCGCTTTGGGAAGCGAACCTCGTCACGGGACCAGCATCGCGGCTGGCCGATGGTGCGGTGGATGCGCTCGCGACCTCGCCGGATGCGATCCTGAGTGGCTC
>CAZMGX010000184.1:0-9475 GCA_964565915.1 uncultured Gemmatimonas sp.
ATGGAGTTTCCCGATCATCCGTTTTGGGATTTCGCCATCGAGGTCTATCGTCGCACGATTCCCTCGGAACTCATGTCAAAGCGTGGCTGCCCAATCATGGTGTGGACGAAGCGCGGACTGGGGCGCTAAATGACGTCCTTACCGACCAGACCGAAGTACCTCGCCGCGCCCAGCAGGTGTCTGTCGTTCGAATAGATCTGTGACAGACCCAGCTCAGCGGCCGACGCGAGATGGATGGCATCGGCCGACCGGAGTGGGATTGCGGACGGCAGCGTCGCGAAGGCCGTGTCGACCCGATGAAGGACCACGGGGGAAACCGGCACAAACTCCCACACACGTGCGTCGCAATCGGCCGCGAACTGACCAACAACGACTTTCGCGTCACGCGTACTCAGGCTGCGCTCGCGACGTTTGCGATGCACAGCGGCGGCGAACTCGGCGCGTGCCAGCTCGGACGTCACGAGCTGTTCGGTGCGAGACGCCACGGCGCGAACGGCCTCGCTTCCCCGCTCCATTACATAACAGCGCAAGATGTACGCCGTGTCGAAGTAGGCCACGTCGATCGGCGCCGTGTCGATGGACGCGACGGTCGAAGTCACAGGACGCGATTCCGGTCGTCCGAAACCTCGGTTGTGGAGTCCCCGGACGCACGTCGCCGCTGGAGCGCCTCAAATGCCGGCAGGAGCTCCCGTTCGCGAAAGGTCCGGCGCTCGACATCGGCCGTGTACGGCGTGATCGTCGCCAGCGGCTTTCCGCGGTCCGTGACGACCACACTATACCCGGACGCGGACGCTTCGCGAATCAGCGTCCCGGTCTTCTCGTGCAGCTCGCGCAGTGAGATACGCTTGACCTTGCTCATGTGTCTCAATGTGTCACATTGTCTCGTCTGGCAACAGGGGTTCTCGGCGAGCCCGAGCCCATGACCCGCCTCAAGCACCGGCGCACGGTGCTGGGGTGGACCACACTCGGGCTGAGACGGTAGCGGCCCTATTGGGACCGAGTGAGTCTCGCGCGCACCTACGGCAGGGATGGGTGCCGACCTCCCCTGCCCGACGAATCGTCCCGAGCGGCCCTCCACACCACCGCCGCCACACGCGACGCCCAGCGAGGGATGCTCGGCGGGCGGGGGAGGTCGGCACCCAGCCGGGCCCCCGCCGAAAGCAAGCCGACCTCAACTCCACACTCAGGCGGCCGATACTGTCACGTTATGCGCCTCTTCTTCCTCGGCACGTCAGCCGCCCTCCTGCTGACCGTGGCCCTGGTGGCCCGGATCTGGCCACCCATTCTGTGGTCGCTGTTCCTCCTGCTGCCCATGATCGGTCGCGGTATCGCCGACATGGTGCAAACCAAGCAGGCCATCAAGCGCAACTTCCCGCTGATCGGCCACGCGCGGTATCTGCTGGAGATGATCCGACCGGAGATCAATCAGTACTTCATCGAGTCCAACAGTGACGGCAAACCGTTCAGCCGGAACGACCGCTCCCTGATCTATCAGCGGGCCAAGGGCGAACTCGACACCCTACCCTTCGGCACCCAGAAAGACGTCTATGCCACCGGCTACGAGTGGATCAATCACTCGCTCGCGCCGGTGCATCCTGACGCGCAGTATGCACGCGTCACCGTCGGAGGACCGGACTGTACGCAGCCCTACAGTGCGTCGATCTTCAATGTGTCGGGCATGAGTTACGGCTCGCTCAGCAAGAATGCCATTCTCGCCCTGAACAGCGGCGCCAAGAAGGGTGGCTTCGCCCACAACACCGGCGAAGGCGGCCTCAGTCCGTACCATCTGGAACCCGGCGGTGATCTGTTCTGGCAGATCGGCACCGGCTACTTCAGTTGCCGGGACAAGCAGGGCCGTTTCAGCGAAACCGAGTTCGCCAAGCGTGCGGCGCTGCCGAATGTGAAGATGATCGAGATCAAGTTGTCGCAGGGGGCCAAGCCCGGGCACGGCGGCATCCTTCCAGCGTCGAAGCTCACCCCCGAGATCGTCGAGATCCGCGGCGTGGAGCCTGGCCACGATGTGATCTCGCCGCCAGCGCACACCGCGTTCTCCACGCCCACCGAGTTACTGCAGTTCATCAAGCGGCTGCGTGAAGCGTCCGGCGGCAAGCCCATCGGGTTCAAGCTGTGCGTCGGAAAGCGTCACGAGTTTCTGGGCATCGTGAAGGCGATGCTGGCAACCGGCATCACCCCCGACTTCATCACCGTCGACGGTGGCGAAGGTGGTACCGGCGCGGCGCCGCTCGAGTTCTCCGACTCTGTTGGCACGCCGCTGAACGAGGGGCTGTCGTTCGTGCACAATGCGCTCGTTGGTGCGGAGCTGCGCGACCGGATCCGCGTGATCGCCTCCGGCAAGGTCAACACGGGTTTTGCCCTGGCCACGAAGGTCGCCTTGGGCGCCGATATGTGCAACGCGGCGCGCGCGATGATGTTTGCCGTGGGGTGCATTCAGGCGCTCCGCTGCAACAGCAACCAGTGCCCGACGGGCGTGGCGACACAAGACCCGGCACTGGTGCACGGATTGCATGTCGGCGACAAGTCCGAGCGGGTGGCGCGGTATCACCGCGAGACGGTGAAGAGCTTCTTCGAGGTACTGGGCGCCGCCGGGCTGCAGCGGCCGCAGGATCTCAAGCCCTGGTTCGTGATGAAACGCGTGAGCTCGATGGAGATCCGGAGCTACGCGGACATCTATCCACAACTCGCACCCGGCCAACTGCTGCGCAACCCGGAAAGCAGCGGCATGTCGCGCGCGTGGGCCAACGCGAACGCCACCCGCTTTCAGGCGGCGCCCGATGATCACGTAACCTTGAACGCCGCGCACGCGGCCTGACCGTCGCAGCTGCCATCGTCGGTGAACGCGCGTCGGCGCCCGCTTCTGCGCCGACGCGTTGAGCTGGCGATGCCTCAACCGCGCCAGACCAGTCGGTGTCGTCGGCCGATACGGCGACGGTTGGTCGATACGAGGGCGATCGCGAGGCCCATGGCTGCCATGCCGAGCAGTGTACGGCCCGGGTTCGTGACAGCGGCCGTATACAAGCTCCGCTTCATGACACGACCCTCGTACGCGCCTCGAACACTCGCGTCGCCCGCGTGCGGTGCATGCAGCGTGTTGACGCCGGACGCAGGCCGGTCGCTCCGACTGCCGCTGAACGAGGTCTTCCGCTTGAGGGCATCACCAACCGTTGGCGCAAAGGTTTCCATCAGCGAATAGATCTTGGCGGCCCCGCCAACCATGATCGACCGCGACGGACGAACGGCCGCCGTCAGAATGGCATCGGCGACCAGTTCCGGTGCATACACCGGCGCTTGGTGTGTCGGCTCGACATCCATGTAGTTGCGGGCATGTGCCGGATACGGCGTGTCGATCGCGGCGGGTTGGATGAGGGTGACCGAGACCGGCGCCTGTTCCTCCGCCAACTCGATGCGCAGTGTGTCCGTGAATCCCTTGACGGCGTGTTTGCTGGCGGAGTAGTGGCCTTGAAGGGGCTGCGCCGTGTCGGACAAGACACTGCCAACGTTGATCAGCGCGCCGCCGTACCGCTTGAGATGCTCCAACGCGATCAGGCTGCCATTCACCACACCCCAGTAGTTCGTCTCGAACAGCCGCTGCGCGTCGACCGCCGATACCTCCTCGATGCGACCGTAGATCCCGATGCCGGCATTGTTGACCCACGTATCAATGCGGCCGAAGCACGTGATGACATCTTCGGCAGCCGCTCGCAACTGGTCCTGATCGGCGACATCGGCGACGAAGTACATCGCCGTCCCCTGCGCCTCGGTGATGGATTCGACCGCGGCCTCCAGGTCCTCGGCGTCCCTCGAGATCAGTGCGACCTTGGCGCCCCGTTCTGCTGCACGTCGTGCGGTGGCCAGTCCGATACCGCTCGACGCGCCGGTGATGACGATCACCTGCTGCTTCAGCGGCTTGAGATGCAAGCTCATGTGTGCCTCCGATTGTCCATCGTGAACATTCTGAATGAGCACCGTCATACCGCCCGTCGCCCCAAACGTTCGTATTCGGGCGGCACCCCGAAATAACCAGAAAGAACACCGTCCAGTACATTGGGGCGATGCCATTTTCCGACCTCGCAGGCCTGCGGCGCCTGTGCCGCCTGACCGCTGGGCTTGCCTTCCTGTTGGCCGGCCATGCCGACGCGCAGTCGATGCGTCAACCGGTCGACTCGCTCTCGGTCCTCGATCGCGTACTGCCCGCGCCGCAGGTCGGCGTGCGCGATTCGTCAGCCGCGCCGTTCGTCGTTCCACCGCGCGTTGCCGTCATCGTGCCGCCCGGTTCCGCCGCATTACGCGAGATCGCGGAGCAATTGGCGACAGCCCTTCGTGCACGCACCGGCCGCGCCGTTCGCGTGACCACCCGATCGGACGGCACAGAGACCACGACAGCAGCGATTCATCTCGACAGCACGCTCAACGCCACGAACGCGGAGGCGTACGAGTTGCGCTCCGATTCGGCAGGCATATTCATCACCGGTGCCTCCTCCGCCGGGGCCCGCTGGGGTACGCAGACCCTCCTCCAACTGATCGACCGCGCCCCGACCGGTCGAGGCGCTACGACGCGCGCGTCGTGGCGCGTGCCCGCACTGCGTATCGCCGATGCACCACGATTCGCCTGGCGTGGCTCGATGCTGGACGTGGGGCGACATCTGCTGACGGTGCGCGACATCGAACGCCACATCGATCTCCTGTCGCGCTACAAGATGAACGTGCTGCACTGGCACCTCACGGAAGATCAGGGCTGGCGCATCGAGATCACGCGCTATCCACGCCTGACCACTGTCGGGGCATGGCGACGCGAGCACGACGGGTCGCGTTATGGTGGCTTCTTCTCGCAGCAGCAGGTTCGCGGGCTGGTGGAGTACGCCCGCGTTCGCGGCGTCACCATCGTTCCCGAGATCGAAATCCCCGGACACTCGTCGGCCGCGATTGCGGCTTACCCCAGTTTGGGCTGCACGAACGACACCATACCCATTCCCACCACCTGGGGAGTCTTCGCGGACATCTACTGCGCGGGGAAGGAAAGTACGTTCACGTTCCTGTTCGGGGTGCTGGACGAGGTGATGGCCCTATTCCCGTCGCCTGTCATTCACATCGGTGGGGACGAAGCGCCCAAGGAGCGCTGGAAAGACTGCGCGGCGTGTCAGGCCGTGATGCGCCGCGAAGGGCTCAAGAACGAAGAGGAATTGCAGAGCTGGTTCATGCGGCGCATCGCAGACCACGTGGCGAAGCGCGGCCGGCGCGTCATCGGATGGGACGAGGTGCTGGACGGCCCGTATGTGCCGGGAGGATTGGTGCAGTCGTGGCGCGATTCGTCGTTCACGCGCATCGCTGCGCAGCGTGGCCACGACGTCATCGCGTCACCCAGCGACTTCACGTATCTCAATCGCTCGGCGGCCGAGCTGACGTTGCGGCAGGTGTATGCGTTCGACCCCATGCCACCTGGACTCGACTCCGTGCAGCAGCGCCGCGTGCTGGGAGGGGAAGTGCCGTTCTGGAGTGAGCATATCACTTCGGGCGCGAATCTCGAGCTGATGGCCATTCCGCGCCTGTTGGCGTTCGCCGAAGTGCTGTGGAGCCCGGCGTCGCGCGACGCGCAGGGTGGTGCCAGGCGGGATATTGATCGCGAGCCAGATCGGTTCGTGCAGCGCGTCGAGTCCGTGCAGCTTCCGGCGTTGCGGGCCGACCGATACGCCGTGGGTCCTGCGGCGCAGGCGCTGGTCACCACCGCCGTTGCGTATGACACTGCGTCGCGCCGCGCACGACTGCGCGTTCCCGTACTGGCATCTGGAATCGCAGTGCGCGGAACGACCAACGGGGCACGCCCGCTGGCGTCCTCACCCGTGTTTAACGACGGCGCCGTCATCACCGCCGGGACCACGAGGCTGCAAGCCTTCATCGGCGCGCAGCCGGTGCGCGAAGAACGTCGTGTCACGCTGCAGCGGCATGCGGCCGTCGGCGCGACGGTTCGCACGATGCCCACCCGCGACGACCGTTACCCAGGCACCGGCGCATACAGTCTCGTTGACGGGCTGCTGGGCAGCAGTGATCACGGCGACGGCTTGTGGCAGGGGTGGTGGGTCCCCGACGTCGAGATCCTGTTGGAGCTGCCGATGGGCGGGCCTGTCGATCGCGTGGACGTGAACTTTCTGCAGAACGTGCGCTCGTGGATCGTGCTACCGCGCACCGTGGAGTTCTCCTTCCTGAACGCCGCGAAGGAATGGTCGACGCCGGTGGTCGCCTCCCATGCTGTGCCGACCACGCGAGAAGGGGCGATCATCCAGTCGTTCGGCGTCCCGATACCAGCCGGGTCGCGTCCGCGTGTCGTCCGCATTCATGCCAAGGCCGGCGGTCCGCTGCCCCCGGGCCATCCGGGCGCAGGCCAGGCGCACTGGCTGTTCGCCGATGAGGTGCGGGTCAGTCTTCAACGATAGCTCGCTCCCTGCCCAGTCCCTCGCGTGCTGATCGATGTGCGCGTGATCGGGGAGTCCACCGAGTTCACGTAGTGGCGCAGGAAGGCCACTATTGACTTCCGCATGCGATTATCGCACTGTCGTGATACCCACAACCTTTTGGAGGGGGAAATGTCAGTCGCCAGTCGCCAGTCGCCAGTCGCATTTCACATTTCGCATTTCGCATTTCGCATTTCGCATTTCGAGTTCCGCTCCTAGCCCTACTCGCGCTGCCAGGAACGGTGAGTTGTCGATCTACTGAGCTCACCCAAGTTGCTACGGAGGTGCGCCCGAAGCGCGTGCAGATCGCCAACGAGGAGGCGCAGCGTGCGGTCGTCAATGCGGGGTGTACGCTCGGATCCAAGAGGGAGCAAACGGATCTCGCGTTGTGATGTTTCAGAGAAGCCCGCTTCCATTCGCACTGCCGGCAACTCCGCTCCCCGCCAAGGACAGTCGCGTCATGCGAATGCGAGTCGCCCGCGTGCCCGTTCAACTGTCGTTCCCTCGCAAGCCTGCCATGCTCGCCTGCCTCGTCCCCGCGAGAGGAGACCACGCGCAACGGATCGCAGACGCGGTGTCCAAGTCCAATCGTGAGGATTGGACGATCTGGCGTCCCGTGCGGCTACCGGCGGTGTGTCCAAGTCAGAGAACCAATTTCGCGCGGTCTCTGCGGTGCTACTCGACTCGACCATGAAAGGCGCACCACGGACCACGACCAAAGCGCCCGCGACGAGCTTTCTGTCAATGTCTGAGCCGACGGCTCAGCGAGTCGCCGCCTTGCGTGTGAGCGCCTATGGAAACGTCGTCGTGTTCGACATGACCTTCGTCACCGCGCTCTTTGGGAGCAATTTCGAAAGCGTGGTGGTCACGTGGGATATGGACTTGGCCCAACCGGAGTGGAATCAGGACTGTAACGATTGGAATGCGGAGATGGACATCTGGGAATCCACAAAGGACGCCGTAGAAGCAGGCGCAATCGAGCTGGCGGATGACATTGATGCACTTGCGAGCGCACTAGAGTCGTCCGTCGCTTCGCTGGAAACCGCGGCGGGCTGCGTCAATACGACTGGAAAGAAGCTGTGCATCGACTTCTTTATCGAGGGGATCTTCCTGAACGGTTTCGGCCTTGGCGACGCCCGTGGTTTCGATCCCAACGCAGACTACTCGCAGTCACGCGTTCAGCTCTATCTCGACCCAGACACCGAGGCGTGGGAGGTAAAGTGGGGCTGCACAAAGTTGATAGTTCCAGGTGTTCCCGTAGGTAGCAGTTGGCAGATCCACGCCGTGTGTGACTCAGCAACTGTGTTCAACCCTGCCGAACATGTCCAGCGGACCCCACCCGATCCAGAAGGCTGGCGGACAGTCACGGTGAAGTTCGGCAACAACGCGTGCAGGTGGCGCTGGCTACCGATCTGCCCGGAGCCCATCGATGCGACCATTTGGTTCCGCCCCAATCCGGCTGCTCAGGGAGGCTATGAGGTCAGCTTCTACCGCGACTCATATCCATCCATGGGAGTCTACTCGCGAAATAGCTCCAACACTGCATGGGAAGTAGTGAAGGAGGACGATCAGAAGATCCGGGGCTCTATCAATGCCCTTCGCGCTCTCGCCGGCGAGATGCGACATGGAGGAAACAACTATCCCCCTCCGGGCGGGCAACCTGACGGCTGCTTCCGGCAATGACGTCCGGTCCTTCACACCGCAGCCACATAACCCGGATTCTTGTCGCGATTGCGGCACTTGGATACACAGCGGGCGCATTACAACTCCATTCGCAGCCGTGCCCCGCCGCGACGGCCCCGCGTTTCTGGTGGGGTCGACACACGGGCGAAGGATACGCTATCGAGATTCGGGCCCCTCGCTCGTTCACTACTATCAACTACAGTCGGCGAGGTTCCAACCTTAATGGTGCCGCCGATACGATTCCTTTCCCCTTCGTGGTGTCCAAGACCGCTGTCACGCGGTTGGGTTTCTACAGTCCGACGGCTCGCGAAGTTTTAGCAATCCGCAACGTCACCGGCCGGACGTGCATGCTACAAACCGCAGCGGGCGAGCTCCGGCTGATCATTTGGCGCCGGAAAGACTATCTCCATGACGGGCGAGATACGACACACTTCAACGCCTGGGGCGATATTCGCAATCCGGGAATGCCTCATGTGGTCGTTCACGTTACCGCGCGCGACAGCCTCGGGCTCTTGGAGAACCTCCAAGTTCTACAAACAATGAGGCGACTGAAACGCGCCCGCTGAGTGAAGTTTTTGGGGGGCGGCAGCCGGCGCTGCCGCCCTTCCTAGGCGTCTCGAGCCGGCCAGCCAAGCACCAGCCAGCCTCACGGAAGGCCGAGCACAGCTGTGCGGGTCACCCCCCGCCGGTAGACGTGCCGCCGCGATAAATTTCGGCATGCCGACCATCAAACAAGCCGACTTCATCCAGTCGATCGCCGACGCGCTCCAGCACATCTCGTACTACCACCCTGCCGACTACATCACCGCCCTAGCCGCCGCCTATGAACGCGAGCAGAGCCCCGCGGCGAAAGACGCCATCGCGCAGATCCTCACCAACTCGCGTATGTGCGCCGAGGGACACCGACCGATCTGCCAGGACACGGGCATCGTGGTGGTCTTCCTCAAGGTCGGCATGAACGTGCGCTGGGACGCCACCATGAGTGTGCAGGAAATGGTGAACGAAGGCGTGCGACAGGCCTACATGCTGCCGGAGAACGTGTTGCGTGCGTCGATCGTGGCCGACCCGGCTTTCTCGCGCAAGAACACACGCGACAACACACCGGCCGTCGTGCACTACGAAATCGTCCCCGGAGATACGGTCGACGTGCGGCTGGCCGCCAAGGGTGGCGGGTCCGAGAACAAGTCCAAGTTCGCGATGCTGAATCCGAGTGACTCGATTGTCGACTGGGTCATGAAGACGGTGCCCACCATGGGCGCGGGCTGGTGCCCGCCGGGTATGCTCGGCATCGGCATTGGGGGCACGGCGGAGAAGGCCATGTTGATGGC
>CAZMGX010000185.1:0-3311 GCA_964565915.1 uncultured Gemmatimonas sp.
CACACTGGATGGCGTACTTCGCGGTCGCCGATGCGGACCAGGTCAAGTCGATCGTTGAAGCGAACGGTGGCACGGTGACGCACGGTCCCTTCGCGACGCCGTACGGCCGCATTCTCGTGGTGCAGGATCCTCAGGGTGCCATGCTCTCACTCATCGAGCTCTCGCGCGATCGCACGATGTAGGGACGCCGAGCGGTGTACCGCGACTGCTGCGCGCATCGTCCCTCCAGAGCAACCGCATGGTGATCTCGCCGCTGTCGGCGCTGACACGACTGGGCGTCAGCGCGTGTCGCGACGCATGCTCTCAGGCGACCGCATCCAGCGTCGCCAACGCCAATACCTCTTTCTCGGCGCCGACACACGGGCGTCGCGTCGGCCTGTATCGAACGACTACCACTAGTCCTTCTCGACTTCTGAGGTGATACGTTGACCCGTCCGATCGCAATTCTCCATTGCGTGGCAACCTGCGTGACAACCTGCGTGTCGGCCTTGCTGATTGCCGTCGGCCCTGCGGCGTCCGCGCAATCCCTGCAGGGCGCCGAGGCGCAGGTGGAGCGCCTCTTGGCTGCCGTCGGTGGTCGCGAGCGCTGGGCCGCGCTCACCTCCACAACGAACGTATCCAAGCAAAACCGAGCCACCGATCCCGCCGTGATCGTCTCAACGATCTGGCTTGACTTCCGCGCGCCAAGGTTTCGCATCGAGAATCGCGGGGAGCAGTTTCACTCGTGGCGCGCGGTCACGAACGGGCAGGGTTGGGTGCGGCGGAACGATGGCACGATCGGGGACATTTCTCCGACCACGCTCAACGAGGATGTGCGCTGGTACGGTGCGCACGTGTACCGCTCGCTGCATCGGATGGCCGCCCGCGACGCGGCGCTGACCTATGGTGTCGGTCACGCCGGCCGATTGGAGGTGTTTGAGCACGGGCAGAGGATGATCTGGTTTCGGCTTGATACGCGTGGTGAGCCGTACGCCTACGGGCAATGGGATGACGAGGCTGGAACCATTTGTGGCCCGTGGGAAGTCATGGTCGACGGCGTCCGCCACCCCATCTGGACCTCGACGTCTGACGGGGCGTGGCGGGCTCGGCTTCAGTCGCTCGAACTCGATACGCCGTATCGGGACGCGGACTTCAGGCGACCGGCTTCCCGTTGACTCGGCTCATTGCCTCCGCCAGGTCCAGCGGAACGTCTCGGTCCATTGAGCGTTCGGTTCGGAGTTGACGCGTATGGCTTCTGTGTGAACGAGCACGCGCCGATCAGCGCTGGGCTGCACGACAATCCGCTCGGTCGCGGCTTTACCGCCGTGTGTCGTGGGGAGGTGTCCGACGAAGTATCCGGACCCAGCGTCCCATCGCATCGCGTAGCGCGACTGCGCGGCAGCGTTGCCATTCAGGATCAGCACCTCGAAATCACCGCCCGCGTGGCCGACTTGAATCGACATCTCGACGACCCGGCGAGAACCGTTGGGACGGACGAAGTCGGTGGTGCATCGCAGATACCGATTCTGGACCGCTCGCCGACAGTCGGTTGTACTGAGTGACTCCGTCACAACCGTGCTGCCGACGGTCTGGAAGCGACTCTCGCCCGACCACCGGCCGATCAGAAAGGCCAGTGGGTCGAGGCGGTCGTCGGTGCTCACGCGAGTCTCCGCCCTTGCAAGTCGCAGCAGCTGACCGTTGCGTTCATCGTCGGTGAGCACATAGACATTTCCCTCGGGCGATACACGAACATCGCGTACACGCTCGCGCAGCGACGCGAACATCCTGGCCTCCTCGACCAGCAGTCCCGTGCTGGGGGCCACACGCAACCGGTGCAGCGCGCGGGACGCCAAGCCTCCCGCCAGCAGGCGAAGCTCGCCGCCCGCGAACGCGTCGCCGCGATACACCGCCAGACCGGAGGGAGCGATCGAAGGCATCCAGATCATCTGCGAGGACGCAAAGGCACTGTCAGCGTGTCGCGTGGCGATGATTGAGCCATCGTAGTCCAGCCCGTGCGTAATGCGCGGCCAGCCGAAGTTCAGGCCCGGCCGCAGCCGGTGGATTCGGTCACCACCACGGGGGCCGTGATCGCTGGCCCAGACTTCGCGGGCTTCCGCATCGAACGCGAGTCCCTGCACGTTCCGGTGGCCCGTCGTCCAAAGTTCCGGCGCATATCCCGACCGACCGACGAAGGGATTGTCCGCAGGCGCCTGCCCGTTGCGATCGAGTCGCAGCACCTTCCCGAGATGCGACGTCATGGCCTGCGCGCTGTCACGAAAATCAAACCCGTCACCGACCGACAGCAGCAGTGTCTGGTCCGGCAGGAACAGCATGCGTCCACCGGGGTGCGCGGGTCCCGTCTTCGAAGCGTTCACCGTGAAGATGCGACGGCCGTCGACCAACGCGTCTCCGGTCCATCGTGCGCGCCAGATCGAAGTCCGATTCGAGGCCTCACTGCCCTCGACATACGACAGATAGAGCAGACTGTTCCGCAGAAAGTCCGGATCAAGAGCCACGTCCAGAAGGCCGCTGTCGCGGAGCAGCAAGGGATTGGCCGGCAGTGTTCCCGTCACTGGTCGCAGGCCGTGACTTTGATGCCAGACCGAAAGCCCGACGTGCTTCTCCACGATCAGGATGCGCTCATCCGGTAGGAAGGCGAGCGACCACGGAAACCTCAGGCCGCCCGTCAACCGCTCCACTCCGACGTCATCAGCCGGGGGCATCGGTAGAAGCTCGATCGCAACAGCGTTCTCACGAGTGGCCTGCGCCTGTACGGTCCCGGCACCAAACAACAGGGCCGATAGCAGTGATCGCGCACGAAGTCTCATCTGAGCGTCTCTGAGAGGAGTGTTGGGCTCGCGCAACCGAGCCGGCCGGAGACCGGCGTACGGCGGTTGACGTTGACGGGGCGGAGCCGAAAGCGCACAGTTGTGAAGCGCGCGATGCCGAGCAACACTTTTTCGATGAACCGTGCGCGTGCTGCGGTGAGCCGCTTGAACCCATGCAGACATCAACCCTTGAAGGCTCGCAGTCAGGTCCGCCTACTTCCTTCGGTCTGCGCCGCTTTGCGGGCATTCAGGTGGTCGTGTGGTCCGCCTATGCCGCCGCACTGATGATTCCGTGGCTTGGCGAGTACTCTGTCGCGGCCATGCTGCCGAACAAGTTCATCGTAGCCTCGATGGGCATAGCCGTCAGCAGCGGTCTGCCTGCTGCGTATCGCGCCGTCGGCATGCGACCTCCGCTGCGCGGGCGCGACTTGCTGACCGTGTTCGTCGTCTCACTCGTCGCCGGTCTTGTCCTGGAGGTCGTGTTTCAGGAGACCTTCGGCGTAG
>CAZMGX010000185.1:3321-9434 GCA_964565915.1 uncultured Gemmatimonas sp.
CACGCGCGGTGGCGGGGCGGCGGTGCTGCTGCCATCACGGCGAGGTGCCTGGATGCCGGAGTTCGGCGGTGCGGGGTACCAGGCGCTCGTGATGGTCGCGTGGAGCCTGGGCTACGTGGTGCTCTCGAACGGCCGACTGACGGGCACCTCGTTGAGGCCACCTGCGCCGGTCGACAACGAACGCTCCGCGGCGGTTCAGCCTGACGCCGCGGCCGCGCCAGACTCGGCGATCGTGTACCATGAAGGAAAACTGAGAATACGAGATGCCGGGCAGGTGATCTATATCGACCCCTCCGACGTCGAGATGATCAGCGCCGACGGCGACTATGTGCGCGTCCATGTCCATGGGAAGCGCTTGCTGGTCCGAGAAACGCTGACGAGAGTGGCCGTCGCGCTTGACGGGACGGAGTACGTCCGCATTCACCGATCCACCGTCGTCAATGAGCGGGCGATCAGCCAGGTGTCTCGTCGGCCGAACTCCGAACTGCTGCTGGTGCTCCGATCCGGGCTTCAGGTTCGCGCAAGTCGCAGTTTCGCTCCTGGACTGCGGGGTCGCCTGGGTGTTCGCTGACGCGTCCTTTCGCGCTGCTACGGTGCGAGTCGTACCACCAGCTGCTGCCGTGCCGCACTGTCTCCGCGCGCGACCATGAGGTTGAACTGTGTGCCTGGTACGAACACATATCCCTCGCGTTCACCCTGCCGGACGCGAAAGATGGTTGTCCACGCCTTCGCCGCGTCACTTCGACCACGGCGAAAGAGCCGGGCGCCGGGCATGGATGCACGGCCACTGTCGTCTATCGCCACGACGGTGTCGGGCTGCGAGGCGTACCAATCCGTGTATATCTGGCCGCTCGAGTTCGTATCGGGAAAGACGGCGAGCGTGGCGTTTGATACGAGCTGTCCTCCGTCGTCACGAATCTCGAACGTGACACGTGTCGGCACTCGGTCGACGTAGTCATTGAGGAGTCTGTGCGACTGGTTGCCGAGCTCGTCGCTGATGGTTGGGGTCCGACGTCCGGCTACCAAGTTGAGCCCCCACGCCGTGTGCTCGTCGATGACGGTCGGGAACATGTAGAGCGTGCCCATGAGACCGTTCAGAACCGGACGAAAGAGCCTGACACCATCGCGATGAGGATTGGAGTCTATCGCGGGAAGCTGAGGCGTTCCAGCGACCAGCACACCCGCGGCGTTGCGGATGTCCACGCGACTCTGGTTGCTGGCCGCATGGAGCACCTCGTACGCGTAGAGATCTACAATGCCACGCTGATGCAGCAGTTCATGCAAGACCACGGTTTGATCATCGAGGACCGATAAGGGCGACACGCGAGACAGAAACAACGGAATGCGCGGACTTCGCAGGAACCACCACACGAAGTCGGTGTCGATATGTCGCGGATACCCATCCTCATCATTGCGCAGCCCGATCGCGTCGAGTCGCACGCGATCCAGCACGCCGTGCGGAGTGGCGGGATGGACGGCCGCTTCGAACATGCCATTCAGGTGATTCACTTCACGACGTGCGATCGCCTCGAATCCACCCGGATACGTGCGCGCGAGCCAATGGTAGACGGCCGAGTCCACCCAGAAGCCGACGGACAGCGCGTCGGTGAATATCGTGAATCCATCGTCCTCGGTACGGCGCGCCTGCCAGCTGACGGGCGCGGTGACCTGAATGCTGAGGGTGTCGCGCGTACCGGACCATGGTAGTCGAATCGGAATCTCGACGACGGCGGCCGATGGGGTCAGTGAATCGCGCTTCAGGAGGCGTCCGTTCAGCCTCCATTCGTAAACCAGCGTCGCCGGTGACGGCGGCGCATGGCGAAGCACAACGTGGGCCACCCAGGTCACTTCAGATCCGATGCTCGGCCAGCCGACCA
Organism: uncultured Gemmatimonas sp.; assembly: GCA_964565915.1. Taxonomy (GTDB): domain Bacteria; phylum Gemmatimonadota; class Gemmatimonadetes; order Gemmatimonadales; family Gemmatimonadaceae; genus Gemmatimonas. The sequence goes on from CAZMGX010000185.1 coordinate 5,199, forward strand.
CTCGCGGCATCCCTTGTGCGTCAGGGTTGGGAATTCGCGGCAGGCGTTGGATGTGACTGACCAGCACTTCGGGCGCGGGAGTCGCAACGACGGGCGGTCCGTCAGCCCCGCGCGTTGGTGGCTCGGTGAAGCATCCGCTCAGGACGACGAGTACGACGAACGCACCGCGTCGCGCACGGCGACCGATGCACGTCCACCGAGGATGGTCGCACCGATGGGCGCTAGCAGCAACGGCGAGGGTCAAGAACGCTCCCGGTGAATAGGCCAAGAATCATCCGACGCATTCCAATGCCGATCAAGATTACGCGGGGTGAGCGGACACGGTGTGTGATAAGTGGCCGAATTGGTCCCACTGACGACGTTTACAATGTAAATGTTTGCCTGCCTGCGCCGCGGGGGCGAAGCGAAGTCTGAGAGGGATGATCTCCCGCGCCGCTCAGATCGTCCCATGTACCGACGCCCCGCCACCGTCGCGAACGAGTGAAAGTCGGGACGGAGCACACGCACACGATTGCTGAACCGCGACATCGATTGCTCCACGCGGTCCGCAGCGTGACGCGATGACCAGAGAGGCTGTTGCCGAGAAGAACAGGCGGAGTGCCGTGTGACACTTGAACGCCTCTATCTCTCTCCTCGACCCCAACTCCATGGTCATGTCTTCCATGAGTACGCGTGTGGCGCTCCGCGCGTCTTTCGTGATCGGCGCGCTGGTCGCTGCTGACGCCGCCGCGCAGGACGTCTCGCCGAAACGCGCCCGCATCGCCGGTCGCGTCACCGACGCCGCCAGTGGCGCTCCTGTCCCCGGTGCCAGCGTGCAGGTGCTCGGCACCTCGATTGTCGCACTGACCGGCGAGGACGGCCGATATGCGATCGCAAGCGCACCGGCCGGCATCTATAGTGTCGAAGCGCGGCGCATTGGATTCGCCAACACGGTCAAGACAAACGCGCGATTGATCGCCGATACGGTCGTCACGTTCGATTTTGCACTCACGAGTAACCCGCTCCGACTCACGGAGATGGTGGTGTCAGCCACCGTCGACCCGACCTCGGGCGTGAAAACGCCATATACCGTCGACAAGCTGACGGCGGCCAACCTGCCGGTCGCGCCACTGACGTCGGCCGCGGGTGCCATCGTTGGCAAGGTGGCCGGTGCGACGATCATCGCGGCCAGCGGCGCGCCTGGATCCGGCGTGAACGTTCAGTTGCGCAGCCCGGTATCGCAGTTCAACAGCAACGGTCCGTTGTACGTGATCGACGGCGTCCTGCTCAACTCGACGCAGGTTGTGACCACACAGGACATCGAATCGCTGGACATCGCGAGCATCGAAGTGATCAAAGGAGCCGCAGCGGCGGCGCTGTACGGGTCACGCGCTGCCTCTGGCGTCATCTCGATCACCACCAATCGCGGACAGAATCTGGCCTTCGGCCAGACCCAGGTGACGGTGCGCAACGAATATGGGCAGAATCAGGTCGCGACTCGGCTCGAGAAGCCCACGGCTCACCAGTATCGCGTGAACGCGCAAGGCGCATACGTGAACGCGGCGGGAGCGGTGGTGCCGAGGACGCAACGGGTCGTGCAGGCCAACGGAATCATGGAGAACTCGTACGTCGATCCGCTATACGACCATACGGCGCAGTTCTTCAAGCCTGGAGGCTTCAATGCGCAAACACTCACGATTCAGCAGAACGGTGCGACCACCAACTTCAACCTCTCCTATACGCGCAATCAGCAGCCGGGCGTCATCGAGGCATCGGATGGATACCTGCGGCAGTCACTGCGCGCGAACGTGGATGTACGGATCAAGGAGCGGCTGCAGTTGGGCGTCTCGCTGTACCATCAGCGAGCCAGCGAAGACCCTTCCTCAGTGACGTTCTCGGACCTGTATCGCATCAATCCCGACGTGAACTTGCTGGCACCAGAGCCGCTGGGCACGTCCAAGTATCGCATCATCCCCGATTCCACGGAGTTGCGGACGAATCCGTTCTACCGCCAGGTGTTCAACGACGATGTCACCAAACGGATGCGCACGCTGTTGAACGTCAACACGTCCTATCGGCCGGCCAGCTGGCTGACGCTGGACGCGTTGGCCAGCTACGATCGGGGCGATCGGCAAGTCACGGAATACGTGGCCCGCGGGTTGACCAACCTGAACGGCGATGGCACCACGGTTGGATCGCTGGACATTGACGATGACGACGTGGATGGCTTCAATGCGCAAGGAGGAGCCAGCGTAATCAAGGCCGCCGGCGACCTGACCGCGCGTCTCGCGGTGCGCGGTGAAGTGCAGCGAGAGGTGAATCCATTCCTCCAGACCAACGGCACCGACTTCACGATCTCCGGTGTGAAGAACATGAACGTCGCGCGGACCAAGACGGTCACGTCCACGCTCACGGACCGGCGCGTGCAGGCCGCGTTTGCCAATCTCGGGTTGGACTACGGCGGAAAGTATGTTGGGGATGTGCTGATCCGTCGCGAAGGGAGTTCGTTGTTCGGGCCGGCGGGACGATGGAACACGTTCTACCGTGCGTCGGGCGCGTGGCTGCTGAGTGAAGAAGCATGGTGGGGCCTCTCATCCCTCAACCTCTTCAAGCTGCGCTACAACATCGGCACAGCCGGCACTCGCCCGGGATTCGCCGATCAGTACTCCGCACTCGGGATCGACGGCACCGGGGCGATTACCCGTCAGGCGCTCGGCAATCCTGCGCTGCGTCCGGAACTGGCGCGCGAGCAGGAGGTCGGCTTCGACATGATCGTCAAGAACCGCGTGCAACTGTCCATCGTGCAAGTCTTTCCAAGGCCACGGGCAACCTGATCTCGATCCCGGCCCCGGCCCTGACCGGGTTCAATACCGTCGAGCGCAACGTCGGCAGTATTGCCGGCCGGACGATTGAAGGCACGCTGCAGGCGCAAATTCTCAACCGTCAGAACGGTCTCCAGTGGGACGTGCTCGTGACGGCGGATCAGCGTCGCAATCGTATCACCAACTTCGGCCGCACCTGCTTCGGCGATGGCATTCTCTGGCGGTGTGACAATACGCGCCTTGGAACGATGTGGGGCAACCGCCACGTGCGCGACAAGGCGCAGCTTCCGGCGATTCACGCCAACTCGGCGGCGGCCTTTGACGTCAATGATGACGGCTACGTTGTTGCCGTCGGCTCCGGCAATTCCTGGCGAGACGGCAAGGCGAAGAACTTGTGGGGGACCACCGTCTCGGTCGACGGCCGCAACTACGCGTGGGGCCGACCGATCTTCGAGACGGATCCGGCCACGGGTCAGCGGTGGTTCGGGCAAATCGGCGACGGGCAGCCGGCCATGCAGTTCGGCTTTGGGAATACGATCAGGTACAAGGACATCCGGATCTACGGCTTGGTCAACGGACAGGTTGGCGGAGACATCTACAACCAGGTCAAGCAGACCCTGTACACCACCAACGACCATGTCGATGTGGACCAGCGGGCGAAACCCGATGAGCGCCGCAAGCCGACGGCGTACTACGCGACGGGACTGGCGGACGGCAACAACAACTTCAGTGACGTATTCGTGGAGAACGGCAGCTACGCACGTCTGTCGGAGTTCGTCATCGGCTACACGCTGAGTGCTAAGGAGGCCGGCGCGCTGCGAGCACTTGGCATGGACCGCGTGCAATTCGACCTGATCGGTCGCAACCTGTTGACGTGGACGAAGTACTCCGGCCTCAATCCCGAATCGGGCACCCCCAATACTCGCGTGGACAATACGGTCTACCCGCTGCTTCGCACGTGGACGCTCGCGACGACCATCACCTTCTGAGAACGAGCCCACCCATGCCGATGACACGCACATCACCACGGACTGCCGGCGCGAAGACACGCCGTCGTAAAAGGGCAACGACCGGGCTGCTGCTGTCCGTCCTCACGACGGTGGCCTCTTGCCAGTCCCTCGAAGTTGTCAATCCCAACACGCCCGCCGTCAACGAGGTCTTTTCCAGCGGGCAGAACCTCGAAGCCGCGTTGCTGGGCTCCTGGCGCGCGTTCTGGGGTGTGGCCCAGGGGGCCCGGACCAACGCAACATACCCCGTCAAACAGTTGGCCATCCTCGCGAATGAGATGACCAGCGCCGATGTCGGCGACGCGCTCTCGGCGGTCACGGCCGAGCCTCGATTTCCCATCGACAATCGAAATCAGGGTGGCTGGACCAATCGAAAGCCGTGGTACGATCTGTACGAATCGATGGCGCAGGCGCGCGAATCGTATCAG
>CAZMGX010000186.1:0-9390 GCA_964565915.1 uncultured Gemmatimonas sp.
GCTGATCGGCGGCATGATTCCGTACCTCTTCGGGGCAGCGGCCATGCAGGCCGTCGGCCGCGCTGCGGGCGCAGTCGTGCAGGAGGTGCGACGTCAGTTCCGTGAGTTGCCCGGCATCATGAAGGGAACGGACAAGCCGCAGTACGACCGAGCGGTCGACCTCCTGACCAAGGCTGCTATCCGGGAGATGATCCTGCCGTCACTGCTCCCGCTGGTCATCCCGATCATTGTCGGTCTCGTCCTCGGCGGCGCCGCCCTTGGTGGCCTGCTCATGGGCACCATCGTGACCGGGCTTTTTGTGGCCATTTCCATGTGTACCGGCGGTGGTGCGTGGGACAACGCCAAGAAGTACATCGAAGAAGGCCACCACGGCGGCAAAGGCAGTGAGGCGCACAAGGCCGCGGTCACCGGTGACACCGTGGGTGATCCCTACAAGGATACGGCGGGTCCCGCCATCAACCCGCTCATCAAGATCATCAACATCGTCGCATTGCTGCTCGTCCCACTGTTGGCGAAGGCGTAAGAGCGCGGCAGAGGACTCTGTGCCACATTACGACAGCGTGTATCCACCCGGGAGCTGCAGACGCTAGGCCGCCGTTGCAGTCGCCCTCACCCTTCCAGCCTGACCCATGCCAAGCATTTTCTCCAAGAAACCCCTCGCCGTGCTTCTCAAGGAAGCCAGCGCCACCGGGCACGGGACCCTGCCTCGCACCCTTGGTGCCGCCAATCTCGTGGCCCTCGGCGTTGGGGCGATCATCGGCGCCGGGCTTTTCGTGCGCACCGCGGCGGCCGCCTCTCAGGCATCCGGGCCTGGCGTAACCCTCGCGTTCGTGGTCGCAGCCATTGGCTGCGTGTTCGCGGGGCTCTGTTATGCGGAGTTCGCGGCCATGATCCCCATCGCCGGTTCCGCGTACACCTACGCCTACACCACGATGGGCGAGTTTGTCGCGTGGGTGATCGGCTGGGCGCTGATCATGGAGTACGCACTCGGCGCTGCAACCGTGAGCATTGCATGGAGTGAGTATCTCAACAAACTGCTTGAGGTCTATGGTACCAGTATACCGTATTCCTTAAGCCATTCACCACTCGAGAGCGCGTTGGTGGATGGCGTGACGCAGTCTGGTATCATCAACCTGCCGGCGCTGTTGATCGTGGTTGTCCTGTCGCTTCTGCTCATCAAGGGGACACAAGAGTCGGCGACCTTCAACGCCATTGCGGTGGTGCTCAAGGTCTCCATTGTGCTCGTGTTCATCGCGGTGGGCTGGCAGTTCATCAATCCCGCGAATCACACGCCGTATCTCATCCCGGAAAACGCCGAGCCGGTGAAAAACGCCGCGGGCGATATCGTACGTGAGTACACTGCGTGGAACAAACATGGCTGGGGTGGCGTGCTGGGTGGCGCCGCGATCGTGTTCTTCGCGTTCATCGGATTCGATGCCGTCAGCACCGCGGCACAGGAAGCGAAGAATCCCAAGCGCGATATGCCGATCGGCATCCTCGGCTCGTTGGCGGTGTGCACGGTGCTGTACATCCTCTTTGGGCACGTGCTCACCGGTGTCGCAAACTGGCGCGAGTTCGCCGATCCGGCCTTGGGTGGTGAAGCATCCGTTGCGTATGCCATCAAGACGCACATGCCAGGGTATGGTTGGTTGAGCACGCTTGTGACGGTCGCGATTCTCCTTGGTTTCTCGTCCGTCATTCTCGTGATGTTGCTCGGTCAGAGCCGCGTGTTCTTCTCGATGGCGAAAGACGGCCTGATGCCGAAGGCGTTTTCCGAGCTGCATCCGCGTTTCAAGACGCCGTACAAGTCCAACCTGTTCCTGCTCGTCTTCGTCGGCCTCTTCGCGGCGTTCATTCCCGGATCATTGGCCGGTGACCTGACCTCGTTCGGCACCCTGTTGGCCTTCGTGCTGGTGAGCGTCGGTGTGTGGATCATGCGGCGGACCGATCCAACGCAGCCCCGACCGTTCCGCGCACCGTTGTCGTCGCCGGTCTTCCCGCTCGTGCCGCTGCTCGGCGCCGTGCTGTGTTCGTTGATGATCGTGGCGCTCGACGCAAACACCCTCAAGCTGGCAGTGGGCTGGATGGTTATTGGCTTCGTGGTCTATTTCATCTACGGCAAGCGGAACTCCATGCTCCAACGTGGCGTGGTGGTGGTGCCGACCGAGATGGAAGACAGCGGTTCAACCGGTGGTGGGAAAGACCGGCGATAAGGCGGGATTGATGCTGTCCAGCAAATGACAGCGTGCATCTGACCGGCCCCGCTTCGGGGGCCGGTCAGATGCCGCGCGTCGGCGGAGGTGAGCCGATGGCACTCCTACGTGCGCGCGAGGGGATGCCGCGCGTGCGGCTTTGACACCGACGGGGGTTGGAAGCTGATGCACGGCGTTCCGTGCTCCGTCAACCGATCGCGTCGGCCGCCCGACTGCTCAGGACGTCACTCAGTACCGCGCCCGCCGTGGCGCGACCACCCGCTCCGGGGCCGTGAAAGATCAGCGCGCCCGCGGATGCGCTCTCGATAACGATCCGATTGTTCGGGCCGCTGACGGCCGCCCACGGATCGTCCCGCGTGACTCGCGTCGGGATGATCCGCGCCACCAGGGCCCCCTGTTCGCGCGCGCAACTGGCCAGGAGCTTCACCCGATCGCCTTCGCTCGCGACGTGTGCGGCCCACGCCGCGGTCTCTTCGTCGATGCCGCGTCTCACGACCCTGAGCGCCATGGGGTCGATGCCGAAGATCAGCCACGACAGCACCCGCAGCTTGTCCTCGGCATCCTCGCCTGAGAGATCACGCGTCGGGTCTGCCTCGGCAAAGCCCAACTGCTGTGCGGTCCGAATGGCATCCGCCAGTGACGCCCCTTCGGCCACTCGATCGAGCACGTAGTTGCTTGTCCCGTTCAGGATGCCGCTGAACGCGGTGATACCGACTCCCGCCGCCCCACTGCGCACACAGCGTACGATCGGAACGGCGCCCGCCACAGCCCCCTCGAAATCGAGTCGTGTCCCGTTCGCTTTCGCCAATTGCTGCAACTGGGGTCCGCGTTCGGCCAACAGCGCCTTGTTCGCGGTGACGACGCGAATCCCGCGCCGCAGCGCGGTTTCGACCAGCGTGCGGGCTGTCGTGGTGCCGCCGATCGCTTCGACGAGGACATCGACATCATCGTCCAGCAGCTCAGTCGGATCGGTGATCGTAGACTGCGCCAGGGCGAGTCCGCGCGCGATCGCCTGCGCAAGCGCCGGACGCGCGCGTCGGGCATCGCGCACGAGAACACGCTGCACACGCAGCGTCTCCGGCGTCGCACCACGTTCGCCGAAGAGATCCAACAGGCTGCCTCCGACATGCCCGCAGCCCGCCAGCGCGATGCGCAATGGACGCGTTGCGGATGTGGCGGGCGCGGTCGCCGTCTCTACGGCGCGCACGCGCGTCACGGTCCGCTCGGTGACCTCCGCTGTTTCGCGTGGCGGTTCAGCAGGCGTCGTCGAGCGCGACTCCACCTGCGCGATGGCCGTACGCAGAATCTCGCTGACGCGCGCGGTCTCGAGCAGAAACGCATCGTGCCCGTGCACCGACGGGAGGTCGATGTACTGCGCCTGCACCGACTGCGCCCACTCGCGCACCGTTTCGGCGGGATACAGCAAGTCACCCGGGATGCCGACTCCGGTCAGTCGGTCAGCGACTGGCGCGAGGGCCGCAGCGATACCTCCGCGGTCGCGTCCAACGTCATGGGTATCCATGGCATCGATCAGCGCGCCGTAGCTGGTCGCATCGAATCGTCCAACGAGCTTCTCGCCATGCACGTCCAGCCACTCGTTCACCAGATAGGTGTCGTTGGCAGTGCGCGCCCGGCCAAAGCGACGCTCCAGCGCCTCGGGTGTGCGGTAGCTCAGCATGCCGATCATTCGCGCCAGGGCCAGTCCGTCGTGTATCCCACCGAGCGCGATGGCCCGACGCATGATCGTGTTCCATGCGAGGCCTTGCGCGGTCTGCGCCGCTGGCGCCGCCAGCACCACCGCGGCCCGCGTTCTCGACGGGAAGCTCGCGGCGAATTCGAGGGTGACCTGTCCACCGAGTGATCCGCCGCAGACGAGGAGCGGGGCGGTGACGCCCAGGGTGTCCAACAGACGAGCCAGCACGGCCGCTTGATCGCGTGTGGTGACCGGCGGCAACTCATCAGGGTTCTCGTTGGTCGGACCCGTCGTGCCGTCGCACCCGCCGAGCAGGTTGGCGGTGAGCACCGCGTGTTTCGTTGGATCGATCGCGCCACCGGCCTCGACCACCCCGCGCCACCACTCCGTCGCGCGGACGGTGCCGGTCAGCGCATGGATGATGAGCACGACGTTGTCGCGTGCCGGGGCGATCTCGCCTTCCAGCCGATAGTGCACGTCGAGTGTCGCGAGTCGATCCCCGCCGTCGAGGGTGACATCGTGGAAGGTGACAACCTCGTCACGGATGGGCCACGTCGCGTCCGTTGGCGGACGGCGGTCGGTGGGGCGGTGTGGCACGTGGACCAAGGGGCGGGGGCGGAGTCGGTTCGCCGGTTGAAAGATCATGGCGGGCTCAGGCTGCGCTGTCGGCGCGTTGCGGTCCGGCCGAGGTCGTGCGCTGGGTGTCCGAGGCAACGGCGGCCGCGAGCGCGCGATCGAGATCATCCAGCAGGTCATCGATGTGCTCGAGTCCGATCGACAGCCGGATCAGATCGGGGGTGACTCCGGCGGCGCGACGTTCCCCTTCGTTCAGCTGTTCGTGCGTCGTCGTCCACGGGTGAATCACCAGGCTCTTCGCATCACCGACGTTGGCGAGCAGCGAGAACAGCTTCGCTTCGGTGATGAAGCGTCGAGCGGACGCCTCGCCGCCGCGCACTCCGAACGTCAACACGCCACCGAATCCGCCCTGCAGATACCGCGCCGCGTTGGTGCTGCTCTCGTGCGTCGCCAAGCCCGGATAGCGGACCCACGCGACTGCAGGATGCGCCTGGAGGAACTGCGCCACGGCCAGGGCATTCGCACTGTGCTCGCGAATGCGCAACGGCAGCGTTTCGAGGCCCTGAATGAAGAAGAACGCGTTGAATGGCGAGAGCGACGCCCCGATGTCGCGCAGCAGCAGGACGCGCAGACGCACGGCGTATGCGATGTTGGCGCCATTCACGTCGCCGAACGCGTGCGCGAACCGCAGGCCGTGATACGCCGGCTCCGGATCGACGAAGAACCGTCGGAAGCGCGCGGTGGCGCCCCAGTCGAAGCGGCCCCCATCGACGATGACGCCGCCGATCGACGTGCCGTGTCCCCCGATCCACTTGGTGGCGCTGTGCAACACGATGTCAGCACCATGGTCGATCGGCCGCGACAGCACCGGCGCGAACGTGTTGTCGACGACGAGTGGCAGATTGAAATCGTGCGCGAGCCGCGCCAGTGCGTCGAGATCCGGCACGTCCAGCGCCGGATTGCCGATGGTCTCGACGTAGATCGCGCGGGTGTGTTCGTCGACGGCGGCGGCCACCGCGCGATGATCGTGGATGTCGACGAAGCGGGTCCGAATGCCCAGCCGAGGCAGCGTGTGTGAGAACAGGGCGATGGTGCCGCCGTACAGCGACTGCGAGGCCACGATGTTGTCGCCGGCCTCGGCCAGATTGAGAATCGCCAAGGTCTGCGCGGCCTGGCCGCTCGCGACGGCCACGGCGGCCACGCCGCCCTCGAGCGCGGCGATGCGACGCTCGAAGATGTCGACGGTGGGGTTCGTGAGTCGCGAGTAGATGTTGCCGAATGCCCGCAGGCCGAAGAGGTCGGCGGCGTGTTCGGGACTATTGAACACGAACGAGCTGGTGGCGTAGATCGGCACGGCGCGTGCGCCCGTGGCGGGATCGGCGTGCTCTTGCCCGGCGTGCAGGGCGATCGTTTCGGCGCGCGGCGTGCGCGAGGTGCTGCGAACGGACGTGGACATCGTGGCACTCTCCAAGTGGGGTGAGTGCCGCCAACGCACACTGCGCCCGGGCGGGGGACGGCCGCCGGGCGCAGTCGCGGTTTAGCTCCTTGTTTTACGTGGCGGCAATCGGCGGCAAATCACCACGGTCGCGTCGGCACCGACGCGGCGTCTCCATCACTTGTGGTACAACGGTGGTACGGTGTCGTGTCTCCGCAGTGGGTGCTGACAGTCGATACGCAAAACGGCCCGCGCCGATTGATCGTCGCGGGCCGTCAGGGCCTCGACTTAGACGGAAGGACAGCGCCACCGGCACTGTGTACGCGGCCCGTCAAATCGGGCAAATCGCCGCGCACACGTCAGTATCGAACAACGGGCGGCAAAGGTCAAGTCTCCGAATCCCATACGGGCCGTGAACGGGCCGTTTCGGCGCGACCTCAGACCGGCGCTTCGATCCCCGAGACGACCCGGAAGGTGTCGCGCGCGATCAGCAGTTCCTCGTCGGTCGGCACCACCCACGCCTCGAGCGAACTGTCGTCGCTGGAGAAGCGACCTTCGCTACCGCCGACGAGGCCGGCATTGCGCGACGCGTCCACACGCAGGCCGGCCCACTGCAGCCCGTCGCAAATGCGCGCACGAATCTCGGGCGCGTTCTCACCGATTCCGCCGGCAAACACCACCGCCTCCGCGCCACCCATCGCGGCCAAGTACGCCCCGATGTATTTCCGCACGCGGTAGCAGAAGATCTCGATCGCCAGACGTGCGCGCCGATCATCGTGCTCCTGCGCTTCCGCCATCAGGTCGCGCATGTCGTTCGTCAGGCCGGAAATGCCCAGGAGGCCGGATTGCTGGTTCAGCATGACTTCGACCTGCGGCAGTGTGAGCCCTTCTTTCGCGGCGATGTAGTCCAGCATGGCCGCATCGACGTCGCCGGAGCGCGTCCCCATGACCAAGCCCTCGAGTGGGGTGAAACCCATCGAGGTGTCGATCGAGCGTCCGCCGTGGATCGCGCAGGCAGAGCAACCGTTGCCCAAGTGCAGCGACACGATGCGCACGTCTTCACGAGCACGATTTGCGAGGTGCCGCCAGCGCCACGCAATGCTGCGATGCGACGTGCCGTGAAAACCGTAACGCCGTACGCGGTGCCGTCGATACAACGGGTACGGGATCGCGTACAGGTACGCGTGCTCGGGCAACGAGTGATGGAACGCCGTGTCGAACACGGCCACCTGCGGCACGCCATCCCCCAACGCCGCGCGCGCGGCGTCGATGCCGCGCAGGTTGTGCGGATTGTGCAGCGGCGCGAGCTCGATCATCGCTTCGATCGCATGACGCACCGTGTCATCAATGCGCGCACTGTGCTGGAACTGCTCCCCGCCGTGAACCACGCGATGACCCACGGCGTGCAGGTCGGCGCGCGAGGTCAGACCCGACCCGCTCTCCGACGACGTGACGTGCGCCACGACCCATTCGACGGCCGCGTGGATGTCACGCAGAGGCGCCGTCAACACGTGCACGCGTCCGTCCGACTCGCGCACCCTGATCACCGACTCTCCACCCAGTCGCTCGATCTGGCCGCGCAACAGCACCCGATCGGCGTCGACTGCGATCGCGGCCTCATCCGTGACGACGACCTGAAACTTCAGCGTCGCCGAGCCAGCGTTGAGGACGAGGACGTTCATCGCCGGCGCCGCAGCGTCAGAAGGGCTTGTACAGGGCCAGATAGACCGCCGCGGCGGCCAGGAGCGGCAACAAGAACAGGAACGGACGGGCGAGGGCCGGGTTGCGATACGGCAACAGCACGATGGCGCTCAGGATCGTCCAGATGATGATCTTGCCCCACAGCCAACCGGGGAAGCTGCCGCGCACCAGCCCCATGCGGGCCAGCATGCCAAAGCCGCCGGTCAGGATGAGCAGTGCGCCGAGGCCGTGAATCGAACCCACGAGCGGCCGCGTGTTGCTGGTGGCCTTCGTGCCGCCGTTGGCCGCATGAACGGCCACACCGCCAATGGCCACGAACAGCAGGGCAATGCCCAGCACGTGCAGAATTTCGTAGAAGTCGCGTGGAAACATGAAGGATCGGGAAGGGGTGAAGCGGGTCGCTCAGGGGCCGGGAGTGACCAGCGAAGGTTCGTGCACATCAAAGGCATCCGACGTACCGGGCGAGAGCCGGCGATAACTCTCAAGCACCCGAGACAGGGCTTGCTGGGCACTGTCGCCGACGGCCGACAAATGTCCCATCTTGCGCCCCGCACGCGCCCCGGCCTTTCCGTACAGGTGCAGGCGGGTGCCCGCGACATCGAGCGCGTGGAGGATATCCGGTGGTGCGTCGTGCAACCAGACGTCGCCCAACAAGTTCACGATCGCCGATGGCGCGCTGAGGGCGGTGCTGCCCAATGGCAGATCGCAGATCGCGCGCACGAGTTGTTCGAACTGACTGGTCGCGAAGCCACGCTCGGTATGGTGATAGGTGTTGTGCGGCCGTGGGGCCAGCTCGTTCACGAGCAATTCGCCGCCGCGGGTGACAAAACACTCGACGGCCAGCAGCCCGACGATTCCGATCCGTTCCGCAATGGCGAGAGCCAGTGATTGCGCCTTGGTGTGCATGGCGTCGGTGATCAGCGCCGGGGCCACCGCCCAGGTCAGGATGCCGTTGGTGTGGTGGTTTCGCGAGGGCGGGTATACGACCGCCTCGCCCGAGGGTCGCCGCGCCACCAGCACACTGATTTCGTAGTCGATGTCGACACGCTGTTCGACCACGCAGGTTCGCGCGCCGAGCGCGGTCCACGCCGCCCCGGCCTGATCGACCGATGCCAGGCGTACCTGCCCGCGACCGTCGTAGCCACCGTGCGTCGACTTGGCGATGCAGGCACCGAACGACCGCACGGCCCCGGCAATGGCTTCCGCAGAGTCGGCGGCCACGAAAGCGCCGAGTGGAAACCCTTCGTCCTTGAGCCACTGTTTTTGCCGCAAGCGCTCCTGGATGATGTACACCGGCGCGCGCCCCGGACGCACCGGCGCGTGCTCGGCAGCGGCACTGAGCACGTCCGCGTGAATCTGCTCGATCTCGAGCGTGATCACGTCGCAGTGCCTGGCCAGGTCGACCGCGGCGTCGACGTCGGTGAACGAGGCGGTAATCACTCGCGATGCCACGGGCGCGGTCGCGCACGATGCCTCGGGGTCCAGCACATGCACATCGTATCCCATCGAGCGCGCGGCAAGGGCCGTCATGCGTCCCAGCTGTCCACCACCGAGACACCCGATCGTGGCGCCAGGAAGAATAGGCGACACCGTCACGGGGCGATGGCGTTGGGGGCATTCAACGGCCGCGCCAACGCCTCGTCGGCCTTGGTGGCGCGCCGGAGTTCGAGCGCCATTTGCAGCGATGGATCGTGTGCGGCCAACACCTGCGCCGCGAACAGCGCCGCGTTGGCCGCGCCGGGCTTGCCGATCGCGAATGTGGCCACGGGCAC
>CAZMGX010000187.1:0-9346 GCA_964565915.1 uncultured Gemmatimonas sp.
CAAGAGCTGGAGCACGCAGGACAATCAGCCGACGTCGCAGTTCTATCACGTGGCGGTCGACGATGACTTCCCGTACAAGCTGTATGGCGGTCAGCAGGACAATTCGAGCGTGATCATCAAGTCGCGGACCGACGGTGGCAACATCGGTTGGCGTGACTGGTGGGAAGGGCCCGGCTGCGAGAGTGCGAACATGGGCGTCAGTGCGAAGAATCCCCGGTTCGCGTACGGCGGTTGTTATCAGGGCATCATTGAAGAGTTGGACGCCGACAACGGCCTGACGCGTGCGATCATGCCGTGGCCGGAGATGAACCTGACGGAGCCGACCGACAAGACGAAGTACCGCTTCAACTGGACAGCACCGATCGAAGTGTCACAGCACGACGACAAGGTCGTGTATCACGGCGGGAATGTGTTGTTTCGCACGACGGATCGCGGGCAGCACTGGACTCCGATCTCTGGAGATCTGACGCGCAATGACAAGGCCCGTCAGGGATGGGGTGGTGGCCCGATCACCAATGAGGGCGCGGGTGGTGAGGTGTACGGTACGATCGTCGTGATCGAAGAGTCGCCACACGACGCGAAGACACTGTACGTCGGCACCGATGATGGGGTCATTCAGCGAACGCGTGACGGCGGCACCACCTGGACGAACATCACGCCCGCATCGTGGGGCGACGGGCTGGTGAATGAGATCTCCGTATCGCCGTTCGACGCGGCCACCGTGTATGTCGCGTTCCGGAAGGATCGCGTGGGTGATCCGACGGCGCATGCCTTCGTGTCCCGCGACTACGGCGCCACGTGGACGCGGATCGTGAACGGGCTGCGCGCCAACGAACCGGTCCGTGTGGTGCGCGAAGACACCGAGCGTCGCGGACTGCTGTACGCCGGCACCGAAACCGGCGTGTACCTGTCGTATGACGCCGGGGCGCAGTGGTGGCCGTGGCATGGCAACTTCCCGGTCGTGCCCGTCACGGATCTGCAGGTGAAGCACGGCGACCTGATCGCCTCGACGGAAGGTCGGTCGTTCTGGATTCTCGACGACTTGTCGGTGATTCGTCAGCGGGCCGACTCGGTGACGTCGGCGGCTATCCATCTGTATGCCCCGCGCGCGGCCATCCTGGCGGGCGGTGGATCGGGACCCGCCCGCAATGCGGGTCGGAACCCGCCGTTCGGTGCAACCGTGTATTTCCGACTGGCAGCGGTACCGGACTCGACAACGACGGTGACTCTGGAGTTTCTCGACGCGCGCAATGCGGTGGTGCGCTCGTTCGCGTCGCGCGGTGATTCCCTGAATCGTCTGCCAGCCGTGGCCGGCCTGAATGCCTTCAGCTGGAATCTGCGCCGCGCTGCGCCAACGCGACTGACGGGTGTGTTGCTGTTCGGGGCACCAACCGATGGGGGCGCACGAGTGCCACCCGGCCGCTACTCGGCACGGCTGACCATGCGACGTGGCGATGCGGTGACTGTGCGAGCCCAGCCGTTCGAGGTCAGACAGGATCCGCGTCTCGAATCCGTGCCGGTGGCGGTCATCTCGGAGCGGGACTCGATCGCAAACCTGCTCTCATCGCGCATCGCGGAAATTCACGATGCCGTCCTGCGCGTGCGTGATGTGCGCACGCAGGTGCAAGGGTACGTCACGCGTGCGAAGGAAACCAACGCACCCGATACCATCGCCAAAGCCGGTCGCACCTTGACAGCGAAACTGCAGGCGCTGGATCCGCGGTTGACGACGAAGGCCAGCAACGGCCAGGACATCATCAACTACGCCAACGGCATCAACGGGCAGTACGGATTCCTGTTGGGCCAGGTGGAAGGCAACAGCGGCGTGACCCAACCGGTGCGCGATCGCCTCGCGGCGCTGGAGCAGCTATGGAGAGCGCTCCGTGCCGAAGTGGAACAGGTGGAGACGATCGACGTGAACGCGTTCAACGCACTGCTGCAGGCCAACAAGGTGCCAGGAGTGATCACGGTGACGAAGAAGACGGGGCCGATCTCGTGATCGCCGTGCACACACACACCCGCGCGTGGTCTGCGGCCATGGTGGTGGGCGCGTCTCTTGGTGTGATGGCCACGTCAGCGTCGGCGCAGCCACGGCGCGCGCCGGCGGTGTCGCAGCCTTCCGCGTATGTTCCACCGGCCGGAACGTGGGAGCGACGCTCGCCGACTGCCGTGGGGATGGACTCGGCAAAACTGGCGGCGGCCATCGCGTTTGCCGTGGAGAAGGAAAGCCGGACGCCGCGCGATCTCGAACTCAATCACTATCAGACGTTCGGTCGCGAGCCCATGGGCGCCGCAATCGGGCCACTCGCGCCGCGCGGCGGCGCGACGGGTGTCGTGTTGCGGAAGGGTTATGTGGTGGCGACCTGGGGCGACCCGAACGCGGTGGAAATCACGAACAGCGTCACGAAGAGCTTTCTGAGTACCGTGGTCGGCCTGGCGGTCGATGATGGGCGCATTCGCAGCGTGCACGACACGGTCGCGCATGCGGTCGGCCCCATTCTGCGGGTGATGCCGAACGGGACGGGACTCGGTGCTGACTGGCCCGGTGACGCACGGTGGATCCGCCCCTTCGACAGTCCACACAACAAGCGCCTGACGTGGGATCACCTGCTGCGTCAGGTCAGCGACTGGGAAGGCACGCTGTGGGGCAAGCCCGAGTGGGCCGATCGTCCGGCGCAGCAGGTGAACACGTGGACGACACGACCGCGTGTGGAGCCGGGCACCGTGTACGAGTACAACGACACACGCGTGAACGTGCTCGCGTTGGCGGTGCTGCAGGTGTGGCGCCGTCCGTTGCCGGAGGTGTTGCGTGACCGGATCATGGACCCCATCGGTGCCTCGAATACGTGGCGCTGGTACGGCTACGACAACGCGTGGATCGTATTGGATGGGCGACAGGTGCAGTCGGTCAGCGGCGGTGGACACTGGGGCGGCGGCATGATGATCAACGCGTGGGATATGGCCCGCTTCGGCCTGCTGACGCAGCGACGCGGCGTGTGGGGCACACAGCGGCTCATGTCGGAGGCGTGGGTCACGCAAGCGTTGACGCCGACGCCGGCGCAGCCCACCTACGGCTACATGAACTGGTTCCTGAACACCGATCGCAAGTATCTCGCTGCGGCGCCACCGCAGGCGTTCGTGCACGTCGGTGCCGGCAACAACATCATCTATGTCGACCCCGCCAACGACCTCGTGGCGGTTGTCCGGTGGATCGACTCGAACGCATCGGTCAATGGGTTCGTGGAGCGACTGCTGGCGGCGGTCCCAGGCGCGGTGCGGTAGTGCGCACGTGTACGCACGGTGTGCGGGTCCGATGACCGGTAGTCGACGAGCGGTAGCCGATGAGCGATAGCCGACCGACGAAACGAGAATGGTTGTGCACGTTCGCACTGGTGTTGTCGGCAGCAACGAGCTCGGCATGCCGGGCGCGACCGACCGTGCAGGTTGCACCACCGCTCACCGTCACCCTCGATCGCGCCGACTGGACCTATCGCGTTGGTGATTCCGCCGTGTTCCGGGTGAAACTGGCGCGCGAACTTGGCGACGTCTCCAACGCCGCGGTCGTGGTCTCCGTGGGACCGGAACTCATGCCTCCGCTCCGAACGGACACCATCGCCGGGACCGCCGTCGGCAGCACCAACGGCGCGATGCTGCGCGGAACGATGGCAACTCCGGGCTTTCTTCGTGCGACGGCCACGGTCCAAGTGAACGGGAAACGCTACACCGGCATGGCCACCGCGGCCTTCAGCCCCGAGCAGATCGACGCGAGCACGACGATGCCGGGTGACTTCGAGTTGTTCTGGAAGGGGGCCATCGCCGACGCGAGACGTGTTCCCCTGCGGCCGGTGATGACGCGCAAGAGCGAACTATCCACGCGTCACGTGGACGTGTATCACGTGTCCTTCCAGAATCAACGCGAGGGCAGTCGCCTATACGGTGTGTTGTCAGTACCGCGACGTGCGGGAGCGCAACGTGCGGGCAAATACCCAGCGCTGCTGGACTTGCCGGGTGCCGGCGTCCGTCGCTACTACCCGGCCATCGAGACGGCGCGCAAGGGTGTGATCGTGCTCAGCATCGGCATTCACGGTATTCCCATCGATCGTGACTCGTTGTTCTATGACGAACTGCTCGCCACGCCGCTGGATGGATATTGGACCAGCAACCTCGAGGATCGTGACCGGTACTATTTCAAGCGCGTGATCGTTGGCGCGATCCGAGCCGGTGACTTCGTGTTCGAGCTACCGATGTTCGACGGCGTGAACTACGTCGTTCGCGGCGGCAGTCAGGGTGGAATGTTGGCGATGGCCGCCGGTGCGCTCGATCCGCGAGTGAAGGCGATCGCGGTGGCGCATCCGGCATTCGCCGATCACTTCGCGTATCTGCGCGGCCGCGCGGGTGGATGGCCACACGTGCTGGCCGACACGACGTACCTGAAAGCCAAGGCCGAGAAGATGGTGACCCTGCGCTACTATGACGCGGTGAATTTCGCGCGTCTGCTCAAGGTCCCGGGCTTCTACACGTGGGGCTTCAACGATCTGGTGGTGCCGCCGACCTCGGCGTTTGCGGCATACAATGTGATCACGGCGGCCAAGGAACTGATGCCGGTCGTGGAGTCGGGACACGAGCGTACGAAGTTGCAGCGGACGCGCATGGAAGCCTGGCTGCTTCAGGTTGTCGGGGTCCCGGATCGCACCGAGCGCCCAACCCGCTAGCTTTCTGTGATGACATCAGGCCGGATCGCATCTGCGGCGGAGGAGTTCGCGAACGCCCTGACACACGGTGTCGGCTTGTTGGCGAGCCTGATCGGCCTGCCGATCCTGGTGTTGTCGGCCATGAGCCGCGGGGAACAGGCGGCGGTGGTCGGCACCAGCGTGTTTGGTGCGACGTTGATCGCGTTGTACGCGGCGTCGACGTTTTATCACGCCGTGCCGCATCCCGAGCTCAAGCAGAAGCTGCGTGTCGTGGATCACGCGGCCATCTATCTGTTGATTGCCGGCACCTACACGCCGTTCACCCTCGGAGTGTTGCGGGGCGCGTGGGGCTGGACGCTGTTCGGCATCGTGTGGACGCTGGCCGCGCTGGGTGTGCTGTTCAAGGTGTGGTTCGGCAGCGGCCGTTTCCACCGATTGTCGACGGCCATCTACGTGATGATGGGCTGGGTCATCGTGGTGGCGATCAAGCCGCTCGCGCAGTCGATGGATCAGGCGGGCCTGATCCTGCTGATTGCCGGCGGATTGTCGTATACGGGTGGCGTCGTGTTCTACGTCGACAAGCGGCGCGCCTGGACCCATCCCGTATGGCATCTGTTCGTGCTGGGCGGAAGCGTGTGCCACTATTTCGCGGTGTTGTGGTACGCGTGGCCGGCGCGCTGATGTGCGACGCGATCCGACGATGAGTGATTCGCCGCCGCGCCGAGCGGGGGTTGGTGGCCTGGCAACCTTGTTCATCGTGGCGGGCGTGGCGCACTTCGCGGTGCCGGCGTGGTTCGATCAGATCGTGCCGACGTGGGTCCCCAACGCGCGCATGGCCACGCTTCTAAGTGGAGCGGCTGAAATGGCGGGTGGTATCGGTCTGTTGGTGCCGGTGACCCGTCGCGTTGCCGGCGTTGGGTTGTTACTGCTGCTGCTCGCGGTGTTTCCCGCCAACGTGAACATGCTGCAGATGGCTCGCGCGACCGACTCGGCCACGTGGTATGTCGCGGCCCTGTGGGCGCGGCTGCCATTGCAGGCGCTGCTGCTGTGGTGGGTGTGGAAGGCTGCGGTGAAGCCGAATCCGTTCGTCGACGACGGGAAAAGCAATTGAACCACAGGGGTCGATTTTTTGTAGTCCCATCGAATCGCACCTGGCCCATCGAGGCTCACCGCGTGCGCTGAGACGGAGTTGGAATGGCCACGACCGTGTCATCCACGATCGCGAAAAGTCGGTCGGTCTCGACCTGTTCATACATGCCGCGACCGGTGAAGCTGGAGAACGCGGGTAGAATGCCGACCGTGTCACCAAACACAAAGCAGGGCAATCGCAGATGCTGGCTGCCGCGACCACTGAGACGAACGTGTGGATGCAGGTGTCCCGCGAGGACATAACCGTCCGGATGCGCTTGCGGCTCATGCAGCCCGACGAACGGGCCAAGGTGCAGTAGTGATGTGCAGTCAATCGCGAGCTCGTCAGGCGGGTCGCCCGCATGCACATCGTGATTGCCACGCACCAGCGTGATCTGCAGCGCGGCGTGCGCACGCCGCCACTCCGCGATCGTCGCCATCGTGTCGGCATGTCGACCGTGCCGCGCATGGAGCAAGTCGCCCAGGACCACGAGGTGCGATGCGTGCGTGCGCTGCAGCGCGTCCGTCAGTCGCGCGAGATCGGCAGCGGTCGTACCCGTGGGGATGGGGACGTTGGCTGCGCGAAATGCAGCCGCCTTCCCCCAGTGCATGTCGGTCACCAGCAGTGTGCCGAGCGCGGGGAGAAACACCGCGCGTTGGGGCAAGAGGACCGCCGTCATGCCCGCGACGGTAAGTACGCACGAGCCATCCGTCGCTCCCACGGTCGCGATGGCGGAATCAGCCACGGGCACGGAACACTGTCGCAGCGCCAGCCGACGTCTTTCGCTCGGCCGACGCACTCATGCGCCGCACCCGATCGATCAGCTTCTCGGACGAAAGTTTGGCCCGGCTGATGTCCACGAGGAGCGGAAAGGCCAAGGGCGTGGGGCGCTCGACCTCGACGACGCGCACATCACTCGTGGCCAGCCGCTGCAGCACGCGCGCCAGCCGACTGGCTTCGAGCTGCCGTTCGAGTACTTCACGATGCGCCTGATGCACCAGCAGGTTGTCGGGATCGTATTTCACAAACACATCATACAGCAGACCACTCGAGGCCTGCACCTGCTTGAGCGACTTGTTCTGGCCCGGGAATCCACCGAAGACGAGACCGGCGACACGGGCAATCTCGCGGAACTGCCTCCGGGCCAGCTCGGCGGCGTTGAGGCTGTGCGTAATGTCGTGAAGCAGGTGCGCGGAGGAGAGAAGCCCGGCCTCCAGCGCTTCCTCAAGCGGCGCCGGATCGGGTGAGAGCAGGTGGAATCCATAGTCGTTGCAGGAGAAGGTGAACGAGATCGGCGTCAGCTGCGCGATCCGATATGCGAAGAGCGCCGAGAGTCCCTCGTGCACCAGCCGTCCTTCGAACGGGTAGACGAACATATGGTGTCCCTCGCGGGTTTCGCATCGTTCGATGAGCAGCTCGTCGGGACGCGGAATGACACTGCGGTCGGCCTGCGTCGTCAGAACCGGCTTGACCGATAGCATCTCTCGCCCAGTGAACAAGCCTTGCCGCGCTTCTTCCAGCTTCTGGCGCACGGCGTGCGACAGTTCGGTGCTGAGGGCCATCCGTGCGCCGGCCCAGCGCGGAATCATGCCCGACATACCTTTTGCGCGCCGCACCCACGCCGTCAGCTCACGTACCCGCACGAACTCGAGGGCCTTGCCGGCAAAGATGAACCGATCCCCCGGGGAGAGTCGGGAAATGAACCCCTCCTCCACCGAACCCAGCCGTCCACCTGTCATGTAGCGTATGTCAATCGAGGCGTCGCTGACGATGGTGCCGATGTTGAGCACGTGGCGAAGTGCGACGCGCCGATCGGTCACGACGTAGCGATCGCCGTCACGCTGCACGCGCGCATACTCAGGATAGGCCTTCAGGGCGTCTCCGCCGCGCGTGACAAAGTCCAATGTCCAATCCAGCTCCTGCTCCGTCAGCTGCGCGTAGGCGCGGGTCGTCCGCAGTTCGGCCAACACGGCGCGGCGTGTGAAGCCGCCGCCCAGCGCCAGCGTCACCAGATGCTGCGCGAGCAGATCGAGCGGTCGCTCGATCGGATCGCGGGATTCGATGGCGCCGGCCAGCATGGCGTCGCGGGCGGCCGCCACTTCAACCAGCTCGAAAGCATGCGTGGGCACGCACACGATGCGCGAAACGCGCCCGGGCGAGTGGCCGGAGCGACCCGCGCGCTGCAGCAAACGCGCGACGCCCTTCGGACTCCCAATCTGCATGACGACATCAACGGGAGAGAAATCCACGCCCAGGTCGAGCGATGATGTGGCGACCACCACCCGGTACCGACCCGTCTTCAGGCCGTCCTCCACATCGTCACGTTGCCGCCGAGACAGCGAGCCATGGTGGATCGCTGTGAACTCGAACCAGGAGGGATCGGCCGCAATGATCGACTGAAACCAGATCTCACATTGCGAGCGGGTGTTGGTGAACACGATGGCACTCTGTGCCTGCGCCAGCCGCTGCATCACTTCGGGCAGCAGTTTCGTGTTCAGGTGACCGGCCCAGGGAAATCGATCCATCGTCTCCGGCACCAGCGCTTCCACCTCAACCGCCTTCGGCATCACACCGCGCACGAGTCGTCGCGGCACCGCCCGTCCCTTCGCGTCCAGACCCAGCAGCGTCTCAGCGGCCACCTCAAGATTGCCGAGTGTGGCGGATAGTCCCCACGTACGCAGGTTAGGTCGGACGCTTCGCAGCCGGGCCAAGGCCAGTTCCACCTGTACGCCGCGTTTCGTACTCAGCAGCTCGTGCCACTCGTCGACGATCACGACACGCAGATCGGCGAACAGCTCGGCCGCCTCTGCACGACACAGCAGCAATGAGAGCGACTCGGGTGTGGTCACGAGAGCGGTCGGCAACCGTTCGCGTTGTCGTGCCCGTTTGGCCTGCGACGTGTCGCCCGTGCGCGACTCGATGGTCCACGGCAGCCCGAGCGCCTCGACCGGCGCGCGCAACGCCTGTTCGGTGTCACTGGCCAGCGCGCGGAGCGGCGTGATCCAGAGCACCCGCAATGGCGCCGCATCGCCGCGTCGTCGTACCGCCTTTGCGTTCGGCGCCTCGTGCATGGCCTCGAGCAGGGCACCACACCAGGCCGCGTAGGTCTTGCCCGTACCCGTGGCCGCGTGGATCAATCCCGACTCACCGTTCACGTACGCGCTCCACACCTCGCGCTGAAATTCAAACGGGGTCCAGCCATTCGCCATGAACCACGCGTCGAGCCGTTCGGAGGGTGTGGTCACGGGCAAGCGGCAACCCCAACTGCTTGACGCGTCAGGCAGTTCACGAATCCGCCGGAGACGAACCGACGCCATCGAGCATGGCGCGAACGCGCTCGATCGTGTCCACCTCGGCGGCGGGCTTGTCGGTGCGGCGGCGTGCAATGCGCGGAAACCGCACCGCGATGCCGCTCTTGTGCCGCGTACTGCGCTGAATGCCTTCGAACGCCAGCTCGAAGACCAGTTCGGGCTTGACGGTTCGCACGGGGCCGAACTTCTCGATCGTGTTGCGGCGAACGAAGGCG
>CAZMGX010000188.1:0-9303 GCA_964565915.1 uncultured Gemmatimonas sp.
GATGATGGCGTGCATCTTGCGGGGATAGATGAACTTCGTGCCCTTCGGCATGACGCAGCCTTCCTCGAGGACGTCGAACTTCTCGTGCAGGGCCTTCATCGCCGCCTTCAGGGTGGCGTCATCGGCCTTCTTGGCGACGAGATCCGCGACGCCCTGTGTCTCGATCGGCAGCGCGGTCGCCGCCGCCTTCACCGCCGGCGCGTCGCAGCCCTTCGGTGCGGTGGATGCGGCGAGGGCCTTGGCCGACGCGACCATGTCGCCGATCTTCGCGCGGGTCGGCGCCATGTCGCCCTTGTCCTTGGCCGGATGCCACGTCGCCATCATGAGCATGTGATACGCATCGAGCTCCTTCCACGGGCTCATCGTGTGGTTCGCCTCCTGCTCCTTGCCATGATCCATATGGCCCATCTTGTGCTGCTCGGCCGCCGGCTTGGCCTTGGCGGGCGGCTGCTGGGCAACCGCGGCGCCAGCGCTGATCATCAGGGCGGCCGCAGCCGCTGCGAGTGACTTGGTCATGTGTGAAATATCTCGTCGGGATGGGGAAACCCGCGGCCAGTCGGCGCGCGGGGAACCTCGATACTCGAAAGCTCTTCGGTTCGGGCCGCCTGGACAATCCGTCTTCGCATTCTCCTTACCCAACGAGTGCCGGCACCCCATCGTACTCCTTACTGAACCACCCGTCCCTTTTGGTCTGGGACGAACTGTGCCCGCTGCCCCTGCTCCTCCCCGTCGTTCGCTCTTCGCTCCCAGCCCCTCCCCGCATGAACCGCTTCCACCGCGCAGCCCTCTGGACCGCGACGATCTGTTCGATCGCCGCGCTCCCGGCCTCGCTCTCCGCCCAGTCGCGCCTGACGCCACCGAAGGAGTTCTTCGGACACGACATCGGCGCGGACTACGAGCTCCCCAACTACACCAAGCTGCACCAGTACTTCATCACGCTCGCCAACCAGAGTGACCGCGTGGTGCTGGATACGATCGGCCTGACTGAAGAGGGCCGTCCGCAGGTCATGGCGATCGTGACCAGCCCGGCGAACCACAAGAATCTGGCGCGTTACAAGGAGATCTCGAACAGGCTGGCGCGCGGCACCGGGCTCGACTCGATGGAAGCCAAGCGCCTTGCCAAGGAAGGCAAGGTGGTCTTCTGGATCGACGGTGGACTCCACGCGACGGAAGTCCTTGGCGCGCAGCAGCTGATGGAAACGCTCTGGCAGCTCACGAGCCGCACGGATGACGAAACGATGCGCATCCTGGACGACTGCATCATCCTCATGGCGCACGCCAATCCGGACGGCATGGAACTCGTGTCCGACTGGTACATGAAGGAGTCGGACAAGCTGCGTCGCACCACGGGCACCATCCCGCGTTTGTACGAGAAGTACGCGGGACACGACAACAATCGCGACTCGTACATGAACGCACTGAAGGAGACGGAGAACGTCTCCCGCCAGATGTTCATCGAGTGGCACCCGCAGATCATGTACAACCACCACCAGACGGGTCCGACGGGCACCGTCATGGCGGCACCGCCCTACCGGGACCCGGCCAACTACTGGTTCCATCCGGCCATGATCACGGGGCTCGACCTCGTGGGCGCGGCGCTCAACCATCGCTTTGTCGTCGAAAAGAAGCCCGGCCTCACGTTCCGCGCCGGCTCCAACTACAGCACGTGGTGGAATGGTGGTCTTCGCACGACGGCGTACTTCCACAACGTCATCGGCATTCTCACCGAGACGATCGGCAACCCGACGCCGATGCGTGTATCGCTGGTTCCGGAGCGGCAGGTGCGCTCGGCCGGCTTGCCGCTGCCGATCGAACCGCAGGTGTGGCACTTCCGTCAGTCGATCGATTACTCCGTGTCGGCGAACTACGCGTTCCTCGATCTGGCCTCGCGCTATCGCGAGACGTTCCTCATGAACCGCTATCGCATGGCGGCCGACCAGATTGCTGCCGGCAACAAGGACACCTGGACGATCAGCCCGAAGCGCGTTGATGCGATGGTCGCGCAGATCACGAAGGATCGCGCGTCCGGTGGTGGTGGCGCGGATGCCGGTGGCCGCGGCGGACGTGGCGGTGGCGGTGGCAACCCGGCCAGCGCAGTCGTGAACGATCGCTACATGGCGGTGCTCAAGGCCCCGGAGAATCGCGATCCGCGCGCGTACATCCTGAGCAGTGCCCAGAACGACTTCCCCACGGCCACGAAGTTCATGCAGGCGTTGCAGAAATCCGGTGTGGAGGTGCATCGTGCCACGGCGGGCTTCAGCACCAACGGCAAGAGCTACCCCGCGGGCTCATGGGTCGTGCTCACGAATCAGGCGTTCCGTTCGCACGTGCTCGACATGTTCGAGCCGCAAGATCACCCGAACGATTTCCGGTATCCGGGTGGCCCACCGATCGCGCCGTACGACAACGCCGGTTGGACCCTCGCCTTCCAGATGGGCGTAAAGTTCGATCGTGCACTCGACGCCGTCACCGGTCCGTTCGAACTGATGAAGGACGTCACCACGATGCCCGCCGGCGTCGTCGCCAAGGGCAAGGCCGGATACTTCATGCATCCGGAAGTCAACGACGCGGCCACCGTCACCAATCGTCTGGCCAAGGCGAACGTCAAGGCGCAGCGACTGCCGACCGCGATGAAGGACGGCGCCAATACCTGGCCGGCCGGGACATGGTTCGTTCCGGCGGGTGGTGCGGCTGATCGCGTCGTCGCCCAGGCCGCGAAGGACCTCGGCGTCAATTTCTCGGCGGCGAACACGAAACCCGCCTCGGCGCAGGTCGTGAAGCCACTGCGCATTGCGCTCGCGGATCGGTACGGCGGGTCGATGCCGAGCGGTTGGACGCGTCTCATTCTCGAGAAGTTCGAGTATCCGTACACGACCGTGTATCCCCAGGAACTCGATGCCGGCAATCTCAAGGCGAAGTACGACGTCATCGTGTTCACCGACGGCGCGATCTCGGCGACGTCAGGACCTGGTGGCGGGTTCGGTGGCTCGCCCGACACGACGCTGATCCCGGCGCAGTATCGCAACCAACTGGGTCGCGTGACACCGGAGAAGACGGTCCCGCAGATCAAGGCGTTCCTCGAAGCGGGCGGTCGTGTGGTCACGATCGGCTCATCGATCGCCCTGGGCAAACTCCTCGGGTTGCCGATCGAGGATTATCTGGTTGATGCCAGCGGTCGTCGCTATCCGGGTGAGAAGTACTACATCCCCGGCTCGCTACTCGAAGTCGCCGTCGATACGTCCACCACGATCGCGACGGGTATGTCCCCGCGCCCGTCGGTGATGTTCGACAACAGCCCGGTCATGAAGCTCGGACCGGACGCCGCCGCGAAGGGTGTTCGCGCGATCGGCACCTTTGATACGGAGAAGCCGCTCACCAGCGGCTGGGCGTGGGGTCAGGAACTGCTCAAGGGCGGCACGGCGATGGCCGAGGCCACCGTCGGCCAGGGCAAGCTGTGGCTGTTCGGGCCGGAGATCCTGTTCCGTTCACAGCCGCACGGCACGTATAAGCTGTTCCTGAACGCACTGGACGGCGGGTTCGAACGGCCGACGAAGGCGATGCAGTAACGCACATCGCCGTTCCCGCCTCGATATCGGGTTGCGGAGTTCACGGGGGGTCGAGGGGTCGGGTGACCCTCGACCCTCCGTGAATTCTTGAGGGTGGGTCAGTGAAATGACAGCTGATCCCGGGATGCTGCTATTGTTCGCCGATGCGCATTGACCTCAAATCCGTTGCCAAGGCCCTCGGCGTCGCGGTACCGATTATCGCGGGCCTCGCCCTCGGACGGTTGGTATCGCCGTGGCTCCCCGAGTTTGCGGCCTGGGTGAACACGCTCGGCGTCTGGGCACCGATCGGGTACGTGGTCGCGTATGTCGCGGTCGTGATCCTCATGCTCCCGGCCTTCCTGCTGATCATGGCCGGCGGTGCGGTCTTCGGCGTGGTGAAGGGGGCGATGCTCGCCCTTACCGGCGCCATGATCGGTGGCACCGGAGCCTTTCTCATCGCACGATACTTCGCCCGTTCGCTCGTCGAACGCCGCGTCGCGGCCAATCCCACGCTGTCAGCGCTCGACCGGGTTGTCGGCGAGGACGGTCTGAAGCTCGTCTTCCTGCTTCGCCTCTCGCCCGCCGTCCCTTTTGTGCTGTCCAACTACGCGCTGGGCATCACCAAGGTCCGCCTGCGCGACTTCGTGCTCGGCACCGTGGGATTGGCGCCCATCATCCTGACGTATGCCGCATATGGAAGTGCCTCTGGCGCCGGTCCGCGTGCCGATGGGTCGCCCGCGGTCTCGCCGGTCATGCTGACCCTTGGTATCATCGTCACCGTGGTGCTCGGCCTTCTGCTTGCGCGGATCGTGCAGAAGGCACTGCGCGAAGCCGAACTCGCGCGATTGCAGCAGCTGGCAGGTGCCCGTCCGGATTCCCAACCCGCATCCGCATCGGTTCCATCCGTTTCCCAGGAGCGTTCCTGATGTTTTCTGGTCTGACAGTTTCGCGGCTCGTACGCATCGTGGCGTGTGCCGCCTCCGTTTCAGCGGTGTCGTTGATCCCGAAGCGCGGAGTGGCGCAGTCCGGTAAAGCGGCGGCAGCACTGCCGTTTGTATTTCGCAGCACGGACGTCGCCCCGAACGGCACGATGACGTTGACGCAGGTTTACGACGGGTTCGGTTGCACCGGACAGAACGTGTCCCCGGCGCTGCAGTGGTCGGGGCTTCCCGCGGGCACGAAGAGCCTGGCGATCACCGTCTACGATCCCGACGCACCAACGGGAAGCGGCTGGTGGCACTGGATGGTATATGACATCCCGCCAACAACAACATCCCTTCCCGCCGGTGTCGGGGCACGCGGAAAGGCGCCGCTGCCCGCTGGCGCGCAGCTCGGCATGACCGACTTCGGCGCCAAAGGATGGGGCGGCCCGTGCCCACCGGTGGGAGACAAGCCGCACCGGTACATCTTTACGATCTTCGCGCTCAAGGTTGCCAAACTCGAGGTACCAGCGACGGCCACGAGCGCACTGATCGGCTACAACCTGAACGGCAACGCGCTCGGCAAAGCCAGCTTCACGGCACTGTACGGTCGCTGAACCGCAGTCGCTGACACAGGCGCGGCGCGTCGACGCTCCACCTCAGTCGCGCCGCGTGTGCACCACCAGCACGCCGCAGTTGGCATTGAGGTTGTTGTACTTGGCCGGTGTGTCCGCGGGGCCGGCGTAGTATTCGATCGCCTCGATCTGCATCACGAGCAGTTCGTTCATGTTGTAGAGTGGCTCGCCGGGGCGGCCGAGGTACATGGGATTGCCATCCAGCCACACGTGTGCGTAGCACTCGCCGCGCTGAGACCGCGGGCGCGAGGTGGCGAGATAGGAAGCGGTTTGTCCGGAGCGTGTGACCTTCGTCCCGCGCATCATCACCATCAGGTCACCGAGTCGCTGGGCTTCACGCTTTTCGAGGTCTTCGCGCGTGAGGAACTGGCCCAGTCCGATGCGTCGATGTTCGTCGAACTCGCGAAACCACGCTCGCGACGCCGTGGTGTTGACCTCCGCGAGTGTCGTCACATTGTCCAGCACCCAACGCTGCTCGAGCAGCGCGCCTGGAGAAATCACGAGTGTCGTATCCGCCGGTGAATACCCCAGGCGTCTGACCGACACGAGTTGTCGACCACCTGGCACCCGCGGCACCACGTACTTGCCGCGCGTGTCGGTCGTGGCGCGCAGGCCCAACTGCGGAAACTCGATGGAGACATTGTCGAGTGGCGTGCCAGTCTTGTCGACCACGTCGCCGCGTACCGTTCCCTGATCAGGAGCCAGTGGTTCGACCCGCAGGTCGACCACGGCGAACGGCGAGATGGTGTCGAGCTGCACAACCATCACCGCGCTGGACACCGCATTCAGATCGGCGCGCACCTCGAGCTTCGCATTCATCGGCATGCCACAGAGCCGGTACCGGCCGAGGTCGTCCGCCGTGGCCCGCGCTGTGCGGATGGACTTCATCGCCGTGTCACTCCACTGCACCACGACCTCGATGGCTGACGAATCGATGAGCGCGCTGTCGCGAACCACGGTCCCGCGCACCACGCCCACGTGACGCCGCGCCGCGACCGTGTCCACCGGCAACTGGCACACGGCCGGCAGCACGCGAAACGCGTTCGGGACGCGCACCGCCAACGAGGTCGTGGCGTCGGTCACCGGAAGTGCCAGCGCACTGACCGCCCCCACCGAATCGAGCGATGGCGTGTTCGTGAGCAGCGTGTATTGACCGGGGAGCATGGTCCCGAAACCGAAACGACCGGCAGAATCGGAGTAGACCGCCAACCCCGATTCACGCAAGCGAAGACGCGCGCCGGCAATACGAGCGCCCGTTGCCGAGTCGGTGACGACGCCGGCGACCGTGGGCAGGGGCCGAGACCAGAGCGTATCGGTGCCTCGTCGCGCGACAAAGAGATCGCCGCCAGCAAGGTCGATGGCTGCGACGGTGGCTGCGTCCACCAATGCGCGAAGCCCACGACCAGTCGGCAGGTTGGCGGTCAGCGACGGCATGCGAATATGCCATCGCGAGATGACCCAGCTGCCGTCGCGCAAGCGCGCGAACTCGAGGCGCCCTCCGGCGCCGGCCTTCTCGACGGCCGGCACAAGATTCGTGTAGCGAAACTCGAGGCTGCGCAGCTCGGACGTCGTCCGGTCGACGCGCAGGGTACCCTGCAATTCCACGCGTCGACGATCGGGCTTTGCCGGTTCGAAGGTGAGGCCAATCGTACCGGCCGAGTCGGTGGACTCGAGCCGAAAGCAGTGATCACTCGCAAATTGGCGTGAGACGAGCACATCGAGACCCGGCGCCAGATACGACGTGGAGTCGTCCTTTCCGCGCACGACATAGCCCGATTTCCGCAATTCGTCGGCACTGCGCGACGTCCATGGCTGCGTGACCGAGTCGATCTCCGTCATGACCAGGGACTGCAGCGTTTGCGCGCCATCGGGTTCGATCTCGCGACGGTAGCTGAGCAGCGCGGCGGAGAAGGTGCGTTCGGCAAGCGTGGCTTCGGTGGCGAGCAGCGCCGTCTTGGCCTGTTCCCAGATGGCCGAGACCTCGCTGTTGGCCGCGTCGAGTCGCAGACACCCCTTGGCGCTCGCGACGCGCACGGTATCGAGGCGTATCGCCACGCCGTCGATGGCCAGCGCCTCGATCCGGGTCTCGCCGGCACCGAGTGAGATGGGCGTGGAGGTCGTCGGGGCAAACCCGATGCGGCGCGTCGTCAGCCGATAGCTGCCGGCGCGAGGCGCCAGCAGTCGGTACGCGCCCGTCTCGTCCGTGATCGTCCGGGCGACGACTGTCGCGTCGGCGTCGACCAGTTGCACCACCACGCCGGGCACCGGCACGCCGATCCGCGTGACGATGCCCCGCACCGTTTGGGCGGACAGACTGACTGGCCCAATGGCGCCGAGCAGAAACGCCCCCAGACCGACGAGCGTGAAAAACCACCGGCGTGCGTCGCTCATCCGACCTCCGACATTCATTGGCCTCACCGCGCGGACGATGGGGGCGACCGCCGGCCGCCGTGGGTCACCGCATTCTTCAGATGCCGAACGCGCCTACCGCTTCTCGATGGCGTCCCGGACGTCGAGCAGGATCTCGAAATACAGCTGTTCGCGCCGATAGGCAAAGTCGAGCGAGGCCATCTGCGCCGGATCACCAGTTTCCTTGGCGCGCTCGAAGGCTTCGCGGTACATCTCTTCAAGGTTCGTCAGGATGCGTTCGCGGGAACGGGACATACGAAGGCTCTCGAGGGCTTTGAGCGTGAGTCGTGGCGGCACGTCATGCGGCGTGGCCACACTTTCCTCGGTCTCGAGGAAACGGGTGAACTGATCCAGGAACATGCGCCGGGCGCGATCGGGAACGTCCACGAGGATCGGAGGAAAGACGAGGTGAATCGCTCGTGACTCGGCTCGCGATTTTCCGTCGCGATGGCCACCGCTGCGTGTACTGCGGTGTCGTCTTCGACGCGGCCGACCTGAGCGTGGACCACGTCCAGCCCCGGATGCGGGGCGGTGACGGGTCTGGGGGCAACGTAGTGACCGCCTGCAGGGGCTGCAACACGGCCAAGGGCGGGCGACCCATCTGGGACTTCCTGGCAGAGAATGCCGACGCCCGCCGGAACTTCTTTCTGCTGGCGCGGTATGTATGGCCACGACATGTGAGAGCGGTGGCCGAGGAGCTCGCGCGCCAGGGCGTGGTGGAGCGTCCTGCGGATTTCGTGGAGGGGGTCCGGAAGCTGCGCAGCTCCGAGGCCACCGTTTCTCGCAGCAGCCCGATCGACCCCGACGCAGACTGACTGCCTCGGGGTCGCTTCGCAGGCCCTATAGATGCCATACCGTCCTTTGTGGACGTTTCGGAGCACAAAAGATGAACAACATGAAGGTGTTTCTCCTGATGGCCGGTCTGACCGGCCTCGTGGTGGCGATCGGCCAGGCCATCGGCGGCAGTTCCGGCGCGATGGTCGCGCTCGGCCTCTCGGCGGCGATGAACATCGCCATGTACTGGGGCTCGTCGACGATGGTCCTGAGCTCGTACGGGGCGAAGGTGATCTCGGCGCAGGATGCCCCGGAGCTGTACGCCATGGTGGATCGGTTGCGTCAGAACGCCGGACTGCCCATGCCCGTGGTCGCCATCGCGCCGCAGGATCAGCCCAACGCGTTTGCCACGGGCCGGAACCCCGAGAACGCGGTGGTCTGTGTGACCGAAGGCATCCTGCGCGCGCTGTCGAAGGACGAGCTCGAGGGTGTGATCGCACATGAGCTGGCGCACATCAAGAACCACGACATGCTGCTGTCCACGATCGCCGCCACGATGGCGGGAGCGATCAGTAATCTGGCGCAGTTTGCGTTCTTCTTCGGCGGTCGCCGTGATGACGAGGACAGCAACCCGGTGGCGATGATCGCGATGCTGATCATCGGTCCGATCGCCGCCATGCTGATCCAGTTCGCGATCAGCCGTCAGCGCGAGTTCAAGGCCGACGCCGTGGGCGCGCAGATTTCCGGGCGTCCGCTCAACCTCGCCAGTGCGCTGTTGAAGCTCGAATCGACGGCACGCCGCATCCCGATGCAGGTGTCACCGAGCGCCGCCTCGTTGGCGATCGTCAATCCGCTGGCCGCGTTCAGCCTGCGCGGTGCGGCGAAGTGGATGAGCACACATCCGCCGACGGAAGAGCGGGTGGCGGCGCTGCGGGCAATGGCGTAAGGCGCTAGTCAGGCGCGCGCGGCTTGTGCGTCGGGTCCTTCCCGGCGCGCAGGGCCGCGCGCTCCTTGACCAGG
>CAZMGX010000189.1:0-8651 GCA_964565915.1 uncultured Gemmatimonas sp.
CAAACGTCCGTGGGAGGGCAGAGGCATGGTGGCGGCGGCGGACGGCGGATGGGAGAACGTGATGGCGCCCAGTGCCATCGCGTTTTCCGACACGTATCCGACCCCGCAGGCCCTCACGCTGGATGGTATCGTCGGCGTCATCGGGGCCTTCCGTTCGGCCGCGCAGCGCGCGCTGATGGCGGGCTTCCAGGTTGTCGAGATTCACGCGGCGCACGGTTACCTGCTGCATGAGTTTCTGTCACCGCTCGCGAACCAGCGCACGGATGACTACGGCGGCTCGTTCGTGAATCGTGCACGCCTCACGCTCGAGGTATCGGCGGCGGTGCGTGCCGTGTGGCCAGATGACCTGCCGGTGTTCGTGCGCATTTCCGCCATGGACTGGGCTGACGGTGGTTGGACGGTTGATGAGTCCGTACAATTGGCGACGCAGCTCAAGGCCATCGGCGTCGACGTGATCGACTGTTCATCCGGCGGCCTCGCGTCACACCAGAAGATCGCCGTCGGTCCGGGCTATCAGGTGCCGTTTTCGCGACGTATTCGACACGAAGCCGCGGTGACGACGGCCGCCGTCGGCCTGATCACGGAGCCAGAGCAGGCTGAGGCCATCCTACGCGACGGCGACGCGGATCTCGTGTTGCTGGCACGTGAGCTGTTGCGCAACCCGAGATGGCCGTTGTTGGCCGCGCACACCCTGGGTGATGCAGGGTCATGGCCGTCCCAGTACGAACGCGCGCGACCGCGATAGGCTGTCCGCGACGCCTGCTCCTAACGAGTCAGCGCAGCCGGGAACTGGCGGCTGCGCCGACGCCCATGCGGACACTGGCTTTGCTACCCGCCTGCACGCCGATGCCCGAGGCACCACTGCACGCGGCGATCGACGCGGTTCCGAGCGCCGCCGGTGGCGACTCCAGCACCCACCGTGCTCCGTCAAACCGACCGACGGCTCCGTTGGCACCACAGACGTGGATGTCGTTCGGCGCCGTTCCCCACACGCCGACCAGGTTCGTGGCGGCGAGTGCGGGCAATCCTGTCGACACGGTACGCACAGTCGTCCCGTCGTAGTGTAGCACCCCACCGTTGCTTCCCACGGCATAGACCAGCGACGCGCTACCTACCCAGACGCTCGTCGGTTCGAAGTTGACGCGCGCGCCGACCGGCTGCCACGAGCCGCCGACCAGTCGCAGCAGCTGGCCTGAGCCGCCCGACGCCTCCGCCAGATACAGGGTGGCTGTGCCGATCCCATGTACGGCCAGCCGCGCAGCGTTCGGAAGTAACGCCGGCACGGACAGATCCGTACGCGTACCGTTGTTGTAGATCGTGGTGCGCAGCCCGGCGCCACCACAGGCCGCCGCGGAGGTCAGCCCAACCACCGCGAAGGTGCTTCCCGCGCTGTACAGCCCCGTCGCCGCACCCGACTGGAAGCTCAGCCCCGCGAAGGCGTCGAGTGCTCCATCACCACGCAGTCGATGCAGCGTCCACGCTCCGCATGCCCCACTTGGCTCATTGCGCGCCAACCACACATCGGTGCCGTCCGCATTCATCACGCTGGTCGAGGTCTCCGTGTAGATGCGCGTCGTGGCCAGCGTCCACCGCGTTCCGTTCCACGACCAGATCGCGCCGTACTCACCCGCCGCGAACGCGCGCGTCGGCGTGACCACCGACACACTGCTCAGCGCCAGCGCCCAGCTCTCGATTTGCTCCGCGCCGGGTGTCAGGCGCGCCGAGAATCCGCGTCCACCACCGATCCGTACGCCTTCATCGACATCACAACTGTAGGTGTTCAGTTCGGGATGAATGTCCCAGTCTCCCGAGCCGAGTCGCGTGAAGACACCATTGCGTCCGCGAAACGGGGAACCATCACTGCCGACGACGATGTCACCGTTCGGACAGCGCGTGAGCTCCGTCGGGAGGGGCGTCAGTGGCAGGACGCGCGCCCACGTCGTTCCATTCCAGCGGTACAGCGAGGCAAAGCGGTCCACATCGGACCCTTCGAGTGATACATAGACATCATTCGCAGCGACCAGCGCGACACCGCGCACTAATCCGTTTGGTCGTACGGGAGGGAGCGCGTTCCAGCTGCTGCCGTTGTGCAGCAGGACGGTGGGCGATGAACTGCTGCCGAGATTGCCGGCAGCTGCCGCCAGCAGATCACTGCGCGCATCGACCGCGTGGAGCGCCAACGTGGTGCCGGAGTTCTCGGTGGTCGCCGCGCCGTTGCGCACGCGCATGATCCGACCGCTCATGCCTACGGCGATGGCACTCCCCGTTCCGTAGCCCGATACGGCCGCAAAGTCGGCCCCGCCGGTTGACAGTACCTGCATCTGCGCGCCGTCCCATCGGACGAGACGTCCACCGGGTCCAGCCATGACCACCTCAGTCGCACTCGATCCACCGATGGCCGGGCGGAGTCCTTCGTATGAGGGGTCCGTCCGCTGGATGCCACTTTCGCCGAGCCGTGTGCTGCCAGTCGGTGTGATTCGAAACAGCGTACCGCTGTCACCGACTGCAAACGCGAGCTGGCTGTTCATGGACCACACGCGCAAGCGCTGCGTCGTTGGACTTCCTGCCGGCAAACCCAGACCGGTTGTCTGCCACGACAAAGCGCCCGGCGCTTCGCGAACCTGGACGGTGCGGCTTCCCGATACGGACGGCGTCGCCACACTCGTGGCGGTGATCGACGAGGTGCCGGGTGAAACCGCCGTGACGAGACCAGTGCCTGGCAACACGGTGGCAACGGCGGGATTGCTGCTGGCCCACGTAACCGCTTGGTTGACGCCGGCATCACCCGTGACGGTGGCCGCGGCACGCACGGTATCACCCACGGTGAGTTCGGGAATCGTCGGCACGACGATCGTGGTCACCCGTGGCGCGCGCACGACCAACTGCGCGGTGGCGCGTTTGGTGGTATCGGCAACGGAGACGGCCGCGATCGTTGTACTTCCCACGGTGAGGGCCGTGACGCGACCGGTGGCATCGATCGACGCAACCGCGGGTGCCGACGATCGCCACGTCACGGTGCGCGCAACGCCGTTGTCGGCCACCACTGTCGCGGTAAACAGCCGTGTTCCCCCCGCCAGCAGTGTATCCAGCGTTGGCGTGAGCGACACGCTCTGCACCGCGGGTGCGGCCACCACGGTGAGCGGCAGGCTCGCGGTCGCCGATGGATTGCTGGTCGCAGCGGCGCTCATGGTCACGAGCCCCGGCGTCAATGCGGTGACGACACCGGCGGCGCTGATCGCGGCGATCGCTGGCGCGCTGCTGCTCCACGACACTGTGGTGGCCGCTCCGGCGTCACCGACTGTGGTCGCGTCCAGCGTGATCGACTGCCCGACGGTGAGCGTCGTTCCGCTCGCAGGCGATGTGATGCTCACGGTCCGGGTGATCGGCGTGACGGTGATGCTGGCCGATGCTTCGACGGCGCCGGCCGACACCACGACTCTCGTCGTTCCCCCGCCGACGGCGCGAATGACCGCGGTTCGCCCGTTGAGGCTGACCGTGGCGACGGTCGCGTTGTCCGCCCGTGCGAGGATCGGGGTCGTCGCGTTCGCGGGAGCAGCCGAAATGTCGAGACTGCTTTCGCTGCCGATACCCGTCAACGCGACGGCCGAGGAAGACAGCGACAGGCTCGAGATCGGGGCTGGGCCGGGGGTGACGGGGCCGGCATCACCCCCGCCGCCACACGCCGAGAGGAGGGCGATGGAGGCGGTGACAAGCCACGAAGGGATTGGCAGGCGGTGACCAGGCATGGAAACGTCCGGGCGAAGGGTCCGTCCAGAACGCGCAAAAACTCACGCCGTCGGCTCACGACCGGTTGTCGCGGGTTGAACCGCGCCCCATTCTGCGTCATTCACGTCTTCAACCCCCGGAGTGATGCTCGCCATAATGATCCTGCTGTTGGCACTGCGCGCGCTGCCGCCCCAGCCGCCGGTTCCGCTCCGCGCCAGCCCGGACGGACTCGACGGCTGGCGCGGCGCGACCTGCTACGAAGTGTTCGTCCGCTCGTTCCAGGACAGCAATGATGACGGCATCGGGGATCTTCGCGGCCTGACGCAACGTCTCGACTACATCAACGACGGCGACGCGCGCACCACCGACGACCTCGGCGCCCGCTGCATCTGGCTCATGCCGGTCGCCGAGTCACCGGGATATCACGGCTATGATGTGTCGGACTACTATCGCGTGGAGAAGGACTACGGCACCAACGAGGACTTCAAGGCCTTTGTCGCGGCGGCGCATCGACGCGGCATTCGCGTGCTGGTCGACATGGTCCCCAACCACATGTCGCAGGAGCACCCGTTCTTTCAGGCCGCGCTTCGCGATACCGCCTCGCCTTATCGCGCGTATTTCCGGTTTGCGCCGCGTCCGGGACCAAACAACAAGTGGGGCAACAACAACTGGCACAAGTCGCCTTTGCGTGATGAGTACTACTACGCCTTCTTCTGGCAAGGCATGCCCGACCTCAACTACGAGCGACCCGAGGCCCTCGCGGAGATGAAGCGCGTTGCGTCGTTCTGGTTGACCGAGATGGACGTGGACGGATTTCGCCTCGACGCCGTCAAGTACCTCGTCGAGCGTGGTGCGCAGGCCGATGATGTCCCCGCGACGCACGCGGTGCTGCGAGAGTTCGCGGCGCATGTTCGTCGCGTGAAGCCGCAGGCCATCACGATCGGCGAGGTATTCGACAGCACCGGTGTGTTGTTGGCCTACTACCCCGATCAGTTGGACGGCTACTTCGCGTTCGAGCTGGCCGACAGCATCATCAGCACCGTGCGCTCCCGGTCCGCACGCGGTCTGCTGTCTCCGGCGTTGCGCCTGCAACGGGCGGTGCCGGCGCAGCGCTGGTCGCCATTCCTGCGCAACCACGACCAACCGCGCACGCTTACCGCGCTGGAGGGCGATACGGCGCGGGCCGCCGTTGCCGCCACCATCATGCTCACCCTGCCGGGGCTGCCGTTCGTCTACTACGGGGAAGAGATCGGCATGACGGGCCCGAAGCCTGACGAGCTTATTCGCACCCCAATGGCGTGGACGCAGGACGGCCCGCACGCCGGCTTTTCGCGCGGCACGCCGTGGCAGCCGCTCCGGCCCGATTCGATGACCGCGAATGTCGCAGTGCATGCGCGAACGCGTGGCTCACTCCTGCAGCGCCATCGACGGTTGATCCAACGACGCGTGACGGATTCCGCGCTCGCGACGGGTCGGCTGGTCCCACTGCAAACCTCGCATCCGTCCGTGGCCGCGTACCTTAGGCGCGAGGGCGCACACGTGGTGCTGGTGTTGGTGAACCTGGCCGCCGACCCGGTACGGGGTGTTCGCCTCGATGCCGCAATGGGCGCGTTGCCGCCCGGCCGGTATCTGGCGCGAAGCCTGCTCGAGGGGCTCGAACCCACCGTGGCGTGGCCGTCGCCGCTGATCGCCGACGCCCAGGGCCGGATGCGCGCGCAGGCGATCCCCACCCTGCCAGCCATGAGCGCCTGGGTCTTCTCTCTGCAGCGATCTCGTTCCACCTCACCCTGACTGGTTCGGGTACGCGGGCTCCTGTTTCCTGACGACGCAGTACAGCGTCTACCCTGTACGGCGCGCCGCAGACTTCCGGCGAATCGCCGGGTTGCCCCGTGTGCCAAGGACCATGGCCCCCAATCGTCGAAATTTCTACCGGCTGCTGCACGTCCAGCCGGATGCGCCGTTCGAAGTGATCAAGGCATCGTATCGCGCGCTGATGACCACCCATCATCCGGATGTTGGTGGCGATCACGACGCCGCGGTGTTGTTGAATGAGGCGTACGCGGTACTGTCCGACGCGGATCGCCGCGCCGAGTACGATCGGCGGCGGGCCGCGAAGGCGGCCACACGACCCGGTGCCGAAGCACGCGCCAGCGCGCCGCCGCCGCCGAAGACCGATGGTCCGGCGTGTGCCTTTTGTCGGCTCCCGCGTCCGACCCTGATCCGCACGGACAGCCGCTGCGTGCGGTGTCGCGCGCCGCTCGCGGCCATTCGCCGACCAGGTGACGCGAATCGTCAGACCGAACGTCGTGCGATGCCGCGGGTCTCCAAGTCCGACTGGGGGTTGCTGCACATCGATTGGCCGTCGCAGATCCTCGACGTGCGTATGCGCGATGTGTCGCTCGACGGCATCAGCGTCTACTGTGGCGCGCCGCTGCCCGTCGGTCGCACGATCCGGGTGGTCGGTGCGACGCTCGACGTCGTCGCCGACATCGTGACCGTCCGCCGGGTCGCCAAGGTCTACACGCTGCACGCACGCCTGGTCACGGCACTGTTTGCGTCGCCAGTTGGCGGGTTTGTCTCGCAGACCGCCTGACGCAAACCCGCGCCGCACGACCTACGTGTCGTGAGGTGCGGAGGTGGGCGTCGCCGCTGGTGCGCTTGCCGCCACCACCTGCGGTTGGCGGTAGATCGTCACCGCGGAGTCGCCGAAGATGCGCTTGTCGTATCCGCGCGGCAGTTCGTGGGTCGTGAGGTGTTCCACGGCGAGAATGCGCGAGAACTTCCTGGCGTGCCAGCTTTCGATCACCCGGTCCAGCATCTTCGATCCATACGGCGGGTCGACGAAGACGATGTCATACCGATCGGCGTCCAGCGCCGCGGCAAACGGCAGGGCGTCTTTCTTGAAGATGCGCGTCTTCTCGCGCAGGCGAAGGGCCGCGATGTTCGCCTTCAGCGCATGTAGGCTGGCCGGCCCGATCTCCACGAAGTCGGCGTAACGCGCCCCTCGCGAGATGGCCTCGAGCCCCAGCGCGCCCGTCCCCGCAAACAGATCGAGTACCCGTGCCTTCTCGAGATCCGCGTGCAGCATCTTGAGCAAGCCGACCCGGACCTCTTCGGCGGTTGGCCGCACGCGAAAGTCGTTTGGCGACGTCAGGTTCCGGCCGGCGTACTTCCCTCCCACGATTCTCATGGAGCGAAAGGTAGCGGGAGTCCGCGCGAGTCTGTGGGTTTCGCCGGCGACACACCAGCGATCGCCGCATCTCCGCCGACGGCATCAGCGGTGGAGCCATCGTCCCTCGCTGCGAACTCGTGTCGCGGATCGATGAGCGCCCCCACGACATACGTGGCCAGTGAGGCGCCGAGTGAGAGGAGAAAGGGCGCCGTCAGGCCGGCGGCTGTGCCCAGGAGATAGGACGCCACACCGACGACCAATGTGGCCGCCGCCGTCCGGGGTCCGCCGAACGGCGTGAACAACCCGAAGCACACGGTCACGAGTGCCCCCGCGCTGCCGAACGCCGACGCTTGCTCGACGAGCGCGAAGACACCCTCCGCATTCACAGCGATCACGTAGGCCACCATGCCGAAGCCCAGCACCCCGATGCGCGCGATGCGCACCTTGCGCTGTTCGTCGGTCACGCGCGCAATCGGGACGATCAGGTTGTGCGAGAGAATCCCCGAGGCCACCAGCAAGGTGCTGTCCACCGTCGAGAGGATGGCCGAGATCAGGCCACCGGCGAAGAGTGCGAAACCGAGCGTTGGCAGGAGCTGCAGCGCCAGTGTCGGCAGCAACTGTTCGGCGTCGGCCAGCTCGGGGACAAGAGGTCCCGCCACCAGCGCCACACCCACGGGAATCAATCCGACGCTGATGTACAGCGCGCCCGCGGTCAGTGATGCCCGCCGCGCGATGGTCGCGTTCCGGGTGGCGATGACGCGACCCACCAGCTCCGTGGCAATCACCGAGCCGCATACGGGGATCGCCCACGCCTCGAGGATCTCGAGGAGCGGTGGGGCGACCGCGGACGTGCCGGCCGCATTCCGCGCGGCACGTGTGGCCGCAAACGCCGCGGGAATCCCGTCCACTCCACCGATGGCGACCAGCACCGCAATGCCGAGCACGATCAAGCCGAGCACCAGCATGACCCCCTGTACGACGTCCGTCATCGCATCGGCCAGGAGACCACCGAACGCCGTGTACAGAATCACGAATCCGGCGGCGACACCGATCGCGATGTTGAGCTCGATGGCGGGAGCGACCGTCGCGAGCACATGTCCGAACGCCCGCACCTGAGCCGCCGCCCACAAGATCGAACTCGGGATCAGAATGACCGCTGCCAGTCGCTCGACCGGGATCGAATACCGCGTCCGAAACAGGTCGGCCAGCGTCGTCAACTGCCGGCGCCAGAGCGGCACCGCGAAGATGAGACCCATCAGGATGAGACAGAGCCCGTAGCCGAACGGCTCTGCCGACGCGGCCGACACGCCTTCACGCAACGTGGTGCCCGCCGAACCGAGCACGGTTTCGGCGCCGAACCACGTGGCAAAGATCGAGAATGTCGCGAGCGACATCCCAAGCTGTCGACCGGCGACGAGGTAGTCGGACTCGGAGCTGATACGGCGGGACACCCACACCCCGATCCCAAGCTGCAGGATGAGGTAGGCGATGACCGCCGCCAGGGTAATCGTCATGGATGCATACGAAAAAGATGGGGCGGAAGCGATCCGCCCCATCTTATCGTCTTGGCGTGTGTGCCGTTAGCGCACGGAACGCGGAGCGCTAGGGCTTCGCGGGCGGCGTCGCTTGCATCTTCGCGATGCCCGCCTGGACGTCGTCCCAGCGGTAGTAGTGGAAGGCCCCCCGATTGGACATCATGACCAGCAGCCCGTTGGGGAATGCCGGACCGAGCGCGCGCGACGTGACCTCGAGT
>CAZMGX010000189.1:8661-9299 GCA_964565915.1 uncultured Gemmatimonas sp.
CAACACGGCAAGCAGAGGATGTTCGTGCGGTGAGGCGGCCGTGCCTTCGCGCGGGAAGATGTGAATGCGGTTCGCACCCTGATCCGACATCACGATGTACCCAGTAGAGTCATCGCGTGTGTAGATCGCAAGGCCTTCATGGTCGTCCACGACACCGGTCGTCGCGAACAGCGCCAGTTCGCGCGAGCCGGAGTCCGGGTCCGCATGATACTTGCGGACGCCCACGTTCTCGTCGGAGTAGTAGACATAGCCGCGCGCGGCGTCGACCGTGATCGCCTCGATCTCCTTGCGTCCGCTCCACGTGCCGAAGGCGCGAACCTTCTCCGCCCGGACCTGTCCGTCGACGAACCGCAGGCGATACTGCATCAGGTATCCCTCGGTGGGCCCACTCTTGCCACCGACGATGGCGAAGAACGCGCCATCACGCGGCCGACGATAGAGCGCCACGCCCATCGGGGCGCGCGTGGTATCGCCGTCAAACATCGGGAGTCCACCGCCGTCGATCGCCTTCATGGCCGGAAGGGCGAACACGCGGATCGCCATGCGATTTCGCTCGGTGGCCACGGCGATGTCGGTCGGAACACCACCCACGTCGAAGCCATACGCCACGTCGACGTTGTTCATGCGGCGCAGGGGTG
>CAZMGX010000190.1:0-2162 GCA_964565915.1 uncultured Gemmatimonas sp.
ACGGTGGTGAACGGTCCGATTCAACCGCTTTCCGCGGCGTACGAGCCGGCGGTGCGGTCGTACGAGTACGATCCGGCCGCCGCCCGCAAGCTGCTGGACGACGCCGGCTGGC
Source organism: uncultured Gemmatimonas sp. (assembly GCA_964565915.1). GTDB lineage: Bacteria > Gemmatimonadota > Gemmatimonadetes > Gemmatimonadales > Gemmatimonadaceae > Gemmatimonas. The sequence continues at coordinate 113 of CAZMGX010000190.1, forward strand.
GTGCGGGCGCGGATGGCGTGCGCGTGAAGGACGGCGCGCGACTCTCGTTCACGATCATCACGCAGGCCGGCTTCGCCATTCGTGAGAATGTCTCGCAGGCGCTGCAACAGCAGTTCCGGGAGATCGGTGTCGAGGCGAAGGTGCAGCTGGTGGACGGCACCTCCATCAGCAGCCTGTGGTTCAATGGTGACTTCGACGCGATGCTGCACTGGTGGCAACAGGGCGCGGACCCCGAGATCACGCTTTTCTTCGCCAGCGACCGTGCGCCGCCCAACGGGCGCAACATCAACTACCTCAGCGACAGTGCGTTGACCTCGTTGCTGTACCGGTCAGATCGCACGGTGAATGAAGTCGAGCGACTCGGGCTGTTGAAAGAGGCGCAGCGTCGCGTGGCGGAGCTGGCACCCGAGATCCCGCTGTACAACACCGCCAAGATCGACGCGATTCCGACAACGATGCAGCACTTCACCGGCAACCCCACCAATGCCGGTCCGTTCTGGAACGTATACCAGTGGGAGTTTCCGGCCCGGTGATGTGGCAACTCGTGGCACGGCGTGTCCTGCATGCGGTGCCACTGCTGCTGCTGATCTCACTGCTGCTGTTTGGTGTGCTGCATCTGGCACCCGGTGGCCCGCTGTCGACCTACCTGGAGAATCCGAACGTCCGGCCGGAGGATATCGAACGCCTGCGTCGTGCGATGGGTCTCGATCGGCCGATCGGCGTCCAGTACGTCACATGGCTGCTGGCGTTCGTGCGTGGCGACTGGGGTTACAGCTACGCCGATGGACGTCCCGTCGTGGAGCGCGTGCTGGAACGGATTCCCGCGACGCTGGAGTTGCTCGGCGCCGCGGTCGCGCTCGCGCTACTGGCTGCGGTCCCGGCGGGCATCTACGGGGCCACGCGGCGCCGTGTCGACCGGGTAACGAACGGGGTGGCGATCGCCGGGATCTCGCTCCCGGTCTTCTGGTTTGGGCTCCTGCTGCAGCTTGTCTTCGCCGGCGCGCTCGGGTGGTTTCCGTCTTCGGGACGACAGTCGTTCGACGGCGGCGACCTCGCTGATCGGCTCGCGCATCTGGTGCTGCCGGCGACCGTGCTGGCGTTCGTGCTGGCCGCCGCGTGGTCACGGTACCTGCGACGGGCAATGCGCGAGACGATGGGATTGCCCTATCTGCCGATTGCCCGTGCGCGCGGGCTCGCCGAAGGACGACTGATCTGGCGACACGCCGTACCACTCGCACTCCCCACCTTCGTCACCGTGGTATTGCTCGACGCCGCCATGTTGGCCTCGGGAGCCGTCGTAACGGAGAGTGTGTTCGCGTGGCCGGGGATCGGCAGCCTCTTCACCGAGTCGTTGGCGAAGCGCGACTATGCGGTGCTGATGGCGTTTCTCATGGTCGGGTCCGTGGCCGTGCTGGTCTTGAATCTGGTGTCGGACCTGTTGGTGCTGTGGCTCGATCCGCGCACTCGACAGGAGGCATGACATGCGCAACGCCGCCTCCACACACCTGGGTGTGACGAGCACGCCGAGCGCGGCGGCCGGACGCCCCGTGATCGTTCCGGTGTTGGCCGTCGGGTTGCTGGTCGGGATCGCGTTGTTGGCCCCCGTGTTGGCACCGTATGCCATGGATGGCCTGGATCTCGCGAACCGTCGCGCGGCGCCATCACTCACGCACTGGTTCGGCACCGATGAACTGGGGCGTGACCTGTTTACACGCGTGTTGTATGGCGCGCGAGTCTCGTTGGCGATTGGACTGGTGTCGGCGGCGGTGAGTGTGTCCATCGGGACGGCGGTCGGTGCGGTGGCCGGGTATGCCGGTCGCTGGATCGATGATCTCCTGATGCGGCTGACGGACGCCATGTTGTGCATTCCGCGGCTGCCGCTGTTGATGATTCTCGCGGCGTTCGCGCGTCCGAGCGTGGTCGTACTGGTCGCGTTCGTGGGCGTCGTCGGCTGGATGGAAACGGCCAGGGTGGTTCGTACTGCGGTGCAGACGCTCGCGGCGCGGGATTTCGTGAGCGCCGCACGCGCGAGTGGCGCGACCCCCGCGAG
>CAZMGX010000190.1:2172-9263 GCA_964565915.1 uncultured Gemmatimonas sp.
GCGAGAGTGTTGCTGCGCCATGTGTTGCCCGGCATCGTACCCGTGGTGACGGTGGCCACGACACTGGCGGTCGGTCGCGGCATCCTGCTGGAAAGTGCGCTCAGCTTTTTTGGCGTAGGCGTGCAGCCGCCCACGGCGAGCTGGGGCAACATGCTGTATCAGGCGCAAACCACGATGACGAGTGAGCCGTGGCTGGCCGTCTTTCCCGGCCTCATGATCTTTCTCACCGTGCTCGCCTGCAACGCCATCGGTGAGGCGTTAGGCCAAACGTAGAAAATTAACGGCGCGGCGCTCTGCGCCGTCCAACGGCGGACCATATCTCGCTGAGGTGTCATGCGGCATTACCACCGAATGCTCTTCCTTCCGGTCGCGTTGGCTGTGTGTCTCGCGTGCGGCGAAGGCTCGCCGATCGAAGCCGACGAGCCAGCGAGCCGTCAGCGTTACGTGGATACCGTGTTTGCCAGTGCCACCACGCTGACCGGTATCCCCTACGGCGCTTCGGTACCGTTCGGCAGTACGACCAGCGCGCCCCTTTTGCTCGATCTCTACGAGCCTGCGGGGGATACGGCGGCCGCCCGTCCGGTGCTGGTTTGGATTCATGGGGGTGGCTTCGTGTCGGGCACGCGCACCGATGGGCAGATTCCGCGACTCGCACGATCCTTTGCCTTGCGCGGCTATCTGAGCGTCTCCATCAGTTACCGTCTCCGCACACCGGCGGGGTTCAACAGCGATCAGGCCGGCGGGATTCGCGATGCGGTGCACGATGCACGGGCGGCGGTGCGCTGGGTCCGAGCGAACAGCCGCCAGTATCGTCTCGATACGGCCCGCGTGGCGTTCGTAGGCAGTTCGGCCGGCGCCATTACCGCGCTGCTGGGCACCTATGATCAGTCGCTTGGCGAAGGCTCGAGTGGCAACCCGGGCTACTCATCCCAGGTCAAGACTGTCGTCGATTTCTGGGGGAGCCTGCCGCAAGCGATGGACAGTGTGATGCAGGCGGGTGAGCCGCCGTTGCTGATCTTCCACGGTACGGAAGACACTACAGTACCATATTCAGAGGCGCTGCAACTGGTCGCGCGCGCGACACAGGTCGGCGTCGCGCATCAGTTGGTCACGCTGACCGGTCAGGGGCATGCCGCGTGGGACAACGTGCCACTCTTCGAGCGGGAGATGACGCCTTTTCTGCAGCAGCGCCTTATTCGATAGCACGTGCTGGCGCGTGCCTCCGCCCTGGGCGATGGGGCTCAGTACCCGAGGTCGCGGTCCACCACGCCATACGGTGTCTCGCCGCGTTCGATCGCGCCAAGACATTCAAGAAAGCCCGTGATGGCACCTTCTGCGGTGGTCAGTCCGGATATGTGCGGTGAGATGATCACGCGCGCGTGCGCCCACAGCGGCGAGTCCTCGGGCAGCGGCTCGACCTCGAATACGTCGAGCGCGACCCCACTGAGCCATCCGTGATCGAGAGCGACGATCAGCGCCGACTCGTCGATGACCGCGCCGCGACCGGCGTTGAGCAATACCGCACCCCGACAGCGCGACAGGACGTCACGCGAGAACAGCCCCCGGGTGGCCGGCGTGAGCGGTATGGTCACGATGATCCACTCGGCGTCTTCGACCAGGGTCGGGAGGGACGCCACCGATGCAACGTGTTCGAACACGGTTGGCTCGCCACGCCCAGTGCGCGAGACGCCGGTGACGTGTGCCCCTATTGCGGTGAAGAGGCGCCCGACGTGGGTGCCGATATCACCGGTTCCGACCACCAGCACGCGGGCACCTCGCAGGAGGGCCGTGTCGCGCGGGGCCCATTGACGATGCCGCTGCGCGTCCTGCAAGTCCGGCAGTTGCTGGGTGAACGCGAGCGCGCGCGCCAGCGCCCACTCTGCGATGCGCGGTCCAAACGACTCGGCGGTTCTGGTCAACAGGATGTCCCGCGGCAACTCGTCAGGGTAGAGCCACGAATCCACGCCGGCACCGGTACAGTACACCCAACGGATATTGCCCATCGTCTCGAGCGGAGGGCGCCGAAATCCGATATACGTGTCGCCCCAGGACAGGTCATCTGCCGTGACCTCGGTGTATCGCTTGTCGCGGATTTCGAGATCCGGACGGGCGGCACGCAGCAGGGTTGCCAACTCCAAATGCGCGCTCGCGCCGATGACGATGTGATTGGGCATGGCGCAGTGTGCGACGCGTTTCGCGGCGGGGCAAGGCTCGCGACGGGTCAGGCTGCAGAAAAAGCGGACGCGACGGCCACCGTGCCCAGATGCACCGCCACGGTGTCCTCTACCCGGCGCCCGTAGCCGCCGGCGATCGTGATGCATACCGGCATCCCCACTTCCCGGCAGGTTTGCAGCACCATCTGGTCGCGCCGGCGAAGCCCGTCGAAGGTCAGCTTCAGGCGGCCGAGCCGATCGCCTTCATGAGGGTCGGCGCCGGCGAGATAGATCACGAGATCGGCACGCGCGGCGTGCAGGACGCGCGGCAGGTGCTCGGCCAGCAATGAGAGATAGGGTTCATCGCCGGTCCCATCCTCGAGTTCCACGTCGAGGGATCCTGGGACCTTGTGAAAGGGAAAGTTCCTGGCGCCATGCATGCTGAACGTGTAGACGGAGGCATCGTCGGCGAAGCAGGCGTGTGTGCCGTTGCCCTGATGCACGTCCAGGTCGACGATGGCCGCGCGGCGAATGCGTCCCAGATGCTGCAACCGGCGCACCGCTATCGCCACGTCGTTGAACGTACAGAAGCCCTCGCCGCGATCGGGGAAGGCGTGATGGGTGCCACCGGCCAGGTTCATGGCCACGCCGTCGCGCAGCGCCGCATCACTGGCTTCTATGGTGCCGCGCACCACGCGCCACGCACGCTCGACGAACGCCGGCGACCACGGCAGGCCGATACGACGCTGGTCGGCGGGTGGCAGCGTACCGTCGGAGACCTGCTGCACATACTCAGGCGTATGGACGCGCAGCAGGTCCTCGGGCGCGGCACGTGGCGGGTCGTGCAGGTGCTCAGGAAGCACCAGCCCCGCCGCGAGAACGCCCTGGCGCAACAGCGCGTACTTGGCCATGGGAAAGCGATGGCCGTCGGGCAGTACAATGGCGTACTGCTCCGACGACCAGCAGTGGAGCGGCATGAGCGTCAGAGTTCCTGCAGCAGGTCGGTCGCGGCGACTGCCCGGATGCGCGGGGCCAGCGGAAACGACGTGGGCCCGGCGTGGATCACATCCAGTCGATCCAACGCAAGATCCGCCAGCGCCGAACGCATGGAAGGCGTGACCGTGGGCGTCGTGGTCCGCTTGAACTCAAAACCACGACGTGTTGAGCCGTTCACGATCAGGAGGTCCAACTCCGCGCCGGCATGTGTGGCCCAGAAGTAGCACTGCTCGGCACGCGCCTTCGTCAGGTCGATGACGCTGTCCAGCATGAATCCCTCCCATGAGGCGCCGACCTTGGGATGCCGTATCAGCTGGTCGGCGGTGTCGATCTCCAGCAGCGTGTGCAGGAGCCCGCTGTCGGCCAGATACACCTTCGGCGCCTTGACCTGTCGCTTGGACAGATTGGCATGGTACGGACGCAGCGTTCGCACCATGAAGGTCGCCTCCAGCGTCTCCAGATATCGTCGTACCGTCGTATCGGCGACGCCGAATGCCCGTCCGAGCTCGGAGCTGTTCAGCACATTCCCGTGGACATGCGCGAGCATCTCCCAGAACCGTCGCATGGTAGTGCCGGCGGTGGCCACGCCGAGTTGCGGCAAGTCCTGCTCGAGATAGGTGCGCACGAAGTCCTGACGCCAGCGGACGCTGTCGGACTCGCTGCGGGCGAGATAGGCGCGCGGAAAGCCGCCGCGACGCCAGCGTTTGGCGAGGGCGTCGGTGCCCAGCTCTCCCAGCGAGAACGGGCGCAGCTCGCGGAAGGTGATGCGCCCAGCCAGCGACTCGGACCCTTGCCGCAGGAGCTCGGGCGACGCACTGCCAAGGACGAGGAACCGACAGCGGATCGGTCGGCGATCGGCCAGCACGCGCAGCACGGGGAACAGCTCGGGGCGCCGTTGGATCTCATCCAGCACCACCAGGCCGCGACAGTCTGCCAGCGCGAGCATCGGATCGTCGAGACGGGCGAGGTCCCGCGGATCCTCGAGGTCAAACCGCGTGACCGGGCCGCGCCACGTCGCGCCGATGTATCGGGCCAGCGTCGTCTTGCCGACCTGTCGGGCGCCCAGCAGGGCCACGACCGGTGCGGCGCGCAGTCGACGACGGATGTCGGCCTCGGCCTCAGTTCGAAGGAGATCTCCCATACCTTGAAATCTCGGTACGCCACGCCGAGATTTCAAGGTACGAAACTGAATTCCTGTATGGGAAGCTAGAACGATGCGGACGCGAGCGTTTTGGCCAGGCGCTGATAGTAGGCCAGTTGTGCACGTTGGTCGGCGGTGGGTCGGCCCGTCCAGCGCGCCGTCCCGCCGTACAACGTACTGATTCGCGACAGCAGTTCAGCGGCCTGCCGCTTGCGGTCGACCGTCTCGGCATCAACCGCCGTCGCGCGTCGCGCGCGATCGGCCACCGGAGCGAACTCCACTGCCAATGTCGCCACTTGTCGCTGGAATGCCGTCCACGCGCGGCGTTCGACCGGCGAAACGGTGACACGCGGGTCCTCGCGCACGACGACACGCTGGGTGGTCGTCACGCCCCCCGCGACCAGACGCACCGTATAGGTACCCGGAAGCACAAGCGGACCAGGCGAACCGGCACGCGCCGGACCTTCGTCATCTTCACCGCCTCCACCGCGCAACGGCAGGTCGGCGTAGCGCAGGTTCCAGACCACGCGATTGACGCCACGCGTCGTGGTGGGACGCAGTTCCTGGACGACCGCGCCCGTGGCATCAAGCACGGTCAACGTGGCCGATGTACCCGCGGTCGCGAGCCAGTAATCGATGACGGCACCATTGGCGGGGTTCTCGCCACGAAAGACCATATCGCCCGCGTGGGGGCGTAGGTTGGTCGTGCGAATCTGATAGGCCGGCTGCATCGTGAAGAGGTGCGATGCCTTGGAGGCCACCGCCGGGGTCAACTCCTGCAGCGCATTCAGCTGGTCCAGCACCCAGATCCCTCGTGCGTGCGACGCCAGCACCAGCGCGTTGTCGCGCCCGTGAATCGCGATGTCGTTGAACGGCATCGTCGGCATGTTGTTGCGCAACGGGAGCCAATTGACGCCCTGATTCGGCGAGAAGAACACGCCGAACTCCGTGGCCAGATACAGCAGGTTCGGATTGCGCGGATCCTCGCGAATGGTGCGCGCCACGCGTGCCGCCGGCAGGTCGCCGGTGATCGCCGTCCACGTCGCACCGAAGTCCGTCGTCTTGAAGACGTAGTTCGTGAAGTCGTTGCTGCGGTGATTATCGACGGTCACGTAGGCGGTGCCGTCGGCATGCCGCGAGGCTTCGACGCCACCGAACCACGCGCCTTTCGGGACACCGGGAAAGCGCGACGCCTGATCATCCCAGCTGATACCGCCGTTGCGCGACACGCGAAAACGGCCGTCGTCCGAGCCCACATACAACACGCCGCGGCGTCGGGGTGATTCGGCGAGCGACGTGATACCCGGAAAGAACGGCACGCCGTCGTCGATCGACAGCGTGTATTCAGACGGCATGCGTCCCATCAACGGCAGCGTCGACCGGTCCACGCCGGTCGTCATGTCGCCGAGGTCGACCCACGTGAGCCCGCGATCGCGCGAACGGAAGAGATGTTGTCCGCCTGCATAGATCGTGTTCGTGTCGTGCGGGGAGAGGAGCACCGGCGCGTCCCAGTTGGCGGGATGCATCTGATTGCCCAGCACCTGCGAGGCCCCGGGTTTGCCCCACGTTTCCCAGTTGCGACGACCGCCGATGCGTCCCGTCGGGTCGCCCGGCCGGATGTCCTGCGCTTCCCAGGTGCGCAGGTTGTTGCGCTGCAGGCCAAGGAACTGTGACGCCGAGAATACGACACCGGGCGTGCGAGGATCGGCGACCGTGAAGAAGCCGTCGCCGCCGCACAACCGCGACCAGTGTTCATTCAGGATGCCGTTGGTCGTCCAGCTTGCACTCGGTCCCGTCCAGCACCCATTGTCCTGCAGCCCGCCATACACGTTGAACGGAATCGCATTGTCGAGCGAAACGCGGTAGAACTGCGAGAGGGGCAACGACGCGACGTACAGGAACTTGTTGCCGCGATCATAACTGATGCCGATGCCACCGTCATCCAGCTTGACGACGTGCCGGCTGTCCTTCGGATTCACCCAGACGAAGCGATCGTCGCCGTGAGTGGTCGTGCGCGGGGCGGTAAAGGTCTTGCCGCCGTCATCGCTGAAGGAGTACGCGTTCAGCATGTAGATGCGCTGATCGTCATTGGGATCGATCAGCGGCTGGCTGGCGTACATCGGGCGCGGGTTCCAGTCGGAGAGGAATGTCCACGTTGCGCCCTTGTCACTGCTGCGGTACAAGCCGGCCTTCCGCTGGATGTATGCGGTCGACGCATTGTAGCGTGCGCCCTGCTCGATGCTGACCACGACGGTGTTCGTGTTCTTTCGATAGATCGCGATGCCGATGCGGCCATACTCGCCGCTGGGAAGCCCCGCACCGGTCAGCTTCGTCCACGTGCTGCCGCCGTCCGTGCTTTTCCAGAGCGCACTGCCAGGGCCGCCCCCATCGAAGCCGAACGCACTGCGGCGACGCTGATAGGTGGCGGCGTACAGGACGTTCGGATCGCTGGCATCGAGCGCGACATCCGTGGCACCGGTCTCCTCATCAACATGCAACGTGCGCGCCCACGTCCGTCCACCGTCCATGGTTTTGTACACGCCGCGATCACCACCGGGGCCCCAGACCGAACCCTGCGCGGCGACGTACGCGATCTCGGGGTTCGACGGATGCAGGACGATCCGCCCGATGTGCCGACTGTTGCGGAGGCCCATGTTCGTCCACGTCTTGCCGGCGTCGGTGGACTTGTAGACGCCGTCGCCCCAGTACGTGCTGCGCGAGGAGGTATGTTCACCTGTGCCCACCCACACGGGATTGGGATCGGTTGGCGCGACGGCAATGTCCCCGATCGAGATGACCTT
>CAZMGX010000191.1:0-9262 GCA_964565915.1 uncultured Gemmatimonas sp.
TAAAGGGCTCGTAGCTCAGGTGGTTAGAGCGCACGCCTGATAAGCGTGAGGTCGCAGGTTCAACTCCTGCAAGGCCCACTGTCCGTACCACGACGGCGGTAACCCCGTCGTGACGAAGCTGCACACGAGGCGTTCACACGGGACCGTCGACGACGACGGTCCCGTGTCTCGTTTGCACCCCTCCACCTCCGATCACCCCATGCCCGGATCACCGCCGTCAACGGAGACGCCGCAAAGGGAGACGCCGCAAACGGAGACGCCGCGGGCGGACACGCGGTGCGCGGACACGCGGTGCGCGGACACACGGTGAGCGGACACCCGGTCGCCGGACTCGACTATCACCGATGGCAGACGGGTCGCGTTGATGTCGGCGGCCGCGCGTATCGGGTTGCCACAAAGCCCGGCCTGCCGTTGCACGGGCAGACCGATCCGGCTACCACCATGCTGGCCGCCGCGGTCACGGATGTCGCCGGCTTGACCGTGGTATCGATGCCGAGTGGCAATGGGTTGGTGGGTACGGTGGCGCTGGCGAACGGTGCGGGCGCGGTGTGGATGACCGACCGCAATGTGCTGGCGGTCGAAGCATCGCGTCGCACGCTCGAGGAGAATTCGTTGCCAGGTGCGAACCTCGCGCTCGCGCACGGGGCGAGCGGCCTGCCGCCGGGTCTCTCGGCTGACATTGTGGCGCTGCGCGTCGTGCCCGAGAAGGCCGTCATGGTGCAACTGCTGCACGATGCACGGCGTCTCCTGCGTCCGGGCGGACGCTGCCTGTTGGCCGGTGGGAATCACGAGGGTGCCAAGTCGTCGGCGCGACTGCTGGAGCGCCTGTTCGGGCACGCGAAACTCCTGGAGCAGCACAGCAGTCATCGCTTGGTGGTGGCGGTGCGCCCCGTCGAGCCCCCAACGGTCCCCGATGATCTTGTCAGTCCATTCGTGGACTCCGACTACTTCCGCGAAATTCCCGTGACCCTGCAGGGGCGATCTTTCACGATGTACACTCGGCCCGGGGTGTTTTCGTGGGAGCATCTCGATGAGGCGACGGACGTTCTCTCCGGTCTCATCGAGGTTGCGCCAGGAGCACGGGTGCTCGACCTCGGCTGCGGTGCGGGCGCCCTCGGTGCCGTGGCGGCGTTGGCGTCCGGTACCGGCGCGGTCTGCCTCGTCGACGCGGACTACGAGGCCACTCGCTGTGCCGCCCGCACGCTGCAGTCTGCGGGAGCCACGAACGCCCGCGTGATGGCCAGCGATGTCGCCGCCGCAGTGGCGGAATCGCGCTTCGATGTCGTGGTGGCCAACCCGCCGTTCCACGTCGGTACGCACACGAATCTCGATGTGCCGCGGCAGTTCATACACGACGCGTTCGACGTGCTCGAACCGGGTGGGCGTCTGCTGCTGGTCGCCAACCGCACGCTCCCCTATGAAGGCATGCTGAAGGAACGATTCGGGTCGTCGCGATCGGTGTACGATGGACGCCGCTTCAAGGTGTTGGAGGCAATAGCGCCCGTTCGGCGGGGGTGAGGAGCCGCCAGCTTCCGGACGGCTGCTCACCAAGCGTCAGCGCGCCGATGGCGACCCGCTCGAGGTGTTGGACGTGGTGGCCGATCGCCGCGAACATGCGACGGACCTGGTGGTATCGCCCCTCGACGAGTGTAACGCGCGCGCGCTGGGCATCCACGATCTCGAGCCCGGCCGGCGCCAGGGGTGTCGACTCGCCGGCCAGCTGGAGGGTGCCGTTGGCAAAGTGGCCGGCCTCATCGCCGCGCAGGACGTTCGCCAGTGTCGCGAGATAGACCTTCGGCAGGTGCGACCGCGGTGACGTGAGCCGATGGTTCAGCGCGCCGTCATCGGTCAACAGCAGCAGACCCGACGTCTCCAGATCCAAACGGCCGACGGGCGCCATGATCGGGGAACGCGCGCGGAAACGCGCGGGCAGCAGGTCGTAGACGACCGGATTCGACGTGTCCGTGGTCGAGCAGACATACCCGACCGGCTTGTGCAGAAGAATGACGCTGCCGGGTGGTGGGTCCAGTGGCTCACCGTCGACGCGGATGTCGTCGTGCGGGCGGGTGTCCGTGCCGCGCAGCGGGCGCCCGACTGCATCGGTCACGCGGCGCTGATCGAGGAGCGTGCTGACGTGGCGGCGGGTACCGTACCCGAGGTTGGCGAGGTACCTGAGGAGTGACAAGGCAGGAGAAGGCGTAAGGAGCAAGAGTAGCGATCGGACGGCGAGCAGATCCACCGCCTCGTGCGTAGACTGATGAATGCGGCAGGTGCGCTCGCCTCCGCAACACCCTGCGAGGGCCATCTCCGACGATGTGGATCGTACAACTTGCCCTGCGACGGCCCTACACATTTGTCTTCGTGGCGTTGCTGGTCGTGATTTTCGGGGTGCAATCCCTGCTGCGCATGCCGACGGACATTTTCCCGGAGATCGACATTCCGGTGGTGTCCGTGATCTGGGCGTTCAACGGCATTCCGCCCGAGGAAATGGAGCGCCGGTTCTCGACGCCCTACGAGCGCGCGGTCACGACGACTGTCAACGACGTGGAGCACATCGAGTCGCAGTCGCTGGCCGGCGTCACCGTCATCAAGGTGTTCTTCCAGCGCGGCGCCGAAATCGAGTCGGCGGTGGCGCAGTTGGCGGCTGTGTCGCAGAGCATCCTGCGGATCATGCCGCCGGGCGCAACGCCGCCGTTCATCATTCGGTACAACGCGGCCAATGTGCCGGTGCTGCAGCTGGCGCTGGGCGGCGACTCGCTGTCGGAGCAGGCGCTCTACGACCTCGGCACCAATGTCATCCGCACACGGCTGGCGACCGTACGCGGGGCCAGCGTTCCGTCGCCGTACGGCGGGCGCTCCCGGCTCATCAACGTCGACCTGGACCCTGAGCAACTCGTAGCGAGAGGCCTTTCGCCGACGGACGTGAGTGACGCGATCAACGCGCAGAATCTGGTGCTTCCCTCCGGCACCGCGAAGATCGGCGAGCGGGAGTATTCCGTGCGCTTCAACGGCAGCCCGGAAGTCGTCGAGGCGATGAACGACCTGCCGATTCGCATGGTGAACGGGGCGCTGGTGCGAATTCGCGATGTCGCCCAGGTGCGCGACGGGTACTCGGTGCAAACGAACATCGTCCATCGCGATGGTGTCCGCGGGGCGCTGGTGACGGTCCTCAAGGCTGGCGACGCGTCCACGATCGACGTCGTGAACCGTGTCCGGGCGGCGCTTCCTGGCATCATGACCGCCCTGCCGCCGGCGCTCCAGATGGACGTGCTGGCCGACCAGTCGTTGTTCGTGAAGGCCGCGCTGAATGGGGTGCTCGTCGAGGCGCTCATCGCGGCGTGCCTCACTGCCGCCATGATCCTGCTGTTCCTTGGCAGTTGGCGGTCGACGCTGATCGTGGCGCTTTCCATTCCGCTCTCCATTCTCTGTTCGGTCACCGTGCTCGCCGCACTCGGGCAGACCATCAACGTCATGACGCTGGGCGGCCTCGCGCTGGCGGTCGGCGTGCTGGTCGACGACGCGACCGTTGGTATCGAGAACATCCATCGGGTGCTCGAGCATGAGCATCGCGGCAATATCGAGCAGGCGATTCTCGACGGGGCCGGCCAGATCGCCCTGCCCACGCTGGTGTCGACGCTCGCCATCTGCATCGTCTTCGTGCCGATCTTCTTCCTGAGCGGCGTGGCTGGATCGCTGTTCGCCCCGCTGGCGATGGCGGTGGTCTTCGCGATGCTCGCGTCGTACATCATTTCGCGCACGCTGGTGCCAACGCTGGTGCGGTATGCCTTGCAGCGGGAGATGGCGATCGAGGAACGCCGTGCGTTTGCCGCGGATCCGCACGTCCCCGGGTTCTTCGCGCGCGTCCATCGAGGTTTCGACAGCTGGTTCGAACGGCGCCGGGCGCGGTATGGCGAAGGGCTCGCGCGCCTGATCGAGCGGCCGTCGCGATTGTTGGTCGCGTTCGTCGGGCTGGTGGCGGTCTCCGGCGCCCTCGTGCCGTGGCTGGGGCAGGACTTCTTTCCGGCCGTGGATGCGGGACAGATCCGGCTGCATTTGCGAGCGCCGATCGGCACCCGACTCGAGGAGACGGCGCGCGTGGTGGCCGCGGTCGAGACCACGATCCGGCGCATCATTCCGTCAGGCGAGGTGGGGACGATCCTCGACAACGTCGGCATCAGCTCGACCAGTGTCACCAATCTGGCCTACAGCGACAACCCGACCACGGGGGTGACCGACGCAGATGTGCTGATCGTGCTGGCCCCCGAGCATCGCGGCCGCGTGGCAGACTACCGCCGCGAATTGCGACGTGCGCTGCGCACGGAGTTTCCGCAGGTCACGTTCTTCTTCCAGGCTGCGGACATCGTCGGGCAGATTCTCAACTTCGGCCTGCCGGCGCCGATCAATGTGCAGGTGGTCGGCTCGGATCGCGCGAAGAACATCGAGATCGCACGATTTCTCGAGCGGCGCCTGCGGCGCATTCCGGGTGCGGTCGACGTGTATCTGCAGCAGCGACTCGCGGCGCCCGAGTTGTACATCGCGGTAGACCGCGTGCGCGCGGCCAACCTGGCACTGACTGAGCGCGAAGTCGGCAACGATCTGCTGGTCTCTTTGGCCTCCAGCGGCCAGTCGGCGCCGAACGTCTGGCTCAATCCCCAGAACGGCGTGCAGTACGCGGTGAGTGTCCAGACACCCCAGTTCCGGATGGCGTCATTGGAGGCGTTGGGGCGAACGCCGGTGCTTGGCGCGGCCGGCGCCGGCGGGGCGCCGCAGCCGCTCGACAATCTGGCCACGATCACGAGGCGGAACGGAGTGGCCGTGGTGAGCCACTATGACGTCGCGCCGGTTTACGACATCTACGCCAACGTGCAGGACCGCGATCTCGGTGCCGTCGCGCGTGAGGCCGACATGGTGCTCGATTCGTTGCGCGAGCACTTGCCGCGCGGTACCACGCTGGTCATGCGCGGCCAGGTGGCCAGCATGCGCGAGTCCTATCGGGGACTCGCGGTCGGGCTCCTGTTTGCCATCGTCCTCGTCTACCTGCTGATGGTCATCAACTTCCAGTCGTGGCTTGACCCCGTCATCATCAGCAGTGCGCTGCCGGGGGCACTGGCGGGGATCATCTGGGCCTTGTTCGCCACCGGCAGCTCCATCAGCGTGCCGGCGTTCATGGGGGCCATCATGAGCATGGGCGTGGCCACGGCCAACAGCATCCTGATCGTGTCGTTTGCGAATGAGCGAATGCTGGCGGGGCGTACGGCGCGTGAGGCGGCCCTCGAGGCCGCCTCGACTCGGCTTCGCCCCGTCGTCATGACGGCGATGGCGATGATGGTCGGCATGTTGCCGATGGCCCTCGGCTTGGGAGAGGGTGGCGAGCAGAACGCGCCGCTGGGTCGAGCGGTGATCGGCGGGCTCGCGTTCGCGACCGTGGCGACGTTGTTCATCGTGCCGATCGTCTACAGTCGGTTGCGCACCCACGGCGGCAGCCAGCCGTCGCGCGCCACCAGCACCCTGTCCCCGGAGGGGACGTGATGCAGTCGTCTCGACGACGCGCGGGGCACTCGCGCCAACGTCAGGGCCGTGCCGTACCCATCGTGATCGTGGCGGTCCTGCTCGTGATGCTCGCGGCCGGGGCCTGGCCGCGAGTGCAGCAAGCGAAGGTGCGCGAGCGAGAGCGCGACGAGTCCAACGGCGTGGCGACGGTCTTCACGGAGGCCGTGACGCGCGATACCTCCGCCAGCGCGCTCGAGTTGCCGGGGTCGGTCGCCGGGTTGCACGAGACGCCGATTCACGCGCGGACGAATGGGTTCGTGCGGGCGCTTCGCGTGGATCTGGGTTCGTCCGTGCGCGCCGGCGACACGCTGCTCGTCCTCGACATGCCGGACATCACGGAGCAATCACGACAGGCTCGTGCGGCGCTCGAACAGGTCGAGGCCACGGCGCAGTTGGCGCGCGCCACGCTCGCGCGGTGGCGCTCGCTGGCGGCGCAGGAAGCGGTTACCAAACAGGAACTCGATGAACGCGAAGCAGCGGCCAACGTCGCGGAGGCCGCCGTGCGCGCGCAGCGCGCCAATGTTGCCAATCTGACGGAGGTCCTGCGCTTTGGTGCGTTGACGGCGCCGTTCTCGGGCGTCGTGACCGCGCGGAACGTGGACATCGGGGCGCTGGTGTCCGCTGGTGCCGTGACGGGTAACCGCGCCCTCCTGACACTGACGCAGACGGACACGCTGCGCGTCATGGTCAGCGTACCGCAGAGCGCCGCCCCCAAGGTGCGCATCGGACAGCGAGCCGCGGTGTCCGTGCGTGAACTCGGCAACGCGTCGTTTTCCGGACGAGTGGCCTTGACCGCACGCGCGATCGATCCCGTCACACGGACGTTGCTGACGGAAGTCCACGTCGTGAATCCCGATCGGCGCCTGCTGCCGGGGATGTTTGCGAACGTGTCGTTCAACCTCCCCGCCACGGGCGCCGGACTGCGCATCCCGGCGGTGGCGCTCATCATTCGCGCCGATGGGCCTCAGGTTGCCCGCGTGGAGAACGACGTGGTTCGCCTCACGCCGATAACGCTCGGTCGCGACTTCGGATCAACGCTCGAAGTCGTGGATGGAATCGAGGCGGGCGCGCAGGTCATCGTCAACCCGAGTGAATCGTTGGCGACCGGTGACAGGGTACGTGCCGTCAAGCGCGGCGCGAAGCCCTGAGGCCTCAGTTCTTGAGCCCGTACTCCACCGTCGTGACGACACGGATGCGCTTGAGCACCTGGCTTTCTTCGCTGATGCCGGCGGCCTGATCGCGCGGCAGGATCTCGAAGTACCCCTGGCTGCCCCGCTTGATGCCCGAGAGGGTACTCTTCGAATCACGGGCAAACTGCTCCGCGGCCTCGCGGGCACTGGCCGTCGCTTCGGCGATCATCTCGGGCTTGAGGTCGTTCAGCTTGGTGAACACGAACGTCGGGCCGCCGTTGCCGTACTCCTGTCCCGACGACATCACCACGCCGTTGCGCACGAGTTCCGGCACGCGCTGGCTGGCGGCCTGCACCACATCCACGCGCGGTGACCGAACCACCAGCACCTGCTTGATGATGTAGCGGCTGTTCACCTGATAGCCGCCGCCCGAGGCGCGCTGGTCCTGCACGGAGAACTCCTGCAGCGTGATCTCCGTGCCGGCCGAGTCCACGCCGGTTTCCTTCAGGAACGCGCGTACCTGCTGCACGTTGCGTTCGAGGGTGCTGTTGGCACGCGCGAGGTCGTCGTCGGTCGCAATGAGGCGCAGCGGCCAGATGGCGAGGTCCGACTTGGCCTCGCGTTCGGCGACGCCCTTCACGGAGACGGTGCGGTCGGCGGAGCGCATACGCTCAACGCCGGCGCCGGCCAGATACCCACCGGCCGCGACGCCGAGGGCCAGCAGCAGCGCACCAATCGTCAGTGATCGTGAGGAGGTGTCGGTCATCGGAAGCCAGTGAAGGGGAGTACGGGTCGCGGTGCCGGGAAAGTACACCCCGGCACCGCGAGCGGTATTCAGCCCTCGAGTGGCAGCCGGATCTCCACCCGACATCCCCCGGAGGGATGATTGCTCATGAGGAAGGCGTACCGATCTCCGTACAGCATGGTCAGGCGTGAGCGTGTGTTGGTGAGGCCGATGCCGAGGCCGTCGATGGAGGGGCGCGCGGCGAGGAAGCGGCCGCTGGTGGTGATCAACCCGTCCAGTCCCTTCCCATTGTCCTCGACCACGAGGACCAATGATCCGCCCGACCGCGTGGCCCGGACATCGATCGTCTGCTCATTGTGCCCCGGTGCCAAGCCGTGCTTCAATGCATTCTCGACAAGCGGTTGCAGGAGGAAGCTCGGCACCGCGATGTCCACCGTCGACGAGTCGACATGGATGTCGACCACCAGGCCGCTGCCGTAGCGAACGCGCGCGATTTGCAGATACAGCTCGACCAGCTCGATTTCCTGCCACAGTGGAATCGTCGACGAGGCGGCGCTGCGCAGCGACAGGCGGAGCAGGTCGGCGACGCGGGTGAGCGTGCGCTGGGCCGCCCGTACGTCCTCTTCCATGAGCTCGGTCACGGAATTGAGCGCGTTGAACAGGAAATGCGGATTGAGCTGCATGCGCAGCGCGTCGAGCTGGGTCAGGGCAAGCTTCTGCTCGAGTTCGGCAGCCGCCCGGTCTCGCTCGCGGTATCGTCGAACGAACTCGACCATGTACGCCGCCCCGAGAACTGCCCAGTACAGCACGACCTGCACGTCCAGGTGATTGACGATGACCAGCCGAATGGCGAAGGCGTAGCTGGTCACCTGCCCGAGCGTCCCGAACGCATGATCCAGCCAGGCCAAGGCCAGCATGTTGATGGCGCAGATCAGCACGGTCGCCGCGAGGTGGACACCGATCCACTGCCACATGCGCCCGGCCCCGAGGCGCACGCGATCGACCAGGCTCAGAATGACCTGTGACCAGAGGCTCCAGAGCAGCCACGCCGCGCCCTGCCAGACCAGGGCCCGTGCGAAGCCGTACTGCGTGCCGGAGGCGTCACCGACCAGCGTGAGCTGGATGGCCGCGAGGGCGCCGGGCACCAGCCAGACCACGGCGAACAGGATTCGCGTGAGTCGCCGCAGCCGCGCGCCTTCATCGGCGATCATCAGGGGGTGGGACGAAGCAACCATGACGGCGATAGACGGTATCAAACCAGCGACAGGAGGCGATCAGCAGGGATGGCGCAATACGTCACGCGAGGTGCAGCCGAACGGCGGCACTTTTTTCTTCGCGTTCGCACGCTACGATGTGCAACATGGCGTGTATTGGTCACGTAGTACCGGTCGGAATATACCTGCGCTGTTCGTGGAAAAACCGCGAGTCTCTGGAGGGACCACCGTGCGTGTCTTGATCGTGGACGACGAAGCCCTCGCGCGCCAGCGTGTGCGGCGGCTGTTGCAGAACGAAGCCGATGTCGAGGTGATCGGCGAAGCGGAATCCGGTCGCGAAGCCGTGCAGATGATTGAGAGTCTGCGCCCCGACCTGGTCTGCCTCGACGTGCAGATGCCCGAGCTGGATGGATTCGGCGTGCTGCGGGCGCTCGACGGCGAGTCGGTGCCGATGGTGTTGTTCATCACGGCGTATGACGAGCATGCGCAGCGTGCGTTTGATGTGCATGCGGTGGACTACGTTCTCAAGCCTGTCGATGCGGATCGCTTTCGCGCCGCGTTCGACCGTGCGCGGACCCAGCGCGCGCACGCCGTCGCCGCCGAACGGTTGGGGGAGTTGCTCG
>CAZMGX010000192.1:0-9237 GCA_964565915.1 uncultured Gemmatimonas sp.
CAGGTCCAGCGACGTATCACCGATCTCGTCGAGGAAGATCGTTCCGCGGCCGGCCAACGCGAAGCGACCGCGACGATCACCGACCGCACCGGTGAATGCGCCACGCACGTGCCCAAACAGCTCCGACTCCAGGAGCGTGGCCGGCAACGCGGCGCAGTTCACCGCCACAAACGGCTGGGCCGCCCACGGCGAGTTCTCATGAATCGCGCGCGCCACGAGCTCCTTGCCGGTGCCGCTTGCACCGCGGATGAGCACGGTCGTGCGTACCGACGCCGCCTGCCCGATCTGCTTGAAGACGCGAATCATCCGCGGGTCGCGCCCGACCAGCAGTTGCAGGTCTCCGGAAGCGGCCGTGGCCTCTGGCTCCCGCGGGCGCGCGGCGCGGTCGGCGAACAGCCGGTCTACCGCGCGCCGCAATTCATGCAGGTCCAGCGGCTTCACGAGAAATTCGACAGCGCCCGCACGCATTGCCGAAATGACCGTCGGCATATCGTCGAACGCCGTCATCATGATGGTATCGGCCTGCGGCACACGCTCGGACAGCAGCGACAGCAACTCCAATCCGCTCATACCCGGCATGCGCACATCGCAGAGCACGACATCCGGCAGCCACCCGTCGAACAGACGCAGTGCCGCGACCGCATCCGCCGCCACCCGCACGTCCCGTCCGCCCTTTTCCAGCGACTCGGCGGTGGCAATGCGAATGGCGTCATCGTCATCGATGATGAGCACCCGTTGCGATGGCATACGTTCGCGGTGTGGGCCGGAGGTCAGTTCACGGGGATGCGCACGATCCGCGTATTGTACGAGGTCTCGCCCTGGAACACGATGGTGCGTCCATCGGGCGCCACGTCGGGTCGACCGTAGTCACGGTAGCCGCGCTGCGCAGCGGTCACGACGCGCGCCGGATCACCGTTCAGCGGGGCGATCACGATCTCGAACTTCTCGGTGCCCTGCGGATCCGCACACGAAGGGCACGCCGAGAAGACGAGATGGCGGCCATCCGGATGGAACTTGAACTCGTTGACGATGCCGCCGAGTGCGTAGCTGACTCGCCGCACGTCGCCGCCGGACAAGTCGACTACATGCGGAATGGTGTTCCGGCCTTCCCGCACCCCGAAGGCCAGGGAACGACCATCGGGCGAACGACCGACTTCACGCGTGAACACGCTCCCGGTATACAAGACCCGCTCGGCACTCGTGCGCAGATTCTTCAGCGAAATCCTTGAGAGACTCTGTACGACCAACAGCGTGTCATCGAGCAGTTGTGTGGACACCGCGCCGGCTGCCACCTGTTGGGCGGTCACTCCGGAGCTGTCGTTGAGTCGCAACAGCAACCGATCCTCTCCCGCCATCGACACTTCTCGCAGCTCGCGTGTGCCGTCCAGTGCCACGCCGGGAACCCGGAGATAGCGAAGGGCGGCACCATCCGCGCGCCAGCGACACGCCAACACCGCGTTCTGCGCGGGAGTCGCGGTTCGAACGAGCTCTCGATCGCGGCCCGTGGCGAGGTCGATGACGTGCACCGACTGAAAATTGCAGTACGCGATCGACCGACCGGACGGCGACCAGTGCGGCCGATCGATCACCCCCGGCGTGCCGAGCGCACGGCTGGCGCCACCACTGCGCGCCATGACGCGTATCTGCATGAACGGACCGGCGGCACCAACAAAGGCGACCTGGGTGCCATCGGGTGAATAGACTGGTGTGCGCACCTCGAGCGAATCAGGCGGCATCAGCGAGGTGACCACTCCATCAGGGAACGTCGCCTGCTGAAAGTGTGTCGGCACGATGTGCTCGATCCCGACCAGCGAATTCGGATCGGATTTCGACCACGCCGTGGGTGTGACGCGTTGGCCCACTTGCTGCCGAGTGAGGATGCGCCAGTCACTCGACGAATAGACGGTGAGAGCACCGGACGTCCGATCGATCTCGGCAAACCGTTTGCCGTCGGCCGAGTAGCCGAGCAGGATGCCCGCACCGGACACCGGATGCGTTGCGATTGCCCGTGTGGCCACATCAACACGGTGCCACGCGGCCGGACGTCCCGCCGTGAGGTATCCGAAGAGAATACTCTTCCCGTCTGGCGACCAGGCAAGACCGCCCGTGAGCCCGCCGGGGCCCTGGAACAGCACCACCTCCTCGCCGCCGTTGAACGGCACCGCCACCACTTTGAACGCGCCCGAGTCGTTTGACACGAACGCGATGCGGTCACCCGAGGGGGACCAGACTGGCCAACGTCCAACGCGAGCGCTGATGCGACGCGACGGGCCGCTCGGTCGCCCAGTGGTCGTATCCATCGGGGTCAACATGACGGACTGTCGGCCGGACACCGTCTTCCACGAGACCACAAACCGACCGCTGGGCGACCACGACATACTACCACCCAACATCATGTCTGGCAGACTGGTCCAGCGCCTCGTCGTGCGGTCATAGCTGAACAGCGTATCGCCGGCGAACGGATCCAGCAGAAAGAAGCGTCCGTTCGGTGATTCCGCGCCGCCATCCAACCAATTGGCACGCGTGTCACTGAGTACCTGAAGCGGCCGCTTTGTTGGCTCTGCCGGTGGGAGCACCGCTTGAGCCCGCAACGACGTCGCGCTCACGGCGAACATTGCGGCGGCGGCAAGCGCGCGAAGGGAGGTCACGGCCCTGGGGTTTCGCATGGCGGTCTCGGTCGAAGAAATACTCGGAATGCTTCGGTCACCCGATCGTCATACAAGGAAAGGGCCAGCCCCTGCTCTCACCACAAGACCTTCCCGGCCAAGCGGTTACAGGTTTTTGCCGGGCGGAGCGCAACCACAGGCCGTATCGGCTGCCGCCACCTGTTACACCACGGTGATACAGCGTGGTGTTACAGGTGGCGAGCGTTCCGGACCGATTCAACAACGATCCTGAATGTGACGATATTTGATTTCAGATATCGGAGGTCTTTATCGTGATGTCCTCGAGGTGCTTCGTTCCGATGGTTCGCCGTCGCTCCTTCATCGCACCGGAAAGCGTGACATGTACAAGACTTGCGGGAGTGTGAAGGGCCCCCTCAGCGCCTTGCTGTTGACTCTGGCGGCCTGTAGTGGCGGCGACGGCGTCGCCCCCGCACCACCGACACCGCCCGCACCCACGGTGGCCCAGGTCGAGGTCTCGCCGGGCACGCTGACCTTGGTGACCGGCGCGACCGCGCCCCTGTCGGCGACGCCGAGAAGTGCGACCGGCGCCGCAATAACCCGCGCCGTGACCTGGAGCAGCGACAACCCCTCCGTGGCCAGCGTCAGTCCGACCGGGGTGGTCACTGCCGTCAGCGTCGGCACGGTCGCCATCGGCGCGACGGCCGACGGCGTGCGCGGCAGCGCGCAGATCACCGTCCGCGCTGTGCCGGTCGGGACGGTGAGTGTGACACTCCCGGCCGCATCGACGTTTGCCGGCACCACACTGTCGGCGACCGCTACGATACGCGACTCGCTCGGAGCCGTGGTCGTTGATCGCCCGGTCGCGTGGAGTAGCGCGAATCCGGCCATCGCCGCCGTGAGCAGCAGCGGCGTCGTGACAGCGCTGCAGCCCGGCACCACCATCATCTCTGCACAGAGTGAGGGCAAGGTTGGCGGCGCTGCTCTTCAGGTGCGCCTGGTTCCGGTTGGCACGCTGGCAGTGACACTGGCCAGCAGCACGATCAATCCCGGCGCAACAACGGCGGCCACCGTCGTTGTTCGTGATTCGTTGGGCGCGGTCGTCAGCGGCAGAACGATCACCTGGAGTACGGGCAATGCCACGGTGGCCACGATCAGCGCCGCTGGCGTGGTGACCGGCGTGCAGGCCGGCACCACCACAATCATTGCCACGAGCGAAGGCAAGTCGGGAACGGCAACGCTCTCCGTCGTCCCAATCCCCGTGGCGAGCCTCACGTTGGC
This sequence comes from uncultured Gemmatimonas sp., assembly GCA_964565915.1. Lineage (GTDB taxonomy): Bacteria > Gemmatimonadota > Gemmatimonadetes > Gemmatimonadales > Gemmatimonadaceae > Gemmatimonas. Next base: position 3,906 of record CAZMGX010000192.1, read on the forward strand.
CGTGGACAACGTGGGCATCACGCCCGGAGCCGCGACAACCGTTGTACCGACCGTTCGGAGTGCTTCCGGTGCAGCGCTCACTGGCCGAACCGTGACGTACACGAACAGCGCGCCCGCCGTCGTATCGCTGAGCGCCGCGGGCGTCGTCACCGGGTTGGCACCCGGAAGCGCGCTGATCACCGCGACGTGTGAGGGGCGCACGAGCAGCATCGTCGTGCAGGTGCGCGCGCCGCTGCAGCCGTGGGTGATGCGCGACTCCGTTGCCGTCGTCGAACTGAATTCCGTGTACGACGCGCATCCGGCGCCAGACCCCATCAACTATCCGAACATGCGCGTGCAGCCGGCCGCGTGGAACATGACACTCCTGTTCCAGGAACTCGAGAAGGTCATCGTCCCCACGAATTACGACTTCGTATTGATCTTCAACTTGCGCGAGATTCCCGCGTGGATCAATTCGGGGGCCCGCTACATGCTACCGGCCACGAACGTCGGACTGGCGAACTTTCTGACGTTCACGCGCCCCGCCGCGTGGTCGAGACTGCGCTCCGCGCCGCACATGAACTGGATCGATTTCTTCGATACGACGGCGGTCACGGTGTCGCCGCAGCAGCATTCCACCATCGCTCACGAGATCGGACATTTCTGGGGAGTGTACAGCAGCAATTCCGCCTGCGCCGGAATCAACCGACTGACGGAGTGGGTGAAAGGCACGCACTTTACCGCGTGCCTCGCGGCCATTTCCTCGCATTGGACCTACTTGTGGACCCGTCCGGAAGGGGGCGGCCTGCTGCTCAGCGGCGCCTCCAATCCGCGATTCAACGAGTTCGACCTGTACCTGATGGGGTTGATGGGCTACAACGAAGTCCGCACGGTTACGCACACGGTGCGCGAGGATCGCATCCCGACCAACACCGCGCCTGTCTACCCCATTACGATCGACAGCTTGATCGCGCCGATGATCGCCTCCGGGCCGAACTTCTGCACCGGCAATTGTCGGCGGATTCCGGATACCGACCCCACCGCGCAGTCCATGCGTGCACTGGTGGTGATCGTAAAGGGTGCCGACGAAACCATTACCGAGTCGCGGCGACGCACATCACTCGAGATCGCGCGTACGTTTGGTGCCTACTGGAACAACGCGACCTACGGCCGGTCCACCTTGTCGCTGCAGCTGGTGAAGAAGCCGTAGGTCGCGATTGCACCATTCAGGGTGTGACTATTTCAGGTTCGCCGCGAAGAAGGTCAGCGTCTTGCTCCACGCATCTTCGGCGGCTTTCGCGTTGTAGGCCTGACCGCTCGGATTCGCAAACCCGTGGTTCGCATCCGCATAGACATTGATGCTGACCGAGCGACCAGCGCGCTTCATCACCTGCTCCATGGCGCGCACGCTGTCCACCGGAATGCCGGTGTCCTTGCCACCGAACAGGCCAAGCACCGGTGCCTGCAACCGCGCGATCTCCGTGGGATTCGTGATCGGGGCGCCATAGTACATCACCACGGCCTTGAGGTCCTTTCCACCGACCAATCCTGTGCGCAGCGACCAATGACCACCGAAGCAGTAGCCGACTGAACCGATGGACGTGGCGCCAGCCTTCTTGAGGTAGGCGATCGCGGCGGCGAGGTTCTGCTCTCCCGCCGGGACATTCTTCATCGCCGTCTGGTACAGCACCATGGCCGTATCCGGCGAGGTGGCGACGCGGCCGAACAGATCGACGGCCAGCACGGTGTAGCCCTCACCCGCATAGCGCTTGGCGACAGCCTGGATGTTCTCGTTCAGCCCCCACCATTCATGGACGACGATGATGGCCCGACCGGTCGCGACGCGTGCGGTCGGCTTGGCCAGGAAACCCTTGAGCACCTTGCCGCCCACGGTTCCGTAGGTGACCATCTCCGCTGCGATCTGCGCACGTGGCGCGATATGGGCGGCGGGCGACGCTGACGGTACTTCTTTGGCATGTGCGGCGTGCATGGCCGCGGCGTAGTCCGGTTGAGACTGGGCACCGAGGCTGCTGGCGAACAGCAGACCGAGCCCGAGCGAAGCACCAAGGCTGGAGAGATTCGAGCGAGTCATGGGTTTGGTGGGAAACGAGTGCGGAGTGTGCCGCGCACCGTTGGCGGCCACGCCGAAAGATACCGCTCGGCTCGTGAGAGTAGGCGACGACGAGCCGTGAGAGTTCCCGCCTGCGCGGATGCTCGCCGGAGGGTATTCGTGACACGGATGTATTCCCGCGACGACCCAGGAGTCGTGCGGAAGTCGGGCTGAGACAGCCCGACTCCACATTACGAACGTCTTCCCGATACCAGACGGTAGACGAACAGCAGGACCATCGCGCCAATCACACTGGCGATGAACCCCGCCTGCGCTCCAGCGGCGTACAAGCCGAGTGTCTGCCCCAGCCACGTGCCGACGAACGCGCCGGCAATGCCGAGCAGAATCGTGATGATGAAGCCGCCGGGATCGTTGCCGGGCATCAGGAACTTCGCGATGGCACCGACGATCAGGCCGATGATGAGCGTATAGAGAATGTGCTGCTCCGTTTTGGGGATCTGGTGTTTACACTTCCCGTACGACGTCGTTCCACCCATCCTGCCTCCCCACCTGCCATGCGCACACTGGTTTGCTCCCTCGCAGTTTCACTGCTGCTGGCCGCGCCGCTGTCGGCACAATCCGGCGCGCGGCGCGCGGCACCAAGCACTCGAGCCATCACCGAAGTGTCACTGACGCTCGTCGATACGGCGGCTCAACGCGCGGCGGGCAAGCCGTCGCTCATCCGCATCGACTACGGCCAGCCGCATTTGCGCGGTCGACGCATCAACACCGACAGCCTCGTGCCGTTCAACACGGTGTGGCGCCTGGGCGCCAACGGCGCGACGCTGCTCACGACGGATGTCGACCTCACCATCGGTGACAAGAATGTGCCGAAGGGGCGGTACGTGGCGCAGGTACTGCCGACACGTGCGGGATGGACGCTGATCCTGCAGGCAGAGACGACGGGCGCGGCGTCGGTGAACCCGACCACGTACGATGCCAGCAAGGATGTGGCACGCATCGACCTGCGCATCAGCTCGCTCGCCACACCGGTGGAGAGCCTGTCGATCTGGCTCATTCCGTCCACGGCGCCCGGCGTGCAACGTGGTGAATTGCGGATTGCATGGGACACCACGATGCTGACCACGGACTGGTCGGTGCGCTGACCGGTATTCCTACGCCAGTCGCGGCGCCCCGGACACCCGCCCCGCCCAGAGGGCCGGCGCGCCGCGCCGGGGGGGGGAGGCGGGGGCGGCCGCGGGCCTGGTCGGGGGCTCGGCACCAGCGGTCGTCAGCGCGCGCGTCGCAATGGCAGCGTGGATCGTCGGTGCCAGTTCACTCCAGGCGGCCGTAATCTCGCCACCCACGAAGATCTTCGCGGGATTGAGCGCGTTGATGATGATGCCAAGGCCAAGGCCGAGATAGCCGGCTGTCTCCTGCAACGCGGCGCGGGCGCGCGCCTCGCCAACACGCGATCGGGCGATGACGTCATTGATCGTCACCCCGGAGGCTTGTAACACACGACGGGTATCCGTCGCGCTGAGTTCATGGCCGAGGTAGCGCGAAAGCGTGGCGAGATTGGACGTGTAGGCCTCAAGGCATCCGTGCGAACCACACAGGCAGCGCGGCCCATGCAGGTCCAACGGCAGGTGCCCGAACTCGCCGGCGGTTTGACTGGCGCCGCGGACCACCTCGCCATTGACCACGATACCCGCGCCGACGCCGTCTGACACGTTGAGGTACACGAAGTCCGACGGCGCATCTGCGCCGCGCTCGCCAAGCCACATCTGCGCCAACGCGCATGCGATCGAGGAGTTGTCGATCTGGACCGACAGTCCCGTCGCATCGGCAAGCGCATCACGCATGAACACGTCGCGCCACCCGAATTGTGGCGCAAAGAGAATCCGGCCCGTACGGCGATCGGTCATGCCGGGGACGACCAACCCGATCCCCTCGCAGTGTCCGGCTGACCGATGTGTCCGCAACAGTCGCTTGATCCGCGTCGCCAACTCGGCGACCAGCGCGTCCGGGTCCGTCAACGTATCGAACGCCTCGGTCACCACGGGATGTGCGCTGAAGTCCGCGAGCATCATGTAGGTCGTGCTGAATCGCACGTCGATGCCGATAACGAGGCGGTCGTGCGTGCGCACATACAGCATCTGCGGTTTCCGGCCTCTCGGCGCATCCACCGTCGGTCCTTCGTAAATCGCCTCCTCGGCCAGCAATTCGTCCACCAGCAGCGTCACCATGCCGCGTGTGATGTCCATGCGCCGGGCCAGATCGGCCCGCGACAGCGGCTGATGCTCGCGGACCAGATTCAGGATGATCTGCCGGTTGATATCCCTGGAAGTGGTGCGCGTCGCACGCACAAACTGCCGGGTGTCGATCTTGCGCATGACTTCGGGTCAGGGACGCGGCGAGATTCGCCGGGATTATTGCAGTTCAGTGGATCTGGCCGTATGATGCAGACGGATATTGTTTTCTTCAAGAACAATATCGTTGCGCGCCCGATTTCCCTCCGCCGCGACTCGGCGTCGCCCCCTCCTTTCCCGTGGATCGCTCTGGTGCGACCCCTCGCGCTGCACCCCGACCGCTTTTTTGACCCTGACCCGTCCACGCGCCGGGCCGCTCGGGCCCTCTATGATGCCACGCGCGAGTTACCCCTGATCTGTCCGCATGGGCACGTGGATCCGTGGCTGCTGGCCGATGATGCTCCGTTCCCCGAGCCGACGGCGCTCCTGATTACCCCGGACCACTACATCCTCCGGATGCTGTATTCGCAGGGCATCTCGATGGAGTCCCTGGGTATCGCCACTCGCGATGGAACGCCCGTTGAAGCCGATCCGCGCGTCATTTGGCAGCATTTCGCCAGTCACTACCACCTGTTCCACGGGACGCCGACGGGGGTGTGGTTCGACCAGGAGTTGCACGAACTCTTCGGCATCCGCGTGAAGCTCGACCAGGACTCGGCCGCCGCCGTGTACGACCAGATTGCCGAGCGGCTGGCGTCGCCCGAGTATCGACCGCGGGCCCTGTTCTCACAGTTCAGGATTGAGGTCCTCGCCACCACGGACGCCGCCGGCGATACGCTGGACCCGCATCGTCGAATTCGGGACAGCGGCTGGACGGGACGTGTTGTACCGACCTTTCGACCAGATGCCGTGTTTCGCATTGCGGCGTCGGGCTGGCCGGCGGCGTTCGACGCGCTTCAGGCCAGACACGGTGCGCCGATAGAGTCATTTCGCGAGTTCATCGACGCGCTCGCGGCACGTCGTCGTGCGTTTGCCGCACTTGGCGCGACTG
>CAZMGX010000193.1:0-9165 GCA_964565915.1 uncultured Gemmatimonas sp.
CGGCCTGGGTGAAGACGGTCCGACGCACCAGCCCATCGAGCATCTCGCCGCGTTGCGCTGCATCCCCAACCTGTTGGTGTTGCGGCCGGCGGATGCCGACGAAGTGGCCGAGGCGTGGCGCATCGCGGTGAACCATCGCAGTGGCCCGACGGCGCTGGTGCTCACGCGCCAGAAGCTGGCCTACATGGGCGCGCCCGATGCGGCGCGCGCTGGTGTCAAGCGTGGTGCGTACGTGGTGGCCGAGGTGACCGGTGGTCATGCGCCCGACGTGGTGTTGCTGGCCACGGGCTCCGAAGTCGAGATCGCACTGGCGGCCCGCGCGCGGCTGGCGGTCGACGGCATCTCGGCGCGTGTGGTGAGTGCGCCGAGTCTCGAGTTGTTCGCGAAGCAGGAAGCGGACTATCGGGCGAGTGTGCTGCCGGCTGGCGTACCGCGTGTGGCGGTCGAGGCGGCGCATCCGGCCAGCTGGTATCGCTGGGTCGGTGATTCCGGCGCGATCGTCGGCATCGAGACATTCGGAGCGAGTGCACCGGCGCCGGTGTTGTACGAGCAGTTCGGCATCACGGCGGAGAAGGTCGCCGAGGCGGCGCGCGGAGTGGTGGGTCGCGCCTGACCGCCGGCACAGCGAGAGCCGCAACTGCAATTTGAACCACAAAGGTCACAAAGGTCACGAAGGGTTCGCCACGAGAGGTCATTGCAGTCGACGACCATCAACAGATCATTTGTTGATGTCAGTCGCGCGATCGAAGTCTTCGACGCGAACCCTTCGTGACCTTTGTGACCTTTGTGGTTCAAAACCGACTGTTTGCGATCTTCGCCTATCGCGGTGCAACCGCGCGCCGAAGTGCCTTGCCGGCATTGACGCCGGTCGGTTTGCCCTCGCTCACCGCGGCCTTGCCGTTCACGAACACCCACCGCATGCCGATCGCCAGTTTCTCCGGCTCGGTGTATGTCGCGACATCACGGATCGTCTTCGGATCGAACACGATCACGTCGGCAAACGCGCCGGCCCGCAGTATGCCGCGGTTCTCGAGTCCGTACACCTGCGCAACCTGACCGGCGGATGCCTGCACCATGCGTTGCATGGTGATGACCGGCTTGTCCAGCACATACCGGCGAATCTTGCGCGGATATGTGCCATAGAGACGCGGATGTCCGCCCGAGCCGTCGGAGCTCGTCATCACGAACGGGTCGCGCATGAAGGTCTCGATGTCGCGCTCGGTCATGTTGAACGACGCGACACTCATGTCCATGCCGTCACGAATCAGCTCATACGCTGTTTGCACGGCGGTCCGGCCACGTTCCGCCGCCACCTGCTTCAGCGTTTTGCCAACGTACTGCTCGGCCGCAAGGTTGCCGCCGGTCAGCAACAACGTGCTGTCGCCGCCACGTCGACGCAGGTTGTCGCGCATTTCCAGCAGCATCGTTTCACGCTGTGTCACGTCGTTCATGCGACCCAGCATCGAATCGCGACCGCCCGCCTGCACCCAGCGTGGCATGAGCGCGGCGCTGAGGCCGGTTCCACTGGCGGTCCACGGATACTGATCGGCAGTCACTTTGCACCCGCGCGCGCGTGCGGCACGCATGATGCGCAGCACGCTGTCGGCCTTGCCCCACACGTCGACACCGAGTGCCTTGATGTGGCCAATGTTCGCCGTCAGCCCCGACTCACAGCCGATGCGGATGCTCTCGCGCACCGACGCCAGCAGGCCGATGGTGTAGGAACTTTCATCACGCTGGTGCGTGTCGTATACGCCACCGAAGGGCTTGGCCGCCGAAACCACCGCGATCACCTCTTCGGTGTTGGCATAACTCTGCGGGGCGTAGAACAGACCGGACCCGACGCCGTATGCCCCTTCGCGCATCGCCTGCGTGATCAGCGCGCGCATCGAATCGATCTGCGCCTTGCTGGCCGGTGCCGACGAGGAGCCCATAACACGGGTGCGCACGCTACCGAAGCCGGTCATGGCGTAAACGTTCGTGCCGATTCCGGCTTTCTCCGCTGCCTCCAGGGTCGTGGCGACCTCGATCGGTCCGCGTCCGTCGGCTCCCAGCACCACCGTTGTGATGCCTTGCATCAGCGACGACGCATTCTGCCGGCGTTCGGCACTCAGTCGCGGCAGCCCTTCGTAGGCGTGTGTGTGCGGATCGATGAATCCGGGCGAAACGATCAGCCCCTTTGCGTCGATGCGTTGGGTAGCCGTCGCATTAACCGGCGCCCGTCCGACCAGTACGATGCGGTCACCCCGAATCCCCACGTCGACGACGCGTCCGGCGCTTCCGGTGCCATCGTAGACGGTCGCGCCGGTAATCAGGACATCAAAGGCTCGCGGGGCCGCTTGGGCCGAGGCGGGGGATGTGAGGCCGGCGGTGATCGACACGGCGGCGATCGACACGGCGGCGCCGACGGCGGCCAGGTTGCGACGGTTCATCAGCGTTCCGGAGAGGGTGGTGTCGGGAAGTTAATGCGGCCATGGCGCCGTGGTTGCAGTGCGCCCGCGGCGGGGATCGCGAGGGTCGTGATGATCCGCCATGTTTCGGTATCCTGATCGCCGCTGCCGAGCGTTCACGTCTGCCTGAGCCACCATGCGTCCGTCTCGCCCACTCGCCGCCGTACTGCTCGCTGCCGCCGTTTGGACGGCGCCTTCCGTCGGCGCCCAGTCGGTCACCCCCGATCCCGCCTTGGCCGCCGAGATCGATCGCCGCACCGCGGCCATCGCCGACAAGGTCACCGCCTGGCGACACGACATTCATCAGCACCCCGAGCTGGGGTACGCCGAGAAGCGCACCGCCGCACTGGTGGCTGCGCATCTCAAAGGGCTCGGGATCGAGGTGCAGGAGAACGTGGGCGGCATCCCTGCCGTAGTCGGCATCCTGCGCGGTGGAAAACCCGGACCGACGGTGGCGCTGCGCGCCGACATGGACGCATTGCCGGTGACAGAACTGGTCGATGTCCCGTACAAGTCGACGGTGCGCACCGTGTACAACGGACAGGAGACGGGCGTGATGCACGCCTGCGGGCACGACATGCACACGGCCATGCTGATGGGTACGGCCGAGGTCCTCGCCGGCCTCAAGGATCGAATTCCGGGTACGGTGAAGTTCCTGTTTCAACCTGCGGAGGAAGTCCCGCCTCGCGGCGGCGCGCAGCCCATGATCGACGCGGGTGTCATGAACGGCGTCGACGGCATCTTCGGATTACACGTGGGCCCGGGCCCGCTGGGCGCGATGCGGTACCGGGCCGGCGCCATCTCGGCGAGCGCCGATGGCTGGCGCATCGTGGTGCGCGGACGTCAGGGGCACGGCGCAATGCCGGCGTCGGCGGTGGATCCCATTGTCGTCAGCGCCGAGATCGTGACCGCACTGCAGACAATTGTCTCGCGTCAGCTCGATCTGTCGACGGCGCCCGCCGTGGTAACCGTCGGTGCGATCCACGGGGGATTGCGTGAGAACATCATTCCTGACTCCGTGTGGATGATTGGCACCATTCGCGCGTTCGACCCGAAGGCGCGCACCACCATCCACGAGCGCATGAAGCGGATCGCCACCAACATCGCCGAAGCCCATGGCGCGACGGCCGAAGTGCAGGTGGACATCGGGTATCCGAGTTCGGTGAACAGCGACGCCATGGTGGCCAAATTTTCTCCCACCCTCAAGCGGGTGGCCGGCGCGGCCGGTGCCAATGAGGGCGGCGTAACGATGGCGGGTGAAGACTTCTCGCGTTTCTCGGCGCTGGCACCCGGCTTCTTCTTCAACCTGAGCGTCACACCGCCCAATCTCGATCTGAAGACGGTGGCGAGTAATCACTCACCGTTGTTTCAGGGCGACGATCGGGCGTTGCCGGTGGGTGTTCGCGCGATGACGAACATGGCGATGGACTTTTTGCGCTCGGGCGGAGTGCCGAAAGTCATTCCCTAGATCGCGATCAGCGTTGGCCTCGTTGCGCCTCTCCATACTTCCAGAGCGCGTCGAAGATCGCGCCGGTCGCACGCCGTTCCGTCCCGCTCAATGAGGTATTGGAGATGTAGATGACGCCGATCCCGCGCGATTCGTCCGTGAGCATCTCGACCTCGATGCCGGGGTCGTTGCCGCCGTGTCCGCGGCGAAGGCCATTGTACTTGGTGCGCCAGAACAATCCCGAGTTGCCATCGGCCGCCGGGAAATTCGTCGGACGATTGGCGTCCGTGAACTGGAATCGCTGCATCTCGGCCGCCTCGGCGGCACCCAAAATACGAACGCCATTCAGCGTTCCATCGTTCATCATCGCCAGGAAGAACTTGGACAAGTCGGCGACCGACGTGCGCAACCCGCCATCGGGGTACGTGGTACTGCCATAGTGCTGGATGGGGACCGCCTGGCCGTTGTGTGACACAAAGAGTGTGGAGTGACTCGCCATGTCGGTGTCACGCATGAACCAGTTGGTTCGCGTCATGCCCAAGGGCGTGAAGATCTCCCGTTTCGTATACACATTGAGCGGGACACCAACGGCGCGCTCCACAATGAATCCGGCCAATGCCGCGCAGATGTTGCAATACGCACGCAGTTCACCCGGTCTGGCCTCCAGAAAATTTTCTTTCGCATAGTATCGCTGGCCGGGAGAAAAATAGGCGGGCAAAAAGCTCGCGAGCGTCTCTACGGGGTCACGGCCGAACTGATAGGTCTGACGGTAGATCTCCTCGCGATCGGTGATGCCCGACGTGTGTGTCGCCAGGTGGCGCAGCGTGATGCGCTCGGTTGGCCGATGTGGATTCACGACACGAAAGGGCAGGTAGTCATTGATATCGGCGTCGAGTTTCAACTTACCCTCCGCCACCGCACGCATCATTGCGACGCCGACCGTGGTCTTGGCAACTGAGGCCACCTGCATGATCGTCTGCGGCGTGAATTGCTGCTGACGCTCCCAGTCGGCGTAGCCGAAACCCTTCATCCAGACCACCTGCTTGTTCACGATCACTGCTGCGGAAAAGCCCATGATGTTTGCCTCAGACATTTTCTGCATGATGAGACTGTCGAGCGCGGGCGTTTGACCGTGTAGCGGCGTCACAGCGATGACGGCGGCGGCGATGACGTATTGCGAGAGTGAGAAGCGCAAGTTCGCGGAGACGATGTGATTGAGGAATGGTGCAGCGAGACTCGCTGATGTGTCGTGTACGATCCGATGGAGCGACGAGTTTCACCATGCACATGTGTCGATGTTGTGCGAAATATCGAGGTCCGATTCCGACCAACTTTGCGAGTGATGTGTGGTATCATTCAGCCATGTCGTCCGACGCCGACTTCACACATTGGCATCACGCCGTCAACACACGAGACGCGCGCTTTAATGGCGTGTTTGTCGTGGCGCTCACGTCAACGCGTGTGTACTGCCGCCCGTCGTGTCCCTCGCGCCTCGCGCGTCCGGAACATCGTCGCTTTTTCACGTCAAGCGCGGACGCCGATGTCGCCGGCTACCGGCCGTGCCGACGGTGCCGGCCAGAGGTGATGGGCGAGACTCCTCTCGATGCCGTGCCGCGAATGGGGCAGCAGGTCATGGAGCAGATCGCGGCCGGAGCCCTCGACCGACAGTCCATCGGCGAATTGGCATCGTCCATGGGCCTGAGCGAGCGCCACATGCGCCGAGCGTTGGAGCGACGCGTCGGGGTGACACCCACGCAGCTGGCGTTGGCGCTCCGACTACGGCGTGCGACGGAATTGCTGCGCGACCCACGGAACGCGGTCTCGCGAGTCGCCTACGACAGCGGCTTTGGCAGCGTGCGACGATTTAATGCCGCGTTCCGCGAACACTTCGGGATGTCTCCCACGGCATGGCGTCGCAATACCAACGCTGGACCATGACGGCTGCGGTGCAGCGATGGTCGATCACCGCCCCACGCGATACCGCACGAAGCGCGGGACGTCGTCCTCGCCGAGTTCGCTGACCAGCACCCAGTCACGACCGCCATCCCACACGCGCGAGGGCAGTGAAAGGTTCGCGGCGCCAAGGCGCGTACCGTCTCGCGCGAAGACATCCCACCGCGCTGTCGACGCGCCCGCACCCGGTGTGGGGCGGATCCACACGCTGCCATCGCGCAGCACCTTGATCATCGACAGCGGCGGATGGGAGGGTGGCGTGTTTGTATAGGCCGCGCGCACGGGTGGCGGCAGTTCGTTGGCCGTCGTCACCCGCAGTCGCTTGATGATCGCCGCGAGTGCGCTATCACGTTCAGCCGGCATCACAGGGCGCGTCGGCACGTCCACCGTCAGCCGCCACGGTGCACCGACTGCAGGAAACACCTCGATGTCGTAGCGGGCACCGTTGCTGTGTGCGACATCGCCCGATGGACCGACGTCGCCAATCACGCGAGTATCGAACGGCCCGCCCATCGGCCGCAGGTCACTGCCCGCCGTGAACGTTGATGGCGTGCGCACACGCGCGAGCACCCGCGGCGCGCCCGTTGCTGGCACGGTGCGATAGGTCGCGTCGACCATCTCGCCGACCTTGGGTGCGGCGGGCACATCAAGCACCACCAGCGACGTGTCGACCAGAAACAGCAGCGCCATGGTGTACGGTGGCATCAGTCGCGTGATGGGCCCCGGCGTGCCATTCAGCTTCACCGTGGCGATGCGCATCTGCGTGTTGTCGAACCAGGTGACGAGTCCGTTGGAGGCAAGACTCGCCTCGATCACGAAGCCGTACTCGCCGGGGCCCTGTCCCTTGCGACCCAGCGCGGCGATGAAGCGCCCGTTGGCACCGAATCGATGGATCGGCCCCTGCGCATCGGCGGCCAGAATGCCGCCGTCCGGCAGCGCGCGCACCGAAGCCGGTCGCTTGAAGTCGCACCCCTCCGCGTCGGCATCGACACACCAGGCACGTTCCTTCGTCAACGTCAGCGTTCGCGCCCCACGCCACTGTGTGGCGGTCTCACGTACGGAGCGCGGGGCCTGCGCCAAGAGCGGGCCCAAAGGCGCGATCAGCAACACGAGCGCAGAACGCAGGCGATTGACGCGGCTCATGGTGATTCGGCCAGCGCGACCGCGTGAGCAGACCCGACCCCGGTGCCGATGCCGAGCGCGGCGTAGCCCAGCGCCGTCGCCGCGTCGTCGCCATACAGGAAGGCGGCCATCGTCGCCAGACTCGGGTCATCCCCAAGCACCTCCAGCACATCGGCGGCAGTGTCGTCCCATTGGCCGCGTACAGCCGCCATGGCCAGCGCACGACCTTCCTGCGCGACGGCGGCACGCAACGACTTGGGCGTACCCTGTCGTCGTGAATGAATCAGTCGCACGGTCTGCGCCACACATTCCGCCTTGAGCGTCTCCTCGCTCACCGGCTCGTTGTACCACAGCAGCACCCCGCGCGTGTCTTCGGCCACGAGATGGTGGTGCACTTCGGTCAGCAGACGGTCAGTCCACATGCCCGGTGCGGCCACGATCAGGTGCATGCGCACGTCATCCGTGAATCCCAACCGTGCGGCGGTCTCGTTGGCGGTGGCCGCCAGCCGTGCCTCGGCATCCATGGCCAACAGTGCGTTGATCGCGCCAAGAACGTCTTTCGAGGTCATCGGGTTGTACCCTGCGATCGGCGCCAGCTGGGCCGCGGCTGAGGTATAAGCGGTGAAACGCGGCGACTTGGGGCCGCCCTCCCGCGACAGTTGGTAGATCCCGGCCATCAGGGCGAGGGTTGGGTCGACGTGGACCGTCATGAGCGGCAACCGCGAAGCGAAATCTTGGTGAAGCGCATGCAAATACGATGTCACTGGTCGGCGGTGCTTCGGAAGCGGCAGGTGGGTCGGGTGTCGGTCGGGTGTCGGTCAACTGTCACATCCACGCCCGGGCTGCCGTATGGAATTGCGTGAAGCGGCGCGTTCCCGCAGACTCCTATCCATGACATCCGAAAGACGTTTCTCCGAAGACGAAGTCGCCTTCATTCTCGAACGCGCGGCGGCGGCGGAGGCGAACCCGGCACTGGACGATGTCGACGCGTCGGCGACCGGACTGGCCGAGGAGGCGGGCCAGGGTTCGACCGGCATGACGCTCCAGCAGCTGACCGACGTCGCGCGCGAGGCAGGACTGTCACCGGAGGCCGTCGTACGCGCAGCGGGCGCCGTGGCGCGCGGTGATCTGGTTCCGACCACTCGTGTCACCGCGTATGGTTTGCCGATCGGCGTCGGACGCATCGTCGAGTTTTCACGCCGCGTGACAGACCCGGAGTGGGAGCGGATGGTCGTGGCGCTGCGTGAGACCTTTCAGGCGCGCGGCATCATGCGACAGGAAGGGTCGCTGCGCTCCTGGAACAACGGCAACCTGACGGCGATGCTCGAACCCACGGCCACCGGGCACCGCTTGCGACTCACCACGCGCAAAGGTGATGCGTCCGGCATGATCAGCCTTGGCATCACGATGTTCTCCATGGCGGCCGTGATGGCGGCCATCGTGCTGTTCAAGGAGGTCGCGCCGATGCCCTGGTGGTCGCCCGGCGTGTTCCTGGGCATCGGCCTGGCCGCAATCGGACCGACGCTGCTACGGCTGCCGCGATGGGCGCGCACGCGTGCTGCACAGATGGAGGCCTTTGCTGACGATGCGACGCGTATTCTCGAGGAGAGCGACGCGCAGCGGATCGGCATTGCCGCGGGTCGGGACCCTATTTCGCTCCCGACATCGTATACAACCGAATGATGTCTTCGTCATCGGCGCCTTTCGACAGCACCCACAGCCGATTCCCGCGCGCCGCCAGCATGCGCGATCGTGCGGGCAACACGACACGCGCCAGATATTCGCCCTGATCGCTGAACACGTCGTACGTGGCGGGCTGCTGCCAGAACAGGTGCGGACGTTTGTCGCCTGCGGGACGCGGTGGCAGGTCCAACTTTTTCGCCGGCGCGTACAGGCTCACCCAGATGCGACTGTCATGATCGGACAGCAGGTTGCGGAAGATCGGCTTTGACGAGGGCACGTCATATCGATTGGGCTGCCCCGACAGACTTGCGCGATAAGCGAACCACTCGAACCAGTTGGCGCGCTCGTCCCGACCTACCGGAATGGCGTTGGCCGTCCGCTCAACCACACGCACCGCGCCCGACGTGGACCGGATGATCAGGCGATAGGTGTCTCCGTGGCCGAACACGAAGCCTCCGGAACGCAGCGATGCCGCGTGCGACCGTGGCAGAAAGTTGTTGTTGCCACCGT
>CAZMGX010000194.1:0-9144 GCA_964565915.1 uncultured Gemmatimonas sp.
GCGTGGAGGCATGGGGATGGGGTGCCAGGTTTCGGGTGTCGGGTTTCAGCGGTTTCGGTGCTCGGTCGTGATGAGAGGGAGATGGGTCCAGCCTGGGAATGCGAAGGGGGCCCATGATTGGAGCCCCCGGCACCCGGAACCTGACACCCGACACCTGTTCACCGCCACGGAGCGAGAGGGATTCGAACCCTCGATAGAGCTTTAGGGCCCTATGCCGGTTTAGCAAACCGGTGCCTTCAGCCTCTCGGCCACCCCTCCTGAGCCGCAACCGCGCGAGGCGTTCCGGACAAGTCAGGAATTTCACCCGCGGACAGTCCGGGGTCAACCGGTACCGGCAACACCGACCCGGCGAGATCGTTCGGGGGCGGCGACCGCATAGGCGATCGCACAATCGTCGACGCCGCGTGTAGCACAACAGTCGTCGAATTGACGACACATGTGCCACGACTCGAGTTCATTGCCGCTGACCCCGCACCGGATCGGATATGCCCGCCAAACGCTCAACCAAGTCCGTCGTCACGACGTCCACCAAGTCGTCAACGTCAACGGCGATGACGACCACCGCCCGGACGGCATTCCCCACGCGCGTCGATCTTCCCGCCGACACGCGCGTCGCGCTGGGCATGATTCTCAATGAGCGTCTCGCCGACTTCATTGACCTCGAACGTCAGGCCAAGCAGGCGCACTGGAATGTGAAAGGACCGCGCTTCATGCCGCTGCATGAACTGTTCGACACGGTGGCGGCCCTGGCGGTCGGCTGGGCCGACGACATCGCTGAGCGCGCCGTGCAACTGGGCTGCGTCGCCGAAGGCACGGTGCAGGCGGTGGCGGCACGCAGCGAACTGCCCAAGGCCCCACTGAACGTCAGCAACGCCGACGAGTGGGTGCACGTCGTGGCCGAGGCACTTGCGTTCTGTGCCAACGCGACGCGCGCCGACATCGCCGAAGCCGAGGCGGCGGACGACGCCGTCACGACCGACCTGCTTACCCGCATCACCAGCGAAGCGGATAAGCAGCTCTGGTTCGTGGAGTCACACCTGCAGGCGTGACCATCGCTACTTCTTCACCGCCAGCACCGAGTCACGACGCGCCTTGAACTCGGTGCCGGCCTTCCACGTCGGCCAGGTGTCGGTGTTCGTCACGCGGTAGCCGACCTGAAACAGCGCGCGCGCATCCTCGACGGCACCACTCAAGTCCCAGTCGGGTTTGATTTCGTCGCTCGGCTTGTGGTAGTCCTTCGACGTGTATTCGTTGCGTTTCGCGGTGCCGAAGCCGGCATCCTTGCCGATGAAATCCTCACCGGCGTCGAGGTACAGGGCCGGCACGCCCATCTTCGCAAACTCGAAGTGGTCGGAGCGATAGAAATAGCCCTTCTCGGGCTCGGGGTCGGGCACCAGCACGCGTCCAGCCGGCCGCACGACGTCACCCAGAATGTCTTCGAGTGTCGTGTTGCCGTACCCGACGACGACGAGGTCCCGGGTGCGGCCCCACTGGTTGAACCCATCCATGTTGATGTTCGCCAGCACGCGATCCAATGGCACCAACGGATGCTCGGCGAAATACTTGGCGCCGATGAGGCCTTTCTCCTCGGCCGTCACGGCGAGGAACATCACCGATCGCTTCGGGCGCGTCGGCAGAGCCGAAAATGCCTTGGCCAATTCCAGCAGCGTGGCGCACCCGGAGGCGTTGTCGAGCGCGCCGTTGAAGATCTGGTCCCCCTTGATCGTCGTATCGCGGCCCAGATGATCCCAGTGCGCGGAGTAGATGACGTATTCTCCGCGCAGCGCCGGATCACTTCCCTCGAGCGTCGCTACGACATTGCGTGACTTGACCGTGCGGGTCTCGTTGAGCAGGTGGAACTTGGCCTTCGCGCCCAGCGGTACGGGACGGAAGTCCTTGCGTCGGGCGGCGGCCTTCAGCTGCGCGAAGTTCTGACCGGCAGCGCTCAACACTTCTTCCGCACGCGACTGCGTGATCCACGCTTCGATCAAGGTCCGCGTGTTCGTCTCCTCGGGCTGCGCGATGTCGAAGTTCTCTCGACCCCACGAACCACTGACCACGTCGTACGGGTATCCGGCGGGTCCCGTCTCGTGGATGATGATGGCACCGGCCGCGCCTTTCACCGTTGCGATCTCGTACTTGTATGTCCACCGCCCGTAGTACGTCATCGCGTTGCCCTTGAACATCGCGGCGTCGAGCTTCGTCGAGTCGGACGGATCCGCCACGGCTGGATCATTGACGAGCATGACCAGCACCTTGCCCTTCACGTCGAGCCCTTTGTAATCGTCCCACCCGTACTCTGGCGCGTCGACGCCGTAGCCGACGAACACCATCTCCGCGTCCACATCGATGACCGGTCGGTTGTGCCGCGACACGGCGACGTAGTCCGTCGGAAACGTGAGCGGAATGGTGCGGCCGGCGACGCTGAACGACGCCTCCGGTCGCGCGGTGAATCCGAGGAGCGTCACCGCCTGCACGTAAGTGCCGTCCGGATTGCCTGAGGAAAGACCGATCTGCTTGAACTGGTTGATCAGGTAGGCCACAGCCTTGTCTTCACCGGGCGTGGCCGGCGCACGCCCTTCGAGCGAATCGTCGCCGAGTGCCATGGTGTGCGCCATCAAGCCCTGTGATGTGATCGACGCCAATGCCGGCGCGATGGCGGCATCGGCGTCGGCGGCGGCCGCCACCACGGGCGCCTTGTCACCCGCGCAGGCGGAGCCGACGACAAGTCCGATGCTGAGCCCAACGGTGACGAACGGGAACCACGGTTTCGAGCGCATGAACGGTGTTGATGGAGGGAAGAGGCGATCCGGTGAGGAGGCGAAACGCGGCAGGCGAACGACTTGGCCGCCGTGCTACCAGTCGAGACGCAGGATCTGTCCGTTGCCGCCGGCGATCCAGGCCGTTCGCCCGTGCGCCGCAACGCCGGTGAACAGCTGATTGTTGAGGGTCTGCCAGGTGCGACCGGCATCTGCGGTGACGAACGCGCCGCCGAAGCCCACGACAACGGCGACGTCGCTGCCTGCGCCCGGGACCCAGGCGACACCGGACAAGGCACCGGGAAGCGGGGGACGCGGCCGCATGGTCCAACTGCGCCCACCGTCCTCGGTGACGCCGACGACCGCGCGTGAGGTGTCCGTGCGCAGCTGTCCGATATGCGCAGCAACGGCGATGCCACGACGATCTTCCTTGAAGGCCAGTCCCGTCAATCCGGCCGTCTCACCCCGCACGAATGGCGTGGTGTCGGCGCTCCACGTTCGCCCCGCGTCGCGACTGCGCAGCAAGCGCGCCGAGGGCGGACCGGTGGCGATCAGCGCGTTCGAGGCGCTGGTCGCCACGACGCAGAGTCCACTGGAGGCAAACGCGCCTTCGCCGGGCAGTGGCGCTGGCACGGCGCTCGCCGGCAGCCACTCCCAAACGGCGCCACCATTCACCGTTCGCAGCACGCGCGTGCGATTCTCCGACGCATCACTGTACACGATGCCCGTCGTGCGATCGAGAAAGGTCAGGCAGTCGAAGAACACGGCACTGTCGCGATTCGCGAATTGCAGCGACCACGTCGCGCCGCCGTCGTTCGTGCGATAAATGCGCGACGCGCGACCGTTACCTGCCGACATGATCCACGCCGTGTCGGCGTTCAGGGCATGCACATCACGGAACTGGAGCGAGTCACCGGCCGGTGTCGATCGCAGCGACCAGTGCGCGCCACCATCCAGCGTGCGCAGCACGACGCCGCCGTGTCCGGACGCCCAGACCACCCGATCGTCGACGGCGTGCACCGCCTGGATGAGTTGTTTCGTCGGCGCATCCTGCGTCGACACGCGTGGTCGAGGCGGGTTCGTTGATGCGCCCGATGACGTACCCGATGATGAAGCCGCCGACGAAGACTGTGCGGCCAGCGGCGCGGTCCATACCGGACTGGCGACGAGAGCGAGAAGCGCGCCAGCGCGCGCGCTGCGAAGCATGCGGAGCATGGGGTCCGGGACAGGGGAGTCGTTCGCGCGAGCTACCGCGGCAGCGTCACGCGTCGGCGCATCGCCGAACGCACGCCGTCGCTGCAGGAAATGTCAACCGACTCGATGCGTTCGTCCGGCAATCGCGTACGCGCCGAGAACGCCGTGGCGAGCACCGCGCCGCTGCTGGCATCCTGAACGACGATGGCGGCCGAACGCGAATCCGCGCACACGGCTTCGATCGACCGCACCGACGACGCGCTGCTGACGGCCAGTCGACCGCTCGCCAACGCTCCATCCGCAGCGATCCGCATCAGCGACGCCACGTCCGACACACGTCGTCCACGCGTCGAGGCAAGCGGCAGTGTCTGCGCCTGTCCGGTGCGTCGGGTCACGACGCCCGCCGGGCCACGCACACGAATCGCCGACAGCGCCGTGGTGTCGACCAGTCGCAGTGGGATCGATGCGATGAAGGTCTGGGCCGGCGCGTGGTCGACGTCCGCCAGACGGAGCGTGTGTGTCAGGAGTGTTCGCCCGTCACGCGACACGAGGTCGAGCTGATACGGGCTGTCGCCGGCGGCCGTTGCAACGCCGCGAATGTGGACCGCCGGGTGCACCGTGAGCGTGCCATCCTGCACCAGGCCGCGCACAACAAGGACGGACTCGCGGTCGCCCGCGACCGTCATGCGGCTCGCCGCCGACACGGTGCTCAAGCTTCGCGCCGTCAGCATGCCGAGGTAGGTGTAAGGGCTGGCCCACTGCGGAAAGCAGTAGCTCATCACGTCGCCGATCGACGTCGGTTGCGCCACCGCCGATGTGCGTTGCCCGATCGACCACGCATACACGTCGTGGCCCACCGTGCCGATCGTGCCGCCGGGAATCGGGTACTGCGGATCGGGTCCACTGGCGCCACCGCACGGCGTGTGACGGCGCCCAAGCGTGTGCCCGAGTTCGTGTGTCACCAGGTCCGTCGTCTGGCCCGGATTGTTGAACCAGCCGACTTGCACCACGGTCGACGACCGCGTACCGGGACCGACGGACGCGAAGGACGAAGAGATGTAGGCGAACCCGCCAAACGCGGTGTTGTTGAAGCCGACGGGCGGACGAATCACCCCCATCCAATACGCCTCACCGGCGGTGACGTCGGCGACACGCGCGAGATCGACGTCCTGCAGCACCTGCAGCCAGAATGCCTGACCGCCACCACTGGGGGGTGTGCCGAATGAGGCGGCCGACGCCAACGGCGTGCCAACCGACGTCGTGACCGTGCTGCGCGGAAAAATGCGATTGAAGGTCTGCAGGTAGACAGGAATGTTCGCCGTATTGACATCGCCGCGCGCATTGGCATGCTCGGACAGTACGACGGGCACGAAGCGAATGTGCATCGGTGCAAGCGCGACGGTCGTGAGCGGTGCGAAGCCCGTCCGGGGCCACCGGTCGTTGCTGGGGTCCGCGTCAATGTCGGTGCCGGCCGGCTCGCGTTGCACATCCCACAACAGTCCCGCGCGCAACACCGAAGCGGGCACGAGAAACTGCACCGGCGGCAGCAGATACTCGGTCGACCCGTTGAACGCCGTCGGTCGCGCCGTATCGCTGCGTACGACCACGTTGTTGCTGTCGCGCAGGGTTAGTACGATGCGCCCGGGTGCACGTGCCGCGGAGGTGCTTGACAGCAGCACGTTCAGCACGGCCGCGTTGCCGTTGAGCACGATGGGAATGGCACCGTCGGCCTGCTGGACCCCCTGCGTCCACTGCGCCGCCGTGATGGCGTAGTCCGCGCCGGGGCGCGGTCGCACCGCCAGAACCACCGTGCCGGCGCGACCGCCCGCCGTCGCGGTGATCGTCGCGACCCCCGGAGCCACCGCGGCCGCGACGGCCGTCGATGCGCCGGGGGCGGCCGAGACGTTGACGATGGCCGGAGCACTCGACTGCCACTCCACCGGGCGGCCCTCGAGCACCGTGCCGGCCGCGTCGCGGGCCACGGCCGTGAGCGAAAACAGCTCGCCGGCCTCGAGTGATGCAGCCGACGCCACCACGCTGAGCGACGCCACCGGGGGAGGCGCCGTACTCTTCTCACCGCAGGCGATCGCTGTCACGGCCAACAGCACCAAACCGATCGCACGCATGGCAGGATACCTCCAGTGAAACGGCGGCAACGGCGTAGGTGAGATTCGAACTCACGGAACCCTTTCAGGTTCGGCGGTTTTCAAGACCGCTGCCTTAAACCACTCGGCCACCACGCCCAATTCGCGAAAGGTACCGGAAAACCGGCGCAGTTCAACGGGTGCTAGACTTAGGCACGCCGTTGGTCACCTGTCGCACGAATACCGGAGTGTTGGCGCATCATGGCATTGCTGGGGATGAAGGATGTTCGCGTGGCGTTCGGTGGTCCACGGCTGCTGGACGATGCGCAACTGTCCATCGAGCGCGGGGAGCGGGTGTGTCTCCTCGGGCGCAACGGGGCGGGCAAGAGTACGCTGCTCAAGTTGCTGGATGGGACGATTGCACCCGACAGCGGTGAGATCGTGCGCCAGACCGGCGTCAGCGTCACCCGCTTGTCGCAGGAGATCCCCGACGACATCGAGGGGACGATCTTCGAGGTGGTCGCTGGTGGCGTTGGTCCGGCGGGCACGTTGCTCGCCCAGTACCATCAGGCCAGCGTGCGTGTCGGCGCCACGGCCGACGAAGCCTCGTTGCGTGCGCTCGACCGTTTACATCGCGCGGTCGACGCCGCGGATGCGTGGCAGATTCATACTCGCGTCGAAACGGTGCTCGAGCATCTCTCACTCGAGGCCGACATGCCGTTCGCCGCCGCATCGGGCGGTCGCAAGCGGCAGGTGTTGCTGGCCCGCGCGCTCGTGCGGCAACCCGACGTGCTGCTGCTGGACGAACCGACCAATCATCTCGACATCGATGCCGTCGAATGGATGGAGCGCTTCCTCGTGGCACGGGGCATCACGCTCGTCTTCGTGACGCACGATCGGGCCTTCCTGCGCACGCTGGCCACGCGCATCGTCGAGCTCGATCGCGGCAAGCTCGTGGACTGGGGCGCTGACTACGACACGTACCTCGAGCGGAAGGAAGCGGCGCTCGACGCCGAAGCCAGCGAGCGCGCAGAGTTCGACAAGCGACTCGCCCGCGAAGAGGTGTGGATCCGCACCGGGATTCAGGCGCGCCGCACCCGAAACGAAGGCCGCGTGCGCGCCCTCGAGGCACTGCGGGTCGAACGCGCGGCCCGTCGTGAACGGGTTGGGGCCGTGCGACTCCCGCAGCAGGACGCCGAACGATCCGGCCGGCTCGTCGTCGAGGCGCGCGGGCTGCATTTCGCGCGCGGCGATCGTCCGATCATCCGCGATGCCGACGTCACGATCATGCGCGGTGATCGGGTCGGCATCATCGGCCCAAACGGGTCCGGCAAGACGACGCTGGTCGAACTGCTGCTGGGAACTCTCTCACCCGATCGCGGCACGGTGCGCCTCGGGACCAACCTCGACGTCGCGTACTTCGATCAATTGCGCGAACAGCTGGACCCCGAGGCCAGCTTGTTCGACAGTGTAGCCGGTGGGGCGCAGACGGTGCGCGTGGGCGGCGTCGAACGCCACGTGAACGGCTATCTGCAGGACTTCCTGTTCGGGCCTGATCGCGTCCGGACGCCCGTGCGCGCACTCTCCGGCGGTGAGCGCAACCGCCTGCTGCTGGCGCGGCTGTTCACACGGTCGTTCAACCTGCTGGTACTCGACGAACCGACGAACGACCTCGACATCGACACCCTCGACCTGCTCGAGGACCGGCTGCTCGACTTCAGCGGCACCTTGCTGGTCGTCAGCCACGACCGCGCGTTCCTCGATGCCGTCGTGACGAGCACCCTGGTCTTCGAGGGCAATGCGCACGTGGGTGAGTACGCGGGCGGCTACACCGACTGGGTGCGTCAGCGCGCGACCACCACCGCAACGTCGGCGGCCGTCGCGTCGCCGGTCAACACTTCTGCGCCGAAAGCGCTGGCGGGTCCCACGGCTTCCGCGAAGAAGCGAAGGCTCACGTTCGCGGAGGCCGCCGAGCTCAAGGCACTGCCGGACCAGATCGACGCGAAGGAACGCGAACGCGAGACGGTGCTCGCATCACTCGCCGATCCAGTCGTCCTGCGAGACGGGCAGGCGGCGGTCGCCGCACATGCCCGACTCGTGACCGTCGACCAGCAGCTGGCCGATTTGCTCGAACGCTGGGAACAGCTGGAGACGCTGGCCAGCGAATCCCGCTGAGTCCCCTCGGCCGCGCACGGCGTCCGCTGAGGGTCCTGCTACGGCTTCGCCGGCGGGACCGGCGCCGGTGTGAGCAGCTGCCTCGCGGCCGTGTCTCCACCCGGCGCGACCGATGGCGGCTGCACTCGATCGAAGCCAAACGCGGCTTCGCGCTTCATCGAGCGGGCAATGCCACGCGCCTCCTGAAACACCTTGTCCGACTCGGGCAGTCGCCCGGCGTTCGCGAGCGCCTCCGCGAGGGTGACCCCGCTGATCACGTACAGATCGGGAATGCCGACGGACGCATCGTCAACCCAGCCATTGCGTGCCGCCAGTGACTTGGTCGCGGTGAACACGCTGTCCCACAACGCTTTCGACCGATTGATGTCAACGTATCCTTCACCGGGAATCATGACGGTGTCGCGGCCGGCTTCCACCGGATGGTCGAGCAGTTTCTTCGCCATGCCCTGGGTCATCACGTAGCGCTCGAGCCCCAACTCGTACGGATAGCCGCCCGCGGTCCGGCTGAAGTAGATCGGCCGGCCCGGGAAGGCGTCGCGAATCATGAAGTACACGAGCTGGTCTGCCGCCATCAACTGCGGCAGCCGGGGCGTCGCGACGATTCCGCTGGCCTGGAAGGCCGAGTTGGCCGGGGTCTGGATTGCCAGCTGCAGTCCATCCGCCTCTGAAAACGACATCTTGATCGGCGAGCCGGTTGGCTTCGTCCATTGTCCGTTGCGATATATCGCCGGCCCCTTCGCCGCATCGTACTCGTACACCGGCCGCCGGATCAACTGGCGCCGATACCAGTCGGTGTTGAGCAGTGAGGTGTTGGCCACGACGACGTCCTTGCGGATGCCCTCCACCTCCTGCGCATACCAGAGCGGGAACGTGTCGTTGTCGCCGACGGTGATGAGAATGCCGTACGGCTCGACGCTGTTCAGCAGGTCGCG
>CAZMGX010000195.1:0-9136 GCA_964565915.1 uncultured Gemmatimonas sp.
CAACACTTTGCGCCCCATCATCGGCTGGTCTCGGACTCCGGCATTTATCAGGCCTTTACGCTCGGCCGCGTCCGCTTCATCGTGCTCGACACACGAAGCCACCGCGCACCGCGCACGGCCCCGTCCGACGACCGGTCGATGTTGGGCCTTGAGCAACTTGAGTGGCTCGAAGGGGAACTTGAGGCCGCGTCGTCGGCACCACTGGTCGTGTTGGGATTCAGGAAGTAGGTCGAGTGCGGAGGATACGACGTGAGCGTGGAGAACGACACGTCCGGATAGAGGTCAATCAGCTGCTTTGGCACATGTCCCGCGTACCGACTGAGCATCCGCGCGAACGGCGAGGTGCAGTTCGTCTCGCGGAATCGCGCCGATTCGGGTCGGACCGCGTCGCAGTCGATAGGCCCGATGGGTGTTCGACGGCTCGAACTGGTGCTGGCATCACAACAGTTCACACAATTGCCCGAGATCAGGATGGGCGAACGACCTTACTGCCGTGCGGTCGCCACGGATGCCCCAACGATCACGCTGACGATGTTCCAGACTGCCGGACGATTCGCTCGAAGCTACTACACCGGCTGTGGCGGAGAGTCGGCCGGGGACACCGTATCATGGGGCTTCATCCGTCGCCTGCGTAGCATTGCCGACAGCGTCGACGCGATCGCCGCAGGAAAGGATTGGATCCGACCTGGCCGCTAGGTGGTGTGTGCAGTCCAGCCGGTCGCACTCACCGCCTTCACCGCGGCCTGCGTGCCTCCGCGATTGCACGATCGAGTACCCCGTCGACGCCGCGCAACGTTTCGGCCGTGGTTCGCATCATCTCGATGTCCGGCAGGGTGCCCCGCCCCTTCGGTCCCGGCCGCACCGCGTTCACATAGCCGTACATCTGTACGAACACTTTGATGCGGGAGTTCGGCAGGATGATCGTGGCATTGAGTCCTGACGTATTCCCCTCGTACGTGCCACCCGTCTCCTCACCGATGAAGGTTGCGCGATTCATGCTGCGCAACACGGCCGTCACATCGGCCGACGTGGAGAACGTGCCACCGTCGATCAGCACGATCAGCTTGCCAAGGAACGGACGAGCGGCCGGTGACTGTTCAGCAACGCCCTCGTGCAGTTCAGGTTTTACACGATACCCGCCGCCCGGGTGTGGCGTGGTACCGGCCTTGGTGGACTCGAACGTGCGCGGCAGCCACGTTGCGAATGATGGCGCGATCGTGGTGAGGTGAATGTGGTCGAAGTACCGGAACGGCTTGTCGGTGAACTGTGAGACCAGCTTGGCGCCATACATGTCTGTGCCACCACCGTTCCCACGCAGATCGAGGATCACGGCGGATGGACGTCGATCAACCGCCAGTCGCATGGTCGAATCCAGCGCCGCGAGAAACCCGTCACCGACGAACGAACGGATTTTGAGCAGCGCCACCTGCGAATCACCCACAAAGCGGAGCGAGATGTTCTGGGTTGGTTCGCCGATTTTCGCCAGGCCTGCACGGTACGTGGCATTCACGGGGTTGTTCGACGATCGCCCGGCCGCCAGCACGCCGGTCAGCGTCGTGGACACGGTGGCGCCGTCACTCGTACGCGCCGTGATCGCATACTGCGGCAACGTGTCGATGTTGAGCCAGTAGCGAAACGGGAACGAACTGCTGAACGTGGCGCGCCGACCGGTTTCAATGAAGCCGTCGCGACGGATGGTGGGCATGATCCGCGCCACCATCTCGCTGACGGAGTGTCCATTGATGGAAAGCAGCTCCATTCCCGGTCGGATGGTGGTGTCGCTTGGTGTGTCGTTCGACGTGACGATCAGCCGCGTCCCCTCGAGCGCAACCTTCAGCGGAAAGCGGAGGGCCCGATCCAATTCCGCCGTGGTCGAGTCGTCCTGGTCGGCGCGGGCGTGTCCGTCGCCGGTCGCCGCCAACAGCTCGTTCACGAGACCGAAGAACTCGCGCCGTGACATGTCCCGGTTGGCACGGCCGCGCAGCTCGTCGAAGGTGCGATCGAGCGCTGGTTTCGGTGTGAACCGATACAACGCCCCATGGGCTTCCTCCAACGCGCTGCGAACGACGTCGAGGTCCTGCCGCATCTGTGCCACCGTCAGGCGCGCGGGAATGCCTTGTCCCTCCAGCGATTCGGCATACGTAACGCAGATGCAGGCGATCGCGCCGAGCATCACTTTCCAGGTCTTTGGCATGTCGAAGGGTCGTCGCGAGGGAAAGTCACCGACAGTCTGGGATTCTGACTGCTGGATTGCAGCGAGGGTTTGTATTGCCGGAAAGGTGTCCATGGCGGGGCGGTCGCTCCGGACGGTCCTTGGCCTTGTCCCCAACCGTCGGGCATCATACGTTCGCGATTGGCCATCCTCCTTCTTCCAGCCATTGTCCATGCGCCGTCTCCTCTCTGTCGCGCTCGCTGTGTGCCTCGCACCTGCCCTCGCGCCTGCCCCCGCTGATGCCCAGCAGGCGCCAACCTCCGAACTCGCCAGACTCATCGAGGCGCGGATGGTGGCGGTCATGCCCAAGGTCGTGGCGTGGCGCCGCGACATCCACGAGCATCCGGAGCTCAGCGGCCTCGAGACGCGCACCGCCAAGCTCGTCGCGCAGCATCTGCGAGCCCTGGGCATCGAAGTACAGGAGAACGTGGGGATGACCGGCGTCGTGGGCATCCTTCGCGGCGGGAAACCTGGCCCCGTGGTGGCGTTGCGGGCAGACATGGACGGTCTGCCAGTGACCGAGCAGGTCGATCTGCCCTTCAAGAGCAAGGCGAAGGCCCTTTGGCAGGGCGCAGAGGTTGGCGTCATGCATGCCTGTGGCCACGACAATCACGTGGCAATCCTCATGGGTGTGGCCGAGGTACTGGCGGGGATGAAGGCGCAGGTGCCGGGCACGGTGAAGTTCCTCTTCCAGCCGGCGGAGGAAGGGCTTGGCGGCGCCCAGGCGATGGTCGATGCCGGGGCACTCGGCGCGCCGACACCGGCGGCGGTGTTTGGTCTGCATGTGTGGCCGATTCGTGTCGGCGCCATCGGCCTTCGCGTGGGCCCACAGATGGCCGCCGCCGGAAACTTCACGATCATTGTGAAAGGTCGACAGACACACGGCTCGCAACCGTGGAGCGGCATCGATCCGATCGTGGTCGCGTCGCAAATCGTACTCGGGCTGCAGACGATCGCGAGTCGTCAGGTGAACGTTGCGTATCTGCCGACGGTGTTGACCGTGGGGCAGATCGCGGGCGGCAATCGCAGCAACATCATCCCCGACAGTGTGGTGATGGTGGGCACGCTGCGCACCTTCGACGACGCGATGCGGGCCGATATCGCCTCGCGCATCAAGCGCACCGCCGAACAAATCGCGGCGAGTGCCGGCGCCACGGCCTTGGTGACGGTGGACAAAGGTGGCCTCGTTCAGGCGAACGACACGACGCTCACGGAGCGGATGCTCCCCACCCTCAAGCGCACCGCGGGCTTCGGCGGCCTCGAGATGCTTGGACCAATCATGGGATCGGAAGACTTCCCGGTGTTCGCGAAGAACATCCCGAGTGTGTTCTTTTTCCTGGGCGTGACGCCGAAAGACAAGGACCTCGCGACCGCGCCGCCGAATCATTCACCGCTGTTTTTCGCGGACGAAGGCGCGCTCGAAACCGGCGTGCGCGCGATGGCGAATCTGGCGACGGACTATCTGGCGGGTGGGAAGGTACGGCAGTGACGTCCGATGACGAACGCGTCTACACCGACGAGGAGTTTTCCCTCATTCTCCGCAAGGCGACGGAGCTGGCGAGTCGCGTGGACTCGACGGGGGCGTCGGAATCGGGACTGACGCTGGCGGAGATGAAGGCGGCGGCGGCGCAGGTGGGATTCGATCCGGAACTCATCGAGCGCGCGGCGCGACTGGTGGCCACCTCGGCGCCCTTGTCTGCACTCGAACGGGTGATCGGTGGGCCGCTGCGGCACCATCACACGATGCGGCTTCCGGTCAGGCTGAGCGAGGCGCGCGCGGCTGAGCTGTTCTCGACCGTCCGAATAAACGCCAGCCTGGCGGGCAATCACGATACCGGACACTTCGGGTCGATGGGCATGACGTGGCACGACGGTGGTGACGCAGAAGCGTTGCACGTCACGGCCGTTCCCACCGACGACAGCACGGCCGTGTCCGTCGTGCTCGATCGCCGTGGCACGCTGACGCTGGTCCTGATGTC
This sequence comes from uncultured Gemmatimonas sp., assembly GCA_964565915.1. Classification (GTDB taxonomy): domain Bacteria; phylum Gemmatimonadota; class Gemmatimonadetes; order Gemmatimonadales; family Gemmatimonadaceae; genus Gemmatimonas. Next base: position 4,192 of record CAZMGX010000195.1, read on the forward strand.
CGCCGGCGTCGTGTCGTTCCTCTCGCTGTTGTTCGCCGGCTCGGCCCTCTATCCGGAGTCTGCCCAGCTCGGCGCGGCCGGTGCAGTCGTCGGGATCGCCGGGCCACTCGCGATTGCTCGAAGCTACTGGGCGTCGTCCACGCGACGGGTGCGCGAGCGCATCAGTACTCTCATTGACACGATCGGGCAGACGATGGCCCAGCCCGAAGCCAAGCTCAAGACCCGTGCGCTCGGCGAGGCCCACTCGGAGAAAGAGCCCGCGATGCCGGAGATGGTCGACGCGGGAGACTAGCCGGACCGGACGGAATCGGGAATGCTGCGCAACGCTTACTTGCGTACCCAGCGAAAGCCGATGCCGGCGGACGTCAGCGCAGTGCCTTCGCCGCGCACGCTGCCCATAAAGGTGCGTGTAAGGAACGCCGTCGGTGTGGGGCCACGCAGGCGTGGCGACGCCCAATCCAGCCGAACGGTGGTTGCGAACCGCGCCCCCTGCCCCCCGATGTTGTACCAGGTGGGGCCGACCGTGCCGCGCAGGATCGTGGAGCGCACATCAAACGCGCCGCCGACCAGCAGGCCGATGCGTTCATCGAAGCGGCTGCTTTGACAGCCGGGGACGCCAAGCCGCCGCACACAGGGTACCGAACTGAATGCCGAGAGCGGCGTGGCGCGAAGTCCAGCGATCATGGCCCGCTTGTTGCCGCGCTTGATCGGCTTGATGACCACCGCGGAGGCGGTCAGACGCGGAGCATTGGCCTGGCCCGAGCTGGTGACAACCGACCCGAATTCGACGTCCAGGGTCGGCAGGTCTGTGGTGGTGTAAAACCCCATGTTGACCCCGGGACGCCGCTGCGCGGCAAGTGTCGAGGGCGTCGAAACCGGCAGCATGAGGCACAGGATGACGACCGCCCGGACAAGAAAACGGGAGCCGCCTGCGAGGACTCGCGGAATGATCACGTGGTCAAGATATGCGATGAAAGGCAAAGAGGCTCGGCGCACGGGAGAGAATCTCAGGAGCGCGGGCCGCATGCACGGGTAACACGCGCGCGCGGCCGCCCCCTACACCCGCCGATCGTCATATCCTCCGATCGCCATACCCGCCGATCGTCGCCATGCCTGCCGTTGGGGTGCCGGTGGCTGGTGCATACGCAGGCAATTAACAGTTACGAACGTTGCCGAGGACGGCGCGCGGTCAGGCATTGGCCTCATGCCTTCGCTCTCGAGAACATCGTTGTCTGCCGGCGCGGCGGCGCTGCTCGGCTTCACGGCCGCGTGTGGTGGCGGTGGCTCCGCGGACGGGCCGTCAGATCCGCCGACTGGACCACCGAATCAGCCAACGACCTTCACCCTGACCGTGACCTCGCGATCGGCCGATGGCCTCGCAGATACCGGTCCCCTGTGGGTCTACGTCGGTGATGTCGCCGAGGCCCGCGCTCGGATGCCGGCCATCGGGCTCTTCGAAAGTGCTCCCGAAGTGCGCCCCACGCCTATGGTGCCGTCCGTCACGCGCACGTTTACCGTACCCCGTGGAAAGATCGTGACGATATTCGCCGGTGAGCTGGCCGGCCCAGGCCTGAATGGCCGGGCCACCATCCAGTCCGCACTCGTGAAACAGACACCGAACTCGTCGGTGGAGTTCAAGTCGTGGATTGGCGCGCAGGGGCAGCCAGAGCCGGGCGTGGCGGTGGTCACGATGAACTCGGACCTCACGGTGATCGCAGAATACGCGCGGATGCAAGGGTTCGCGATGACGATGTTCGGCTGCCCCGCCTTCAAGTTGGCTTCCATCACGAACGCCTTTGCCTTGGGATTTGGCGGCCTGCTGTCGTACAACCAGACCAACACCGCGAACATCGGACAGCGCGCCTGGATCGCGACCACCGATGACGACTATGCGTACTTTTTCGGGAAGCAGGGCACGGTTTTCACGTTTGAGGCGCTGAAGCGCGAAAGCCGTACGCCGCCGGTCGCCGAGACGGGGTTCATCCGGTGGACCAACCCCGCTGGCGGCTGTGGCTCCGCGTTGTCGTGCGCCATGGCCGTACCGCCGGCCGGCACCCCGGTCCTGAAGCTCGACGCCAGTTACGTTCTGCCGACCGCGGGCGGGGTCATTGGCTGTGGCGCGTGCAACGGCACAGGCGGTTTGTGCGACGACTTCATCTCGCGAATGCGGCCCTGAATACTGCCCGGGATTCGAGCGCACGATCGACGCGTGCGCCTGTACGCCTGGGCCGATCGCCCGCTGGGCATTTGTGACGCAACTCGTGATGGGCGGGTATCAGGGTTAACCTCTCGACCCGTCTCCTTCCGCTGTCGCTCATGCCATTCAGCCACGGACGCTCCGCCTGCCGCTTTGGGCGCGACCAACGCTTGACGATTCGGCCGACCGCGGCCGCTGCCGGGGCGCTGATCTGGGCCGCCACCATTGCTCCGCACGCGCTGCATTCGCAGGCGGCATTGGCCGCGCGTACGATCGTTGAATCGGGCGGCGGATCGCTGTGCGAAGTCGGGGTCAGCAGTGACCTGTCCCTGGGAGGAGCCGGCGCCGCGGTCTCCCTGGTCTCGACGCCGTTCACCGGCGGATTTCGGGATCGCGTGACGCGCCCGGTGTTGGCTTTCGACATCGCACGTACATTCGATCGCCGGTGGCAACTGCGCGCATCGGGCGCCGCCGGGGCCAGTGAATCGCGCTGTCCCGCGCAATCCCAGTGGAGTCGAGGCTGGGTTCAACTGGCGCGAGCGATCCCGCGCGGGGGCGTGTCGATTGGTGTCGGCGCCCGCAGCCTCTCGACGCTGGATCCGTCTCGTGACCGGGCCGGCGTCACCCTCGCGTTGTGGCAGCAGCGCGGTGCGGCGCGATTCGGCGTAGACGTGCGCACGTTCATGACGCAGTCGCAGCGTCTCAGCCGATTCACGTACACCGCGCAACGTCCGGACAGCTTTCCCAACGACACCGCGCCAGGGGGATGGGTACGCTATACCCGCCCAGTCCAATCCGCCGATTCTTCCGTCACGTCGCAGCGTTCGCAGTCGATCGCGCTGCGCGCCCGCTGGCAGCGGCAACTGGGACGCGCCGCACTCGACGTCTCGGCCGGCGCCCTCAGCGATCTGCGCGGCGCCGACAACTCGGCAGCCGAGACGGACAGCGCCGCCGGCACCACGGCAGCCGTACGCTGGTCTCGCATTCACCCGTGGGCGCGTCTGGATGCCCGAGTGCGGCTCCGCTCGTGGGCCGACCTGTTGCTCGGCCTCGCCGCACTTCCCGCCGTGCCGGATCAACGCGCCACGACATTCGCCGCAACGCCGAACGTGCGTGGATCGGCGAAACGGGTCGTGTCGCTCGGCTTTTCGTTTGCCGCCCGTGGCCGCGAACGGGAATCGGCCGAGACGACCGCTGACACCAGCGAACATGCGAATCCCACCTCGTTGCCCGCCATGCGCGTGGCCTTTGAAGCGCGACGTGTGGAGGACATGCACACGCATGCGGACTCGTTGAACGAGCGCGTGACCGTGGCGCTGCGTCTTCGTGACCCCGGCGCTCGCGCAGTGGAGGTATCCGGCGAACCATTCGGGTGGCGCGCCATTCCACTCGTGCGCATCGACCCGGATTGGTGGGAGGTCCGGGTGCGGATACCCGCGGGCACCTGGCGCATGAGCGTGCGACGCGACGGACGCCGCTGGACGGCACCGCCGGGCCTTCCGGCGCTGCACGACGAATTCGGTGGCGAAGTCGGGCTGGTCACCGTTCGATGACGTGACCTTCCGTGTCAGCCTCGCGGTCCTGGGTCAGCGCCGTCGACCATGTGACGCGACCGTCGATGCGGGGGTATCACAAGGCGACCATGTGCGGATCATGACCGACGACGCGCTTGCGCGAGACGCCGCCAACGGCAACGTCGCCGCCTTCGATCTGTTGGTCGATCGGCATGCGCCAGCCGCGTTGCGCTTCGCGACGCGGATGCTGGGCAGTCCCGACGATGCCGAGGAGGTGACACAGGATGCGTGGATGCGGGCGTACCGCGCGTTGCCTCGCTATGACTCCTCGACCGTATTCCGGACGTGGCTGTATGCGATCCTCGTCAACCGCTGTCGTTCAGCGCTGATGGCGCGCGTGAACCGCGAACGGCTCGTGACCCATGACGACGCAGCGTTGCGCGCCGCCGCGACGGACAGCGACGCCGACATCGTCGGTCTGCGCCTCGCGCTGCAACAGGCCGTCGATCGCCTGCCGACGGACCTGCGTGAAGCGTTCCTGTTGAAGCACGTCGAACAGCTGGAGTACACGGATATGGTCTCGATCACGGGCGCGAGCGTGTCGGCCCTCAAGATGCGCGTGCAACGCGCGTGCCTTCAGCTCCGCGCGGAGCTCCGGGAGTATCACGATGACCGATGAACGGCGCGACGTGAACGATGTCGCAAGCGACGAACTGCGTGGACTCACCTCGGCACTCGACGTGCTGCGGGAGACTCCCACCGTCTCCGCTGCGTGGCGTGCGAACCTGACGACCGCGGTGCGCGCCGAGGCCGCAACGCATCCGATACCGGCGCGGCGTGGCTGGTCGATTTCCATGCACCCGATGCTGGCGCTTGCGGCCGGCGTAACGTGCATTGCCGTTGGTGCGGCGAGCGCTCGGCTCGTCGGGCGCGGGCTGGACCGTCGCGCGCAAAGCTCGGCCGGCACCGCGTCCAGCGAGTCGGCGGCGCTGCGCCGCGTTGCGGCCATCGACGGTGGCGAGACCTTCGGCGTCCGCTTCGCCATCGTGGCGCCGACGGCCCAGCACGTCAGCGTCGTGGGTGATTTCAACGGGTGGGACGCGCAGGCCACGCCGCTCGTGCGGTCCCGCGATGGCAGCACGTGGATTGCGATGTTGCCAATGGCCGCCGGCCGGCACACATATGCCTTCGTCATCGACGGCGACGTCGTCCCGGACCCCGCGGCCCCCACGTC
>CAZMGX010000196.1:0-9130 GCA_964565915.1 uncultured Gemmatimonas sp.
ATCAGGTTCTTGTACACCGACACGTCGTTCTGCGAGGCCGGGCACTCATAGGCCACGACCAGCTTCGGCTGCGACGGGTTGCTGATGTCCCACACGACCGGGCCGTTGTAGTTGCCCTGGATCACGTAGTTGCCGGTGAACGCGAGGTCGGAGTTGGTGATGCCGGCAAAGCCTGGCGGTGACTTGGCCTTGGCAACGACCTTGAGATTCGACGCGATTTCCTCGGCGTCGTAGAGACCGGCCTTGAGTCCGACGCGCGGATCGGTGGCGGGAGACGGAGCGGTCTTCGGCTTCGCCGGAGCACAGGCCGCGAGCGAGAGCGCCATGAAGGCGAACCCACTGGCGACCCACGCGGCGCGCCGACGCGGGAGCGTGACTGACATGAAACGGATCCTGTGGAGAATGTTGATGGGAGGGGCACCGGGCCTGATGCCCCCTCGCTTGCTACCGGCCTGCAATACCACACCCACCACGGCGCGATGGCGGCGCCGTGTCACACGTCATGACGGCAGGACGACGCCCATCTCGAGCAGCATGGAGATCATGCGCTTGATTTCGGTCGACTGGTCGACTTCCACATCATTGGCGAACTTGAAGACGGTTTCGTCCTGCCCGGCCCCGGGTGCCGCGAACAGCGTCTTGACCATGGTCACGGCCCCGCGATGGTGCTGGATCATGTACGTCAGGAAGAGGCGGTCGAACTCCGTGCCGCGCGCCGCGTCCAGCTCCTTCATCTGCGCGTCGGTCAGCATGCCCGGCATGTTGCCTCCGGACATCGAAGCCATGTCATGTCCCGGCATGGCATGCCCGGCGTGTCCGCCCATGGTGACGTTGCCGGCCGAGTCGACGACCGGTGGCGCCTGATTGCGATCCTTGAGCCACGTCTGCATGAGCGTGATCTCGTCCGTCTGTGCGTTGATGATGCGCGCGGTCAGTCGCTGCACCGCGGCGCTGGCACCGTGTGACGGCGCCCAGCGCGAGATGACGATCGCCTGCGCATGGTGGTGGATCATGCCACTCATGAAGTCGATGTCGGCCTGCGTATACGGATAGCGCAGGCTGTCGGCGCGGGCCCGGGCAATGGCGCCGGCGTCACCCATCTGGAAGGCCGGGCCGGAGGCCCGGCTGCTGGCGCAGGCGGCGAGGCCGAACGCCAAAACGATCAGGGCGCCCCGGCGAACAATGGCCGGGACACGAACGGAGGAGCGGGGGGTCAGCATGGTCGTTGCGAGGCTCACGCGAATTGGACAGCCAGCCGGCTGGCAGGGTTCCTTAATCTACCAGCCGACCGCTGTACCGTCGGCCTGCCGTCCGCGATTCGTCCCGACCGGTCGCCGACCCCCTCACGGTCAGAAGCTGAACTCTACGCCGGCCGTGAACGCCACGCGCGACTGCAACCCACCGGTCTTGATCGGGATCAGGGCGTTCAGCACCGTGGTCAATCCGCTGGAGGTGGTGAACTTGGCGCCCACCGAGCCGCTGACCACATGGTCTTTGGTGCCGGGGATATTGGTCGGGATGATGCTGCGGTTGAACGGGGCCGTGAGCTGCACGGGCTCGGGCAGCGCGACCTTGTTGTCACCGATCTGGTATTCGCTGAGCAGGTCGACGGCGAGCGTCCACGAGTCATTGATGAGCTGATCGAAGCCGACGATGGCGACGCCGGCGTTGTTCTGGAGGCTGTCCGTCCGGATGAGCATGCCGGCGTTGACGTGCGGCGAAAAGTTGCCATACCGACCGGAATAGGCGCCGAGGACGCGCGCGCTGAGGCTCCCGGCGCCGCGGAAATTGTCGGCGTCGCCGGTCGGCAGGCGTACATCACCGAACAGCGCGATGCCGGCCTTCTCGGTCTGGGACAGATTGGCCTTTACGCGCACGGCGACATCGCCGAGGCCGATGCTGGACGCCGACGTGCTGCCGGATGAGGTGAGCGAACGGTTCGCATCGGTGCCGAAGAAGTGTGGCGTCGTCGCGGAGAACGGCTGGATCGTGCCGGTGCTGGTCCCGCTCAGGGAGGAGCGGACGAGCGGCACCGCGACGCCGATGTCGAGCTTGTCGAGCAGGCCGTACGTCATGAACGCCGTGGTGACGAAGACGTTCAGGTTGAGGTCGGAGCGCACCGAGATGATGTCGTTCTCGAAGGCGGGATCGCCGTAGGTCGGCGAGCCCACGTTCTGGTGGGCGAAGTTGAAGTTGAGCTGATCGAGGGGCAGGCCGCGGAACGTCGCGAAGCTGAGGGAGGTGACGTTGGCGCCGGCAAGCAGCTGGCCGCGTCCGATCGTTTGACCGCGTTCGGCGAAGATCGGCCCCGACGAGGTCGACGTCTTGACCGGTCGTCCGCCGCTGAAGGAGTACGTCACACCGCCGGAGGACGAACTGATCGGCAGGTTGGAGACGGCGGCGCCGATGTTGTCGGCGAAGAAGTTGAGCAGGGCGCCGCTGGCGACGGTGGCCGAGGGGGCGTAATGGAGGCCGTGGACGTCGGCGTTGACCTGCAGGCACAGCGCTTCGCCGCACTCGCCGAAGCGGAAGAGGTTGTTGACCTGTTCCTTGAGCGTTTGGGCAGCGACCGGAGTCACCGCGACGGTCGAGAGGAGGGACGCGATGACGGCGGCGGTGTGGCGACGCATGACAACTCCGGGGGAGGTGGGAAGGTGCGGCATCAGTTGTTCTTGGCGCCCTGATTGATCCAATCGCGCATCAGGTCGCGGAGGGACTGCGGAACGATGGATGCTCCCGACGTGGGCATCGGGCGGGCTCCAGCCGCCTTGTTCAGCATGTACATCAGGTAACTTTGTGACGCGTTGGATGGGACGACCACCGTGGGGTAGGTGATCGCCAGAGGGTAGGTGCCACCGTTCCGCGACGCGACATTCACCATATTGCTGCGGAAGAGCGCTGGCGTGCTGAGATCGGGATAGGTGCCGCCACCGAAGTGGCAGTTGCTGCAGTAGTCGGTGTAGACCTGATTGAACAGGTTGTTCGCCAGCGACACTTCAACCGTGAACGTGACGTTGATATCGATCGGTGAATTGCTCGCGTTGGTTGACGTGAGGCGCACGGTCGCTGCATACGAGCCCGGCGTTCGCGGCGCACCCGGCGTTCCGGCGTTTGCCGTCAACGTGATCGACGCAGGCGACGCATTGCCGTTCAGGGTGGCTGTCAACCATGTGTTGTTGGGGACGGGCCCGGTGTAGTTGATGATCGACCGCGCCAGTCCCGTCACCTGCCCGCCGATGCCGTTGATGGGAATCACGAGCGATGTCGCGTCGCCGCCGCCACTGGCCCGCGTGAATGACGGGGCTGAGTTTCCAACCGTCATGCTTGGCTGCGTCACGTTGAATGTCACCGAGATCGGACGCGGCGAGTTTGATGCGACCGGTGATGTCACGTTCACGGTTGCGGTGTACGTGCCGACGGGCAAGGTCCCGCGCGCGGCACTCAACATGAGCGTCGAAGTGGCGCCGGTCGTGCTGAGCGTGGTGCTCAGCCAGTTCTGACCGACAATCGTGTATGAGATGTTCCGGTCCAGTCCGGTGAGTGATCCACCGCCACCATTGGTGATGATCACTGCCTCGGCCAGCGGATCACCCTCGCCGATGACCGCGCCGAACGTCACGCTCGAGCGATTGAGCACGATGGACGGGGGCGTCGTGATCGTGAATGTGACCGGAATGGCCAGCGGGGTGTTCGACGCGCCAGTGGCCGCAATACTCACGGTGGCGTTGTAGGTCCCGGCGGCCAAACCTGCGGGATTCGCTCGAACCCGCAGGGTGGGCGAGGCACCGCCAAAGCTTGGCGTCAATACGATCCAGCCTGGAGTTCCCGTATAAGCCACGCTCGCCGACAGCCCCGTCAACGTGCCGCCACCGCTGTTCGAGATCGTAATGGTATCCTCGGGCGACGTCGCGCCCGTCGAACTGAACGTCAACGATGCGCGATTGACGGCAATGGTCGGCTGCGAGCTGATGATCAACGTCACCGCCACGTCACGCGGCGAGTTGCTTGCACCCGTTGCCGAGATGCGGACGTTCGCGGCATACGTGCCCGCCGCCAGCCCCGCGATGTTCGGTTGCACCAGCACCGAGCCGGCGTTGGTGCCGGGCGTCAACATGAGGGTGAGCCAGCCCGCGCCGTTCGTGTAGACCGGCGTCGCGTTGAGGCCCGTGAGCGTACCACCACCGCCATTCGTGATCTGGATGGTCTGTGCGGTCGGATTTGCGCCACCGACCGGCGCCCCAAACGACAACGTGGGTTGATTGACGTCGATGCGCGGCGCAGGCACCACGGTGAACGTCACGGTGACCTGCCGTGGCGCGTTCGATGCATCCGTCGACGTGACGCTCACGGTCGCCGTGTACGTACCGGCCGGCCGCGCGCCCGCGCTGGCCCGCAGTGTCAACGTCGACGGGGTCGCGTTGGGACTCACCTCCGCCGTCAGCCATCCTCCCTGCGCGGCTTCGTTGTACGCGATCGAGGCCGCAAGCCCGGCTGCCGGTGCGGACGTCGATGATGTCAGGTTGACGGTCTCGGCGGCCGGGTTTGCCGCGCCGGATATTTGGCTGAAAGCCACCGTCGTACGCGACAATTCCAGCGTCGGCCGCGGCGTCACCGTGAACGTGACGTTGATGTTCTGCGGACTGTTCGGCGCACCCGTCGCCGTGACCGGCACGACCGCGGTGTACACACCAGGTGCCAATCCAGTCACGGCTGCGGTCAACTGGACTGAGGCCGTCTGCGTTGCCGAGGCCGTCGTCCCGTTCAGCGTCGCCGTGAGCCAGCCGGCTTGTCCGCCGGCGTACTGAATGGTCGAGAGCGCAATACCCTGCAGCGTGCCCGGGCCGCCGTTGCTGACGGTGATCGTCTGCGCTGCGGGGTTCGCCGTACCGGCGCGCGCCGTGAAGCTGGCGGTGGTGCCGGAGAGCGCGATGACAGGTGGTGCCAGCACCGTGACGGTACTGGAGGCACTCGCCGAGCCAGCGGTCGCCGTGATGGTGGCCGTACCGGGTCCAACCGCGGTCACGAAGCCGGTCGACACCACGGTTGCGACCGCAGTGTTGCTGGACGTCCACGTGACCGTCGTCGTGGCGTTTCTGGCACTCAGCTGAACGGATCCGCCGATTTCCAGCGAAACGGCTTCAATGTTGACCGAAAGGACGGGGCCGGTCGGATCGCCGCCGCCGCATGCCGCACTGAGCGCAATCAGGCACAACAGGAGCCAGGACGACGCGACGCGAGTGAGCCGTAGTGCAGCATGAGAATAGCGCATGAGCAAACGATGCGGCCCGCCCGAAGGGGGCGCAAGGAGCCGACGCCGTCGTGCGACAAACCTTTGACGAGCGAACTGTGACTACGAACGCTACTGGCCGCTGATGGAAATGATCCGCCAACGAGTCGCCTCACGCTCCAGCGTCACGGGCCATGTTTCGTTTTGCGGCGGCGACGATCCACGCTTGGGCGTCACTCGGTAGGTCACGCCCACATTCACGGTTGTTCGTGAGCCGGGCGTCGCCTCGTACGCGCCGCTCGCACCCGCGACCGTCATCGACCGGATTGAGAACTGAAGGGCCTTCGCGTTGCTGAACATCTCAGACAGTATGGAAGCATCCGGCGTCGAGATGCCCGGATACACCGACCGAACTCTCTTGATGTCCATGGCTTCCAAGGCCCGCATGTACGCTTCCACGACGTCGCGGGCCTCGGCCGCCAACTGCGCCTGCGAGACCGTCGCGACCGGCAGCGTCGGCTTCACCACCGGTGCCGAATCCGTCTTCGATGTGGTCGTCGTCGGGTTGGTCGTCACAACGGGGGGCTTGGGCGGAGCGACTGGAGGCTCGATGACCGTGCGCTCGGCCACGTCGCCGGCAGCAATCGTCAACGCGATCGTGCTCCGACCGGCATCGCCGGCGTCCACCGTGATGGTCGCGCTGCCCGGCGCGACGGCGGTGACGACACCGCGGTCGGTCACACGCGCGACGGCCTGATTACTGGATCGGAACCGGATCGTGCCAGGGACGCGGCGTCCGCTGGCGCGATCTTCCGTCGTCGCGGCCAAGGTGATCGACTCGGCGACCTTCAGCGTCGTCTTCGCCGGCGGGGCCACCCGCAGCACGCGCACGACCGTCGTACCAGCGCCGGTCCCCGTTGGTGCTCCCGTTCCGGCAGCCGCCCGGTCAACGGAGTCTTCCTTCTGCGGCGCGGCCGTACCGCCCTCTGGCGCAGGCTGAGGTGAGTCGCCCAACTCCGGCGTCTTGCCGGTCGCCACACTCGGTGTATCTGGCGCGGCGACGGTGGTGGTGTCGGCCGGTTGAGTCGCCGCCGGCTCGCCGCCCCGCGTGAACATCCAGATCACCAGCGCGACCGGTACCACGGCCGCACCATAGATCCATGCCGGCCGCCCGCGAGATGGGGCCGAACCGCCGGCAGATCGGGTGGGCTGTTCCGGAGCGGCCTGAGCCTGCGAAGCGCCCGACATCGTAGACGCGGCGGCGGAGGATTCCGGTGACGCGACCGCAATGGGCGGCTCGACCACGCGGTTCTTCGTCGCCTCCAACCCCGGCAGCACCGCCGTCGCACTCGCTGGCGTCGAGACACGCTCATTCGGCACCGACGCGGCGGCAAACTGCGGCGGCGTGACGTGCACGACCAACGACACGGAAGCGGATACGCCGTCGATCGTGGCCGTGATGTCGGCGGCACCGGCGGTGCGCGCGTGCACCGCGCCGCTGGCATCCACACTGGCGACCGTCGGCTGGCTCGAACGCCAGGTCACGGCTCGCGTCAGCGCCGTTCCGCGCACATCGCGCGGCGTCGCGGTAAGCGAGAACCGATCGCCGTCGCGCAGCAACGCAGGAACGCCGGTAATGCTCACACTGACCGCGCGCGCCGGTGCGATCGAGAGGGCACAGGTCGACTCGACGCGCTCGCAGGTGGCACGCACCACGATCGCCCCGTCGCCGAGCAGGCTGAGTACACCGGCGGCGTCGATGCGGGCCCGTTCGGGTCGATCGACACTCCACTGCAGCGCGCGATCCGTCAGCCGCGTTCCGTGCGCATCATAGACGACGGCCGACAGCGTCACCGCGTGGCCCACTTCCAGATGATCGGTCGGGGCAACGATCTCCACGCGGGCTGCCAGTGCCGGCAGCACCTGCAGGATGACCGTCTCCGAGATGTTTTCGCACGTGACCGTGATGTCGGTGCGGCCAACCGCCCGTGCGTGTACCACGCCGGCGCCGTCGATCACCGCGGACGCACCCACGGCGCGCCACGTCAGCGGGCGAGATAACGGACGCTCGCGCCGGTCGAGCGCTTCCGCCGTCAGCACCAGCGAATCACCGACGCGTACATCCCCGGCCACCGGCGTCACCCGCAACGAGGCGACCTGTGGTACCACCACGCGCAGTGACAAGTGCTCATCCACGGTGCCGACCCGCGCGGTCACCCGAGCTTCACCCACGGCGAGCGCCTGCAGCGCGCCGCTCGTGGCGTCGACCTGGACGACGGCCGGCGTGTCGGTGCTCCACGCGAGCATCGACGCTTCGGCGCCACGCACGGACGCGCGCAGGGTAATGGTCTCCCCAACTTCGATGTCGCTCGTCACAGGGGCAATGGCGACGGCCACGGCAGTTGCTGGCGCGGGTGTTCGTGGCGTGGCGGCTGCCCGCGCTCCTGATCGGGCTCCGGAAACCGGGCTCGATGGGGTACGCAGGAGATCACCCAAGGCCTCGCGCCGCTCCTCCACCGCCGCCAATCGGATCATCTCGGCGCGCAACGGGCTATGCTCGCCCAGCGGCTCGGCGCCCATGGCCGCCAAGGCTTCACCAAAGGACGCAAAGCGGTCGGACGGCTTCTTGGCGAGCATGCGGAGAATGGCGCTCTCCACCTGCGGCGGCACATCGGGCGCAAATTCGCGCAGCGGCGGCACGGGCTCCGTCGTGTGCCCCTTCATGATCTCGAATGTGCCACCGACAAACGGCACACGTCCGCACAGCATCTGGTAGGCCACGATGCCCAGCGAGTATTGATCGCTGGCGCCATCCAGTTCGCTGGCGAAGCACTGCTCCGGGCTCATGTACGAGGGAGTGCCCACGACCATGCCCGTCTGCGTCTGTGTCGGTCCTTCGGCGACTTTCGCAATGCCGAAGTCGGTCACCAGCGCATCACCATCCGCGCTGAGCAGGATGTTGCCCGGCTTGATGTCGCGATGAATCACGCCGCGGCGATGCGCGTAGGCGAGCGCCGATCCCACCTGGTGCAGCATCGGCAACACGAGCGCCGCCGGCAGCGCCCCGCGCGACCGCAGCACGCCATCGAGCGACTGTCCTTCCACGAACTGCATCACGAAGAAATGCAGGTCGGCCATCTGTCGCACGGCGTGCACCGTGACGATGTGGGCATGCTGCAGGTTGGCGATGGTGATCGCTTCGCGCCGAAAGCGCTGGATCATGTCATCGCCCATCATCAAGCCGGGCGCCATCACCTTGATCGCGACGCGGCGATTGAGCGAGATATCCTGCGCGAGGAACACGGCCGCCATGCCGCCGCGACCGAGCTCACGACCCACCTCGAATTCGCCGACCGTGACGGCGCGCAGTCGCTGGAGCACCTGCTCCCACGGTGAGCCGGCCGGTAAACCCATGCCGGCCGGCGTATTCGACGCCGTGGCGCCGGGTCCGTTGAACATCGAGGACGAGATGCCACTCACCTCCGTACCGCACTGCTTGCAGAATCGGTCGCCGTCGGCGACGACCGAACTGCAGGTTGGACAAGTGGCGGTGCGGTACGTGGTCATGGCCTGTGCAGTTTGCACGTCGGGCCCCACCGCGGCAAGCCGCCGCCAACCCGCCATCCCCACGTCATTTCAAGGGTCAGCGTCGTCGAAACCCGTCGTGTCGGTGTCCAGAGACGCTGACCCTCGAAAGGGCGTCACGGGGCGATGGCGATGCCGCGTAGTGCCGTCGTGTGGGCCACACCACCCACGGGGAACAGCGTGCCACTGGCCAGGTTCAGCACGAAGAGGGTCGAGCCCGGCACCCCGCCGCCGAGGGTGAGCGTCACATACGCCGTGCCGTTGTTGCCGGCGATGTCGAACCCAACGTCCGCCGAGGTGTTCACCCCGAGCGTGCCG
>CAZMGX010000197.1:0-6790 GCA_964565915.1 uncultured Gemmatimonas sp.
CATCTCTCCGGCCGTTCGATGTCGCCGTCGCGCTTCGCCTCTTGTTGGTTCCGGAAGATCGTTATGAGCCGCTGGCGGAGGCCCTTGTGACGAGCACCAGCGCCGTACACCGCTCGGTCGCGCGCCTGCAGCTTGCCGGATTGTGCCGGCCGGCAAGTCGGACGATCGTACGCCCGTCGCTGCGCGATTTTCTGCTGCAGGGCGTGCGGTATGTCTTTCCCGCGGTGTACGGGCCAGAGCGGACGGGTATGCCGACCGCGTGGACGTCCCCGGAGATAGCGTCGCTCTTCGTCGACGGCGCGCCGGCGCGTGCGCTGGTGTGGCCGAGTGACAAGGCCGACGTCCGCGGCGAGTCGCTGGTCCCGCTGTTCGCGAACCTGCCGGCCGTCGCCGCGCGCGACCCGCGACTGCACCATCTGCTTGCGATGGTGGATGCCCTGCGCGTCGGCGGAACCCGCGAACGGCGCGTGGTGGGCGATGCGCTCAGCGAGCGCATCCAGTCACCGACGGAGGACTGAGCTCCGCCGATTTTTACCCCTCACGCGTTCGCCACGCGTTGTATCCGCCGACCAGGTTGCGGACATCATGGCGACCCAGTCGCTGCAACAGACTGGTGGCGATCGCGGAGCGCGCGCCGGACTGACACTGGATCACCAACGGCGTCGAGGGCAGTGAGGCGAAGTTCGCGGCAAGATCGCCGAGGGGCACGTGCTGTGCGCCGGGCAGATGGCCAGCCAGCCACTCGCTCTCGCCACGTACATCGATGACGGCAAGTGGCGCACCGCGCCACGCCTGCAACTGCGCAACGGTCATCTGTTCGACGGCTTCGACGGCGCGCCCATCAGCTGTCCATGCAGCGAGAGTTGCACTGGCCACACTCCAACCGACGATGCGATCAAGGCCGATCATGGCCAGGTCGCGCGCCGCCTTCGCGATGACTGCCGCGTCGTCGGTATCCGGGGCCAACAACACGAGATCGACGTCATACGGCACGAGCGAGCCGGTCCACGTCGAGAACGAACGGGAATACGGCAGTGACAACGATCCCGGGATGTGCGCGTCGGCAAAGGCCGCGGCAGCGCGCAGGTCGAGCAGCCATACCTGACCGGCAATCTCAACGACGTCAGCGCCGTCGAGCTGCTGCGGCGAGCGAATGCCGCCAAGAATGGTGGGACCGGCGCGATTGATACGCTTCATCTGCGCGAAGTAGCGCGGCGGTTCCGGCTGCCCCTCCAGCACGCCACGCACGAATTGCGCTTCGTCCGTCTCCGCGACGCCCCAGTTCGACAGCTTCTCATAGCCGACCGTACTGGACGGCACCGCGCCGAGTGACTTCCCGCAGGCGGAGCCGGCGCCGTGTCCGGGCCAGACCTGCAGATGGTCCGGCAGGGTGCGAAAACGTGCGAGCGAGCGATAGAGCGTGTGTGCGCCGGCCTCCATCGTGTTGGCGACACCGGCTGCCCGCTCGAGCAGGTCAGGTCGGCCGACGTCACCCACGAAGACAAAGTCCCCCGTGAGAATGCCCATCGGACCGGCCGCACGCGGCGTGTCCGTGACCACGAACGACAGATGCTCCGGCGTGTGCCCAGGTGTGTGCATCACCGCGAGCCGGATGTTGCCGACGTGGATGACATCGCCGTCGTGCAGCAACGTCGCGCCGTCGCCGGCGGCGAATGCATACTGCCAGTCGGTCCCCCCTTCCGCGGACAGGAAGAGGTGCGCCCCAGTCGCGGCCGCCAGTTCCCGGGCGCCGGAGACAAAGTCCGCGTGGATGTGTGTTTCGGTGATGTGGGTGATGCGAAGCCCTTCGGCGAGGGCGACCCGTTGATACTCGGCGACGTCGCGCAGCGGGTCGACGACGATCGCCTCGCCCGTTGCCTGACAGCCGATCAGGTAGCTCGCCTGCGCCAGCGGCTGATCGAAGAACTGATGGAAGTACATGGGCGAAATATAAGGGCCGCCGTTGTGACGGAGGCCTGGACCGCCAGGCGTTTCGGCCCGGAAATCTTCACGACTGTGACGGTCGTGCCGATGCGTCCATGCCCCCTGATTCGTCCTGCAGCTATCATGGCCAGCATGCCTTCCGCACCCGCGCGTCGCGCATCGACGACGTCGGCCGCGCGAGTCCCGCCGACTCGACGGCCCTCGGCCCCCACGACCGGCAACCGCGAAGCACGCGACAACCGTGTCGTCGTCGGCATGGTCAGCGTGTTCGTGATCGTGGCCGTGATCTTGGTGTCGATGCGCCTCGTCACCTCCAGCCAGGAGTCGCGCGCCATTGCCGCTCTCGGGGAGACAATGGCGCGTGTGCACACGAGCCAGTCGGAGTATCGCGCCGCATTCGGACGGTTTGCGACGTGGCCAGAGCTCCGCGATCGCGGTATGCAGCTCGGGCCGCGGCAATCCGTGAAGGACTGGAACGCCGACGCCTCACACTGGTTCATGTCGATTCGTGACCTGAACACCGGCGTCATCTGCGACCGGACCGGCGAGCTGTTCGACGAAGCCGCCGGCGAGCGGCAGCCGGTGTGCCGGAGCCCGGACTGAGACCGGCCGCGTAGTTGGACGCAGGTCTCGTCGGATTCCGTGTGGCGCGCTCTCGACAACGACGTCGTTTGGCGCCAGTGTCCACAGGTGCTGAAACCGACACCGAATCTCCGCTACGTTGTGCTCATGGTCGCCGGGTGGACCGTCCCCGCCGTTGCTCAGACGACCCCGCCGACCGACTCCGCCCGCGCCGTGTTGCGCCCGATTGCGATCACCGTGTCCCGCGACGGGGAGCGCTCGCCGTTCGAGGTGCCGTTCGCCACGACGCGCGTGTCGCCCGACGCGGTTCGCCCCGGTCAGCGACGCGTATCCCTTTCCGACCTGCTGCTGGGCGTGCCGGGCGTCGTGGTGCAGGAGCGCGCGAATCCGTCGCAGGACCCGCGCCTGACGATTCGCGGGTTCGGCGCGCGATCGGCGTTCGGTGTGCGTGGTGTCCGCGTCATGCGAGACGGCATTCCGCTCTCGCTCCCGGATGGGCAGACCCCGATCGATTGGCTCGAGCTGGAAAGTGTCGGCAGTCTGGAGGTCGTACGTGGGACGGCCGCGGCCTTGTACGGGAACGCCGCCGGTGGTGTTGTGGACTTCCGCTCCAAGGACCCGGTACCGGCCCCGCTGAGCGCGGACGTCCGGTGGTGGAACGGCGGAGGGCTGGCGCGAACCACGGCTACCGTGTCCAGTATGCAAGCGCGCAACGAGACCGACCAGAGCGGCCTGCGAGACGTTGGCGGTCTGCTGACCGTTACCCGCACCAACGGGAACGGCGCCCGTCAATGGTCGCGTGTGGACGCCGCGCATGTGTTTGCCCGCACCTTCGCCACGATCGGGCATACGCGCCTCGAGCTGCAAGGGACGCACTACGACACGCCGCGTGCCGAGAATACGGGTGCGCTGACGGCCGCGGAACTGGCACGCGATCCCGAGCTTCCGGATTCGCTGAACATCACCAAGCAGTCCCGCAAGGCCGTTCGGCAGCAACAAATCGCGTTGATCGCGACGCATGGCAACAGCCAGCGGTCCGTCAACATGACGGTGTTTGCGGGGACGCGCACGCTCGACAACCCGCTGCCCTTTGCGATCGTGGCCGTGGATCGCGCGGTGACGGGCGCCTCCTTGCGCGCCTCGCTCCGTGTGGCGCAGGTGCCGTGGCCGCTGCGCTTCACGGCTGGCCTCGACGCGCAGCGACAGGACGACTCGCGACTGAACTTCGAGAACTGCGCCGACGTCCTGACGGCACCGACGTCCGTCCGATGCCCGACGGCCGGTGCCGAGCGCGGCGCGATTCGCTTGGATCAGCGCGAGCTGGTGCGCGGCCTCGGAGTGTATGCGCGCGCCGAGGTCGAGGCGCCGGGCGATGTGTTCGTGAGTGTGGCCGCGCGTCGGGACCAGGTCGACTTCCGCGTGGACGATCGGTTCATCACCAGCACGAATGCCGATGATTCTGGTGCACGAAATCTCGCGGCCACCACGCCGATGCTGGGCGTCGTGTGGCGCGCGAGACCGACATGGTCCGTGTTTGCGAATTGGAGTTCCGCGTTCGAAACGCCGACGATCACCGAACTCACCAATCAGGTGGATGGCGCGGCCGGATTGAATCGTGTGCTGGCACCACAATTGACCCGAACGATCGAGAGCGGCCTGCAGGCACTCGTGGCCAGCCGTGTGCGCATCGAGCTGGCGGCCTTCCGGGCAATCGTGAAAGACGAACTCGTTCCGTTCGATGTGCCGAATGCACCGGGGCGACGCGCGTTCCGGAATGCGGGTCAGACATCGCGAACGGGGCTGGAATCGAGTGTGCTGGCGGCGCTCCCGCACGTGGACGTCGGTGCGTCATACACCCGCTCGCACTTTCGCTACGATCGCTACGTCGTGGGCACCACGAACTACGCCGGCAAGCCCATTCCGGGAATTCCCGCTCAGATGGCCCAGCTGTGGACGACCGCACGGGCCGGTGGGTTCTTCGGCACCGTGGAAGGTACGATGGCCTCACGCATGACGGCGAACGATGCTGGGCTGGTCACGGCCGCCGGATATGGCGTGTGGGCGCTGCGCGGCGGGTACGCGGGGGCGCCGCGGTGGGGGCGCGTTGGCCTCGAACCTACCGTAGGCATCGACAACGTGTTCGATCGGCACTTTGCCCCGAGCGTCGTCGTCAATGCCACGCGCAATCGGTACTACGAGCCTGGATTGCGTCGACGGGTGTTTCTCTCGATGCGTGTCACGGGGCGTTGAAGGTCGCACCTTGACGTTCTGACGGCTGGCGCCGATCACCATTCCCTGCTCAGTTTGCATCTGTGCCGTGTGGCACACCAAGGGCACGCTTACTCATTCACCGGACACGGACATGGCAGACCTCGACGCCTGGCTGTTAGACACCATACCCACAACCGACGGCATCTGGAGCTTGTACGGCATCGACGATGACCGCCCGATGGCCGCGTGGAGTGCCCCTCACTACGACCGCGCGATCTCGCAACGTGCGATCTGCGCCTCGCGTGTGGGCGCGCTGGAGTGGGGCTTGAACGACGTGCGGACGCGCGGTGCGTCGGCAACAGCCGTGAGCAATGCCGAGGCTCACTTGGGCGCCGCCAAGGCCGAGTGGGCCGAGTGGGACGCGCAGGTGAGCCGGATCTCCAGAGCTCGCTGAACTGACTAAACAGCATCCACGGATACCAACAGATACAAACAGATCAACGGTCGTGATAACTCCACCACATGATGTTGGTGTGTCAAAATCCCGGCGTTTGATTTGTTGTTATCTGTTCTTATCCGTGGAAGCAGTTTGTTCCGCCGTTGACCCGCGTGCCCGCTATCAACGAATGACCAGCACGTAGGGCATCCGCGCGTAGATACCGCGCGGGTCGTCGTAAGTCAGCAGCACACCAAGCTGACGCATCACGTCACGACCAAGCTGCTGCGCCGGCCCGCGGCCGGAAAAGACCGACGGCAACGCCAGCGACGCCACGGGCTCGGGATTCCTCTCGAACATCTCCGACAGCAATTCCGTGGTCGACTTCGTCCGCGGATACTCCTTGATGTCATAATCGCCAGTCAGCTTGGCCAGACCGGCCGCACTGGTGATCGCGACATCGAGCCCGCCGATGGAGTCCACGAGGCCGATGCGCATGGCATCGGTGCCGGACCAGACGCGTCCCTCGGCGATCTGGCGAACCGAGTCCGCGGACAGGTTGCGCGCGGTCGCCACGCGGTCGATGAAGGCGTCATACACGGCATCCGTGCCGCGCTGCAGCACCGCGAGCTCGTCGTCCGTTCGCGGGCGGGAGAGCGTGAAGATGTCGGCATACCGACCCGTCTTCACACTGTCGAACGTGACGCCCTGACGATTCGCCAGCACCTTGATGTTGGGCACGAGCGAGAATACGCCGATCGAGCCGGTGATCGTGTTGGGCTGTGCAAACACGCGGCTGGCCGCCGTCGAAATCCAGTAGCCGCCGCTCGCGGCCACCGTGCCCATCGACACGACGATGGGCTTGCTGCGACGAATCAACGCCAGCTCGCGCTGGATCTTCTCCGACGCGATCGCGCTGCCGCCCGGGCTGTTCACGCGCAGCACCACCGCGCGCACGGACGCATCCGCGCGCAGGCGGCGCAGCTCACGCGCGAGGCCATCACCGCCGATGCTTCCCGGCCCACCGGCGCCGTCGACAATGTCTCCCTCGGCATAGACGACGGCGACGCTTTGCTTCGCCCCGAGCACGCGGGAGCGGGCGGCGGCGATCGGGGCATAGTCGCCCAGCATGACCTGCGGCAGGCTTGGCAGGCCGAGCAGGGCCGACGCATCCGGCGCACCAACGGCCGATGTATCCGCCGTCGTATTCTCGGCCGGTGGCACCACCGCGGCGCCGCTGTCGGCGGCACGCCGACCCGCCGCCGTGGGACGCACGCCCGCGAGCACCTCGAGGTCACTCAGCACTTCGTCGAAGTACGCCACGCGATCGATCAGCCGGGCCGACCGTGCGTCGGCGGGCAGGATGATGCCCTGCGCGTCCACCAGCGTCTGCAGCGCCATCGTGTCGATCCCGCGGCTCTCGGCAATGCCACGCTTCACTTCGGCCCACATCTCATTCACATAGGCGCGCGTCTGCAGCCGGCTTTCCGGGCTCATGTCCGATCGCGTAAACGGCTCCACCGCCGCCTTGAATCGACCGACTCGGCTGACTTGCACGCCGACGCCGTACTTCTCCAGCAGGCCGGCGAAGAACAGCTGTTCGGCCGACATGCCCGG
>CAZMGX010000197.1:6800-9100 GCA_964565915.1 uncultured Gemmatimonas sp.
GAATGGGTCGAGCGTGATGACGGACGCCGCCGAAGCCACGTAGTAGTCGCGCGTGTCCGGGTTGATCAGGTACGCATGTACCGGCTTCTTCGACTTCCGGAAGTCGGAAATGGCCGAGCGCAGTTCGCGGAGCGCCGCGTAGCCGGATCCGTAGCCGCTGGGGTTGATCGAGCCGCGCAGCAACACCCCGGAGATATCGTCGTCGCCGGCCGCCGCGCGCAGGGCGAGCATGGCCGCGCGCAGCGGCACCGTGCGCTCGCCACCCGAGAAGAGCGCGTCGTCGAGCACCGAACGGCGTTCCGTGGCGGTGGGCGCATCGACCAGCGTCTGGTCGAGGTCCACGATCAGGACAGACCCCTTCCGCACCGCGACGGCCTTGTCCCCGCCGGCGGCGGCGGCGATGCCGATCAGCAGGATGATGCCACCCACCACGCAGAGGGCAATGGTGACGAGATTGGCGGCAATCGCCGTGAAGAACGCCTTCATGCAAGACTCCCGGAGCCGGAACGGAGGTGATCGAGGTTCCCGGAGTTTAGCAGGGTTACCGGATCGGCGCGCCTTTGACGAAGTCGTAGAGCGTCAGTCGGCGGATCCGGTAGAACGCGTCCCAGTAGCCGCGGAGCGCCAGCACGTAGTTCTCCAGGGCCTGGTCCTTCTCGACCTGGGCGATGTAGAGGTTGCTGATGTCGATCCGGCCGATGGTGTACCGGTTACGGGCGACTTCGAAGCGCTTGGATCCGACGCTGTCGGCCTTGGCGGCGGTGGCCAGCAACCGGGCTGCCTGCTCGACCTCGAGCGCCGCGAAGCGCGCATCCTGGGCGCGTTGCTCCCGCGTCCGCCGCGAATCGGTGAGGACGCGGTCCCGATCCGCCTGTGCCGCCTGGATCTCGGCGCGGCGTGCGCCCCATTGCACGAGCGGCAGCTCGACGCCAACCGAGAACTGCTGGCTTTGCAGCGGCGCGCGGTAGGACTCGTTCAGATTCTGGGCCGTCTGATTGTAACCGACGCTGGCCGACACCGTCGCGCCGACGGACGTGTTACGTCTGGCCTCGTTCAGCCGCCGCTTCTGCTGCAGCTCCTGGAGGTCCAGCTCCCGCAGCTGGGCCGCGTTCCGCAGGGCCTCGCGCACGGCCACGGCGGTGTCGATCACCATCGCCGGCAGCTCGTTGGACACCACCAGGTCGATCGGGGCATCGTCGGGCATGCCGAGCTGCAGCCGCAACGAGGCGGCGGCGCGTTGCACGTTGAGCCGCGCGGCATCAACCGCGTTGCGCGAACGCAGGATCGCCAATTCGCTCTGCAGCAGGTCGTTCTCGCCAATGCGTCCGACCTCGTAGCGCCCCTTGTTGAGGATGAAGAGTGTGTCGTTCACCCGCGCATTGGCTTCGGCGTTGGCCAGCGCGGTGCGCGCCGCGAACAGGTCGAAGAACAAGGAGGCGGTCTGTTGCGCGATGGACTCGCGGTTCTCGAGGTACTGCCGCTCGGCGACATCGGTGCGGATGTCCTGCTCACGGTTGTCCCACGCCAGTGCATTGGGGCGCAACAGTTGCTGACGGATGCCGATCTGGAACGGCGTCGAACGCCAGAGACGCGTCTCCTGCTGGCCAAGGATATTGACGTTCGTCAGGCCGGACGCCACGAACAGGTCGCCGCCGGTGAACGGCAACCGCTGCGCCACTTGCATGGTCAGTGCCGTCTGACGCTGCTGTTGCGGCACGAAGCGCGTGGTGCCGTCGGGCTGCACCACGGGAATGATGGCCCGCGAGTAGATCGGCAGGTCTCCACTCAACGAGAGTTGCGGCAGCAGGCGCGCATTGAACGCGGCATCACGATACCGCGCGGCATCACGCGTGCTTGCCGCCGACCGCGCGGAGGGACCGCGCTGTTGCGCGATCTCGATGGCTTGCGCCAGCGAAAGGGAGTCACCACCTCGCCGCGGTGCTTGCGCCCGTACGGGTGCGGAAACGCCAGCCACGGCCAATATCAGCATGAGGCGCCCGGGCAGGGCGGGGGCCAGAAGCCCACGAACAATGCGTGTCATTCGTAGCGGAGGCAGACGACAGGGTCCTGACGCGCAGCACGCCAGGCGGGCAGGATGCCGAAAATGAGACCGACGGAGATGGACACACCGAACGCCACGGCCACCGAGGCGCCGGATACGATCGTCTTGATGTCGGCGAGTCGCTCGATGCCCAGCGCGATCGCGCCGCCCAGCAGGATGCCGGCAATACCACCGGCCAGGCTGATCAACACGGCTTCGGCGAGGAACTGGGCCAGGATCTCGCGTTGTGTGGCCCCCA
>CAZMGX010000198.1:0-9064 GCA_964565915.1 uncultured Gemmatimonas sp.
TCGAGCAGCCCCTGCTTTTCAGGGACCGTGAGTTCGATGTAGCCGGCGACGAGGTCGGAGAACTTGCCGGCGTCGTCGACCGAGTCGAGCACCTGATGAACGACCTCTTCGGGGAGGCCGCGCTTCTCGCCCAGCTCGGCGGCGCGCTCGCGCGCTTCCTTGTGGAGTGCCTCGAAGGCCGGGTCCTTGAGGTCGAGGGGCATCATCTCCTCGGCCGGGACGATGACGGCCACGAGATGCCCGTCCTGCTCACTGTACTGGAGTGCCGTGGCGCGCTGCTCGCCTTGCAGGAGCAGCTGGACGCCGCCCAGCCCGCGCTGGATCTGCCCGATACGGGCGATGACGCCCGTCGTGAACAGGATGTCGGCCGTGGGCTCTTCGGTGTTGTCGCGCTGGGCAACCGCAAACACCAGCCGGTCGCCTTTGACGGCGTTTTCGATGGCACGCAGGGTGCCGGGGCGGCCTGCCGCGATTGGCGCGGTAATGCCGGGGAACATGACCGTGCCGCGGAGAGGCAACACGGGGAGAGTTTGGCGCTGGCCCATACGATCGTTCCTGTCGAAAGAGGATTGGCGCCTCAAGTGGCACGTTCCGCACCGTCTGGTTTACGCCATCGCGGCAGGGTTTGCAACTTTTCCCTGACCGGCTGACGTAGGGACCGTCAGTTCCATGCCGGGACGGCTGGTCTCTACCCCGTCGTCGTTTCCCCGGCGCGGAAATGCTGTCGCCACTTCTACCCCGGTGCTACACTAGTGGGTCTGGAGTGGACCCCTTCGATCCCCAACGAGTGCCCGATTCCGCAGCCCAGTCGTCCGACGACCTCGAACTCCGCGCGCATGTCGAAAATGCGCTCAGTGCCACCTATGAGGTGGACCAGGAGATCGGGCGTGGCGGCATGGGCATCGTCTACCGGGCGCGCGACAAGCGCCTGAAGCGACACGTCGCGATCAAGCTCCTGCCACCGGAGCTGTCGTTTCGACGTGACATTCGCTCGCGCTTCCTCCGGGAAGCCGAAACGGCCGCCCAGCTGAGCCACCCGAACATCGTCCCGATCTACTCGGTCGATGAGGTCGGGAACCTGGTGTTCTTCGTCATGGCGTGCATCGACGGGGACAACCTCGCGAAGCAGCTGCAGAAGCGTGGGCCGCTGCCGATCGACGATGTGCGCCGATGGCTGATGGAAGTGGGCGATGCCTTGTCGTACGCCCATTCGCGCGGGGTGATCCACCGCGACATCAAGCCGGACAACATCCTGATCGATGCGATCGACGGCCGCGCGCTGGTCACCGACTTCGGCATCGCGCGGGCGGCGACGGACAGCGGGGATACACCGCGGCTGACCGCCACGGGGATGGCCATCGGCACGCCTGCCTACATGTCACCCGAGCAGGCCTCGGGGGATCGCGATCTGGACGCGCGCAGCGACCTCTATTCGCTGGGCATCGTGGCCTACCAGATGCTGGTCGGCGAGCCGCCGTTCGTGGGCAATACGACGCCGGCCCTGCTGGTCAAGCATCTCGCGGAGATGCCGGTCCCGGTGGATCGGCGTCGTCACGATGTGCCGCCCGACCTCGCGCGCATCGTCATGCGCTTGCTGGAAAAGTCGCCCGATCAGCGCTTCCAGACGGCTCAGGAGATGCTGCAGGCCATGCGCAGTGGTGTCGTGCCGGCCACGCCGCTCCCCTCGGGTACGGGCCAGGGCGCGCCGATCGTGTTCAACGGCGCGCCCATCGGCGGCATGCGGATGGGCGACGTCGGGGTGGCCGGGTCAACCAGCCCCAACCGTGGCTATCAGGCGCAGACCCCGCCGGCGGCGGGCTACTCGGCGCCGGCCTATTCGTCGCGCACCGGCGTGGCGTCGTCCATTCCGGCGCCGCTGGTCGGGGGGACGCAGGCAGGGGCACTCGAGGCCGGCAGCAGCTACCGGCCGGGCATGGAAGAGCGCGCCCGCTGGGAAGCGGACATCGTCAAGAAGTATCGCAAGCTGCTGGGTCCGTATCTGTTCGTGAACGGCGCGCTGGTGCTGGTCAGCATTTTCGGCAATAGCGACTTCTTCGGCATCACGACGATCTGGACCGTCATCATGGCGTGGAAGTACGCCAAGCTGTGGAGTGACGGATACGACTGGCACGATGTCTTGCGCCAGCCGAAGGATCGCATGTTTGGCGAAGTCATCTCCGACGTCGTCGATTCCATTCACGCGACCTTCAGCCGCAAGAAGCGTGAGGAAATGCGCGCGCTCGGCCAGCTGGACAACAGTCCGTTGCGCGGGGTGCTGGCGCCGTCAGCGCCGACGCCGGGGCATGGAACGAAGGCGGCGCGCCGGCTCCATGGCGTCGCAAGCGCGGCTGCGAACGCCGTCGGCGTCGGTGCTCCGCCCGCGCGTGACGACGCATTGGGCGCGTATTTGCCCATCGTGCGCCAGGCGCGGGCCGATCGCGAGGAGATCGGACGGTTGCTGGATACGATCCCGGCGGCCGAGCGCGGACGCATTCCCAACGTGGCACCCACGGCGATCGAGCTGGTGAACCGGATCGAGTCGATGGCGGTGGACCTTGCGGCGACCGACAGCGCCGTCGGGCCCGAGAAGGGGCAGGCCATCGATGCCGAGATTGCCGCACTCGAGGCGGAAGCCAATCCGCTGGATACATCGAACAGTGAAACGCGCATTCGCCGACTGGCCCAGCTGCGTCGCGATCGCCGTGCCGTGGTGGACATTGACCGAAAGCGTGACGCGCGTCGCGCGCAGATCGAGAGCTGCCGCATTGCCCTCGAGAACATGCGCCTCGACCTGGTGCGGCTGCGCACGGGCTCGTCCTCGGTGCAGAGTGTCACGTCGATTGCGGAGCAGGCGATGGCGTTGGCTCGTGACGTGGACATCGCCGTCGGCGCGGCCGGTGAGGTGCGCGACGCGACCCGTCCGCGCACCACGTCACCGGCGTAGGTGTCGGATGAGTGAGACGCTGCGCGCCGCCGCGAACGCGGCCGCGAATGCCGCCGACGCGAGTCAGCTGCGTGATCGGGTCACGGCCGCGTTCGGTGATCACTACCTGATCGATCGCGAAATCGGCCGGGGCGGCATGGCCGTCGTGTACGCGGCCGAAGATGTCCGTCTGCAACGGCAGGTGGCGCTCAAGGTCCTGCCACCTGATCTCGCGTTTCGGGCGGATGTGCGTGAACGCTTCGTGCGTGAGGCGCAGACGGCCGCGCGGTTGAACCATCCGCATATCGTGTCCATCTACGCCGTGCACGAAGAAGCGGGCATGGTGTGTTTTGCGATGGCGCTCGTGAACGGTGAAAGTGTGGCCGCACGCTTGCAGCGAGAGCCGAGGCCGCCGTTCGAGTTCATCGCCTCGGTGCTGGAGCAGACGGCCGACGCACTGGCGTACGCACACGCGAGTGGTGTTGTACATCGCGACGTCAAGCCGGACAACATCCTGCTCGACCGCGAATCGGGACGTGCCATGGTCACCGATTTCGGGATCGCGCGGGCCGCGGAGAGCGGCGCTCGCCTCACGCAAACGGGTATCGCCGTCGGCACGCCGGCCTTCATGAGTCCGGAGCAGGCCACCGGCGAAAAAGACGTGGACGGTCGCAGCGATCTCTATTCGCTCGGCGTCGTCGGCTACCTGATGCTGGCGGGTCGGCTCCCGTTCGAAGCCAGCACGACGCCCGCGATGCTCGTGAAGCACGTGAGTGAAACGCCGACGCCGATTCTGTCGGTGCGCAGCGATGCGCCGCGCGCGCTGGTGGGCATCCTGGAACGCTGTCTCGCCAAGAAGCCGGACGATCGGTGGGACAGCGCGATGGCGATGCGCGATGCCTTGCGTCGGATCCAGCGCGACGGGTCGCTGCGCATTCGCGGCGGCTCCGTGGCGTCCGGCTACACACCCGCGAAGTTCCCGCCTGCCGCGGCGCGTCGCGACAACATCGCGCACGAATACGCCGAGCGCGCCGGACATCGCGCCGAAGACTGGGCGCCCCGGCAGGTGCGTGAACCGTCACCGGCGCCACGACAATTGCCGCCATTGGCCGCGTTGCCGCCGATGCCACACTTCCCGCCGCTGCCCGCAACGGCCAGCCGGGCCGAGCATCGGGAGTGGAAGGCGGCGCAGCGGGATGCGCTGCGGGACTGGCGCGCGCAGGTGAAAGACCAGCGCCGGGTCACGCGCGAGCATTGGAGCGACGTGGCGGAGTATGGCGCGTCCGGTGACGCGCGTTCGGACGCCACGCGCATCGGCCGGTTCAAGGGCCACATGGCGTTCACCGCGGGCATGATCGTGTTCCTCGGCACCATCAATGCCGTGACGAGTCCGCAGTTTCCGTGGGCCATCTTCCCGGCGATGGGCATGTCGATGGGCGTCATCGGCCACTATGGACGGCTGCGTGCACGCGGCATCACCTGGGGGCAGATCTGGGATGACGAAGGGAAGCGGGCGGCCGACGAGCCGACGGCTGCCGCTCCGAAGCCGCAACGCATCGCCCGCGCCGCCCGCGCGTTCAAGCGTCATCTCAAGTGGCTCGCCGGCAGCGTGGCCACGGCAGGAGTGAGTTTCGCCATCGGCAGCGGGTTCAATCTCGATCCGATGGTGGTGCCGTTCGTCGCCGGCCTGATCGGCACCATCGTGAGCGGGCAGTTGGCGACGATGGACTACTTCCGTTTGCGACGGCTTGGCGTGTCCGCCGACGAAGCGTTGAGCGACGAGTGGAAGACCATCGCGGCACAGTCGGATGATCGCCCGCGGTCGGTCCAACTCGATGAGGTGATGCGCCGTGTGGCCGGGCCCGACGTGCTCGCCTCGTCGTACGGTGACACGGTGCGCAATGCCGTGGATGATCGCTTCACGATCAAGGAGACCGCCTCGCGTTTGACCGACGCGGATCGCGCCATGGTGCCGGATGTCGAACCGACGGCCGACGCCTTGCTGGATCGCATCGGGACACTTGCCAGCGGGCTTGAGCGACTGGAACGTGACATCCCCGGCAATGCGATCGCGCAACTCGACGCGCGCATCGCGGCCGTGCAGGGTGAATCATCGTCGACCCCGGATCACGAACGGCGCCTGTCGTTGCTCACGCGCCAACGCGCGTCGCTGCAGGAACTCGTGGATCGGCGCGAGACGATGCAGCGTCAGCTGGAGAATGCGTCGCTCGCCCTGCGCTCGTTGCGTTTCGACATGGTGAAGCTGCGCACGCTGGGCGTCGGGGCGGCCATCAACGATGTCACCCACGCCACCCAGGAAGCGCGCGCGTTGTCGAAGGACATCGGGCGCGCGCTCGAGGCGGCCGACGAGGTCCGTCGGCTCTAGTCGGACGCGAGGAGCACGCTAGTCCCACTCCTCGAGTCGGGCCTCCAGTTCGTTCACCAACGCGCCGTGCCCGAACCGCTGCGCGGCCGCGATGCCGGACGTGGCGGCCGCACGCGCCTCGTCGACCCGTCCGAGCTGGTACAGCACGTCGGCATGCCGCAACCACCCGTTGCCTTCGTCATCGTAGCGCGCGAGGTAGGCCGCGAGCTCGGCTTCCGCCTCGGCATGCAGGCCGGCCTTCAGGAGTTCGTTGGCGAGTCCGAATCGGGCGAGAGGATTGTCCGGTTGTTTTTCCACCATGGAGCGCATGGCGGCGAGGCGAGCGGAGGGCGTCGGTTGCATGAGGAAGAAGACGTGAGAAACGATGGAGCGGGGCGCGTCGGGCGGCTTACCGTGTGAGCTGCTCGGCGATCAGCGTGCCCAGACGGTCGGGGGCTTCTTCGGGCGCCACGTGCGCGACGCCGGGAAGTTGGGTCTGCTGCAGCTCCACCGTCGACGCGCGCTCCAGCGCGGCGATCAGCCGCTCGCGGCGCGTTTTCGAGAGCCACGGATCGAGCATGCCGACCGCCAGCGCGACCGGACACTGAATCGAGCCCGGCTGCAGGCAGTCGCTGCCTTCGAGTTGTGATGTACGCAGCGCAGCCAGTTGCGCGCACGCCGTGTCCCGTCCATCCCGCGTACGAAACGTGCGCAGATACAAGTCGAGAGACCGCGCTCCGACATCACGATGTGCGTAGGCCGGCAACAGCGCCGAGTGCAAGGCGGAGGCCAACCATCCGGGCGACAGGCGGCGCCAGAGTGGCAGCAGCGCGACCAGACGCGCCATGCGCGGGCTGATGGCGGCATCCCGGGCGTTCAGCGCCAGCAACGTCGGGTTGACCAACGTCAGATGTGCGACGCGCTCGGGTGCGTGACGGGCAACACAGGCGACGATGGCGGCGCCCAGGCCATGACCGACCAGTGAGGCCACCGGCACGCCCATCACGTCCAGCAACTCGGCCACACGCGCGGCGTGACCCGCGATCGACATCGAGGCCCCTCGGGGCGGATCACTGCGGCCGTGCCCGAGCAGGTCCAGCACGAGCACCCGATGCCCCTTGGGCAGGCGCGGCAGCAGATCCTGCCAGAGGTGCGACGATGTGAACGCCCCATGCACGAGCACAATAGGCTCACCCGCCCCGCGCGACCCGAAGGCGTAGCAGTACACGCGAACGCCGGACAGGTCCACAAATTCGCCGCGCATCAGCGCATCGACGTCGCGCGACGCGCGATGTTTCCCGGGGTGGCAGGCATATCGTCTCGCAATCTCAAAGCCGCGCCCGCCAAGAACAAGCGATCCGCAGGGACGACCCGTAACGAACAACGGGGATGCCGATCGCTCGGCATCCCCGTGGTCACACCGTGCGAACCGTCAGGGTTCGCGACGTCGTTCAGATGCCGCCGCGGCCGCGGCCCTGCTGCATCCCGGCGACGTTCGTGTCGAACTTCGCCTTCTGCTCGTCCGTCAGCAGCGCCTTGATGGCGGCGTTGCGCTCGGCGGTCATCTTCTGGTTGGCTTCGCGCATGGCGGCCATGTCACCGCCACCGCTACGGGCGGCCGCCATCGCTTCCTGCTGCTTCTTGGCGGCCTCCATCATGATGGTATCGATCTTGGCGGCTACCTTGGCATCGAGCGTGATGTCCTTGAACATCTGCTCCTTCTGGCGCGCCATGCGCTGCTCGGGCGTCATCTGCTGCCCGCCGCCGCCACCGCCGCCGCCACCCTGTGCGTACACGGGGGCCGCGATCGCCAACGACGCGGCGGCAACGAGAATGCGAAGCGAAGTCTTCATCGGTTTCTTCCTGGGTGGGGTCGTACGGCACGGACATCCGCGCGTTCGCGCGGCGGCACGTACCTCAGATGTTTGACGCAATACCCCTGGAAAGCGTTAACGCGCCCCGGGGGTGCGCCGCATTGGGGCACAATGTCACAAACGACCTGAACAACCCGATGCCATCTACTGAAGAGCTCGCTACGGATTTTCGGGAAAAGCGGCGGGGTGATCTAGCGGAATCGGTCCGTGCGCGTAACATAGCCCGCTGTGACGGACCCCTTCCCGCCTTCTCGGGCCGAGTTGCCGCCGACGCAACACCCGCCGCAATCGACAGTGGGTGAGCTGGCTCCAGCCGCCGGACTCTCTGCCGGTGAGTCGCTCGTTGGCGCCGTCTTGCCGCCCACGCCCTTGCCGCCGCCACCACCACCGCCGCCGGCGACCTTTGCCGTCTCGTGGCTGTTGTCGAAGGCATCGCCGGCCGTACAGTACCGGGCGATGGCTGATGTGGTTCGGTCGCCGCACGCGGCGTCGATGGCCAGAGTCCCGTATGGCTCCCAGCAGGGATGGCACCTGCTGATGATGCAGGATTCCGACGGGACCTGGCCGGCGGGGATGCTCACCGTGCCGAGCGCGGCGGGCGTTGTCGGAGTGGGGACGATTCCGGCGTACCGACGCTTGCTGGAGCTGGGCTGGGACCCGGAGACGCCCGCCTTGGCGTCGACCAAACGACTGCTGTTCAGGCTGCTCGCCGAGGACGATGATCCCTCCTATCTGGCGGAGTTGATGCCGGCGCAGCCCGACGAAGACCTGATTCGGCGTGGCCGACGGATGCTTCGTGAGGCCGCCGCTGCGGCACTGGCACAGGCCGGCTATGA
Source organism: uncultured Gemmatimonas sp. (assembly GCA_964565915.1). GTDB lineage: Bacteria > Gemmatimonadota > Gemmatimonadetes > Gemmatimonadales > Gemmatimonadaceae > Gemmatimonas. The sequence continues at coordinate 7,999 of CAZMGX010000198.1, forward strand.
GAACGATCCACGTCTTCGTGGTGCCGCTCGCCGGATTACGGACCGCATCGGGGCGTACCTGCGCTCGCCGCTGGCCCAGAAGCCGTGGATCCGGCTGGGGAACCAGCATGTGCTTCCCGCCGAGGTGGCCGCGCCGTCGTTTCACGCGCTGGTGATGCTGGCGCACATGCCGCACTTCCGCAGCGAGAGTCATGAGGTGATGGACCGACTCTTCACCTACCTCTCGCAACCCTGGCCTCGGCAGGCCGCGGTGCAGCAGGTCGGGGTGCACCTGATCGAACAACCGCAGTTGGTGCTGGGCGATTACCTCGCGACCCGCAACACGATGGATGGCGATATGCCCTCCGCTCTCGCGTGGCTGGAAATCGTGGCGCGTCTGGGGTTCCTCAAGCGGCACGAAGGCTGGCTGCGCCTGTTCGAGCGTCTGCTGGATGACCGTGATCGGAAGGGGATCTGGCACGCGCCACGGTCGGTCGTGATGCCGGGGTTGGTGCCCGCCTGGTCGTGGCCGGTGATGCCGCTGGACGACAGCGCCGATCCGGCGGTGGCGGCGTCGGTCGATGTCACCTTCCGGCTGGGTCTCATCGCACGGGTCTCCGGACGGGGCGTAGACCTGATCTGAGGCCATTTGACCACGCGGGGGCGTGGCCGATTAGCTTTCAGGTCTAAACATGACTGCGACAGAAATCGAACTCTCACTGGGCGATCCGACCTTCGCCGACCTGGGCCTCGCCCAGCCACTGCTCGACGCCCTGCGTGATGCCGGCTACGAGCGTCCGACCCCGATTCAGCGTGATGCCATTCCGGTGGCGCTCAAAGGGCGCGACCTGATCGGGCTTGCGCAGACCGGGACGGGAAAGACCGCGAGCTTCACGCTGCCGATTGTGCATCGCCTGCTGGGCGGCCCACGGCGCACCCGCGTCCTCATCCTGACGCCGACGCGCGAATTGTGTCTGCAGGTCGAGGAGAGCTTCCGGAAGTATTCGAAGTACGCACCAATCGACGTGATCCCGGTGTTCGGCGGCGTCGGATATGAGCCACAGGAAAAAGCGTTGCGCCGAGGCGT